>NZ_MSGP01000147.1 GCF_002078235.1 Streptomyces viridosporus
AGATGTATATAAGAGACGACCCCGCCGCCCCGGTCGGCCCCCGCCTGGGCTGGAAGGACCTGCTGAAGGGCATCGTCACCGCGCCCGACCGCACCTTCCTCCAGATGCGCGACTACACGATGTGGGGCCCCGCCCTCGTCGTCACCTTCCTCTACGGCCTGCTCGCGGTCTTCGGGTTCGACGGCGCCCGCGAGGAGGCGATCAGCGCCACCCTCACCAACCTCATACCGATCGTCCTGATGACGGCCGTGGCCATGGTGATCAGCTTCCTCATCCTGGGCGCGGTCACCCACACCCTGGCCCGCCAGCTCGGCGGCAACGGGGCCTGGCAGCCCACGGTCGCCCTGTCCATGCTGATCGCGTCCCTCACGGACGCCCCCCGGCTGATCCTCGCGATGTTCGCGAGCGGCGACGCCACCTTCGTCCAGATCGTCGGCTGGGCCACCTGGGTCGCGGGCGGCGCGCTCCTGACCATGATGGTCGGCCGCTCGCACGACCTGCCCTGGCCGAAGGCGCTGGGCGCGTCCGCGATCCAGCTCCTCGCCCTGCTGTCCCTCGTGAAGCTGGGCACGCTCTGATCCGGGCCGCGCACGGGCACCCCCGCGCGGACAGGGCCGGTGGCCCTGAGCCGATCACCGCATGGAGCGGCCTGCGGTCAGGGCGATGCTTCCAACGGGGGAACGGCCGGCACCGGGACGACGGGGGCCCGTCGCCGACCGCTGGCCCGTAGGGGCGTGCGTGGGGGTGCTCCCGTCCCGTCCGCCGCCGACCCAGGCGGAGCCGGGCGGACGCGGCCCCCGGCGTCCAGGCCGTTCGTACACCGGCGTGTACAAGCTGCTCGGCGCAGCTTCAGTAGGTCCTGCGGCGCAGGCTCCGCACGAAGAGCGGCACCGACAGCAGGAGCAGGGCTCCTTCGACAGCCAGGCTGGCCAGCCCGAGCGGTTCCGTCCAGTTGCCGATGTCGTCGCTGTAGTAGGGCAGCCCCGGCCCCCTGGAGAGGACGTAGCCCAGCAAAGGGCCGACGGCGACCGCGGCTGCCAGCAGCCATCCCAGTCGGACGGGGCCGGTGAGGAGCAGCACGGCGGCGACCACTGCCGCGATCTCCAGGACGTGGTAGGCGACGCCGACGTAGTAGGGGTCCCTCGTCACCGTGATGCCGCCCTGGTCCACGACGTGGACGGCGGCCACCGCGAGGCACAGCAGGGCTCCCGCCCACCTGGCCGGCCAGGCAGCCCCCGGCACCGTCGCGGCGTGTCGCATGCGGAGGCACCTTCGCATTTCCTCGGCAGCGCGTGCCTGCCGCGCCGCGGCCCCATCCGCGCGGTCGGCTCCTCCTGACCAGGCTGCGCGCCGCGCTTCCGTCAGGCCCCAGCCTCGGCGGACGGCTGCCCGCCGTCGCCCCCGACGGTGCAGACGAGTGACACGGAAGAGGGACCGACGGGAACGGCGCCCCACGGCCGGAGGCGCTGACCCTCACGGGGTCACCGTGCGGCGCCGACCGCGGGCGAGCCCGCTACAGGGCCTCTCTGTTCGGCCTGGTCTCTTCCCCCGACCCGTGTACCGGAGGCAGGACACTCCACGGGAAGTTGATCCACGCATCGGTCCGCTTCCAGACGTACTCGCACTTCACCAGTGACTGCGTCTTCTCGTAGACGACGGCGCTGCGCACCTCCGCGACGGCGTCGAGGCAGAAGTCGCGCACCAGCTTGAGCGTCTTGCCGGTGTCGGCGACGTCGTCCGCGATCAGCACCTTCTTGTCGGTGAAGTCGATGGCGTTGGGCACGGGCGCGAGCATGACCGGCATCTCGAGCGTGGTCCCCACCCCCGTGTAGAACTCGACGTTCACCAGGTGGATGTTCTTGCAGTCGAGCGCGTAGGCGAGCCCGCCGGCGACGAAGACACCGCCGCGCGCGATGCTCAGCACTATGTCCGGCCGGTACCCGTCGTCGGCGATGGCCTGCGCGAGTTCGCGCACCGCCACCCCGAACTGCTCGTAGCTCAGGTTCTCCCGCACGTCGCTGCCCTCACTCACGCCGCTCACACCTGCGTCCGGTGGAAGTTGAGGTAGGCCCGCGAGGCGGTGGGCCCGCGCTGCCCCTGGTACCGGGACCCGTACCGCTCACTGCCGTACGGGGCCTCGGCGGGCGAGCTGAGCCGGAACATGCACAGCTGGCCGATCTTCATGCCGGGCCACAGCTTGATCGGCAGGGTCGCGAGGTTGCTGAGTTCGAGGGTCACGTGCCCGGAGAACCCGGGGTCGATGAACCCGGCGGTGGAGTGGGTGACGAGTCCGAGCCGCCCCAGCGAGCTCTTCCCCTCCAGCCGGGACGCGAGGTCGTCGGGCAGCGTGATGACCTCGAACGTGCTGGCCAGCACGAACTCCCCGGGATGCAGGATGAACGGTTCGTCCCCCTCGGGCTCCACGAGCCGGGTCAGCTCCGGCTGCTCGACGGAGGGGTCGATGTGGGGGTACCGGTGATTCTCGAACACCCGGAAGAAGCGGTCGAGACGCACGTCGATGCTGGACGGCTGCACCATGGAATCGTCGAAGGGATCGATGCGCACCCGCCCGGCGTCGATCTCGGCCCGGAGGTCCTTGTCTGAGAGAAGCACGTCCCGAGAATACGCAAGGCGCGCGGACCGGCGACAATCGCCGTCCCGCGCGCCCACGTCCTCAGTCTCTCCCGGTCTCCCGTGCCCCTCGCGTTACCGCTTCTGGAGGGCCACCGGCACGACGCTGCGAAGCCGCGCACAGCGCGGACACCTCAGAAGCCGACCGGGGCCGAGTCGCTCGGCCTGCTGCATCGGGAACGAGGCGGCGGTGAACACGTGCCCATCGGCACAGCGGACGACGGTGCGCTCCATCAAGTCCCAGAGTCCCTTCCCCAAGAGCCGCGTCTGGCTTGTTGCCCTGACGACAAAAGCCACATTACGGGATCAAAGGAACGGCTCTCCAGGCGGCACTCCGCACCTGCCCGACCCCTCTTCCGCACCCCCACCGTACGCCCCAACTTCTGCCCCCCGCAGCCGCTTCCATCCCTGAAATGCCATCAGGCCCCCGGGCTTGGACACCGGGGGCCTGGCATGAGGTAGAGTGAGCGAGCGTCCGGACACCGATCACATCGGGGTCACGGAGAGTTACGCGGGTGTAGTTTAATGGTAGAACATCAGCTTCCCAAGCTGAGAGCGCGAGTTCGATTCTCGTCACCCGCTCCAAGCGAAACCCCCAGGTCAGAGACCCGGGGGTTCTTTGTTGTCCAGACCCGCCGACGGGTGTCGCACCACAACCGCACCACACCATCAGCTCTCCGGTGACTCCTCCTTGTAGTGCTCCTTGTAGCGCCCCTTGTAGTGTGCACGACCGCCGATGTGGCGCTTCGCACGTTCGACCCGTACGAGGTCGTCGAGCCCGGCGGTGTCCCCGTGGCCGGGCCTCGTACCCGTGGATCAGCGCCGCCTGACCGGGGTCGTCCGGCGTCCCCGCCGGCTCGACGGTGAGCGGCTCAGCGACCGGTCGCCCCGTCGGCCGTCATCCGGTGCCAGATCTCTTCCGCCCGTTGCCACAGAGCGGGAACGAGTTCCACGTTGTCCCCGCGTTCGGCACTCTGCAGGAGTTCGGTGATGACCACCAGCTCCGCGAAGCGTCCGCCCTCACTGTCGAGAACGGGGGAAAGTTCCCGGCGGACGCGCTCGGCGGTCTCCGGCATCGTGAGGCTGTAGGCGTGCAGGAGGGCTGCGTCGTAGCCGGCCGGGGCGGTGCCCCAGCCTTCCCAGTCCAGGATGCCGAGTTCGGGACCGGCGAGGTTGGCCCAGTGCAGGTCACCGTGTGCGGTGGACCATGCGGGAGGCGTCGTAGGGACGGGCCCGCCGAGGAAGGCGAGGTACTTCGGCATGGCGCGGTCCAGGTATGCCTGGCGTACGGCCGTACGGTCGGTGCGGACCGTCGGGAGACAGGCCAGGACCGTGCGCAGGTCGCTCCACCAGGCTGTCGTCAGGGAGGGCTCTGCGGTGACGAGTGCGGGAGTGGGCGACACGGTTTCGCCGGGGACGTGGTCGTACAGCTCGGCCTTGTACGCGTTTCCTTCCTCCGTCCACTGCCGTACGAGACGCAGACGAGGGCGCGGCACCTGCGGGGGCAGCAGCCGTTCGGCGTCCTCCGGCCCCGTCCACAGCTTGCCGCTCGCCTTGTCCACCGGGCTGTGGACGACACGCAGCCACCCTGGCTCGTGAGTCCCGGTGACGGGTCGGCCCAGCGTGCGTCCCCTCCACCCCACGCCTCCTGCGGCCCTCCGTTGGACGGCCGTGTGCCAGGGACCGCCTCGAGGAGGTCGCACGCCACGGTATGGGCCCTCCGCATGCGCGCGGCGACCTCGGGGTCGTCAGGTTCCGAGGACATCGATGACCTTTCTGAGGCGATCGGGCGACAAGGGCTCGCAGGCCGCAGCCCCCAGGGCGTCGGCCCAGTGTGCCGGTGTGCTCGACGACAGCAGGACACGCGACACCCCGGGGGCCGACAGGGCGACCAGGAGCGCGGCCTGCGCTGCGGAGGCGGCAGGGTCGATGACGCGCACCAGTTCCTCCGTCATCGCTCCGAGGAGTTCACCGCCTCCGAGCGGGGCCGATGCGAAGACGTCGAGCCCCGCTTCCCGTGCCTCCACCAGTGCTCCGCACCCCTCGAGCGCGTCCGCCACCACGGCGAGTCGAAGGAGTGAGACCGGGAACTGCACGGCTCGGAAGTGGTGCTGTGGCCCGCCCACGGTTTCCGCGAGTGCCGTGAGTTCGGGGATGGTGAACATGCCGCTCGACAGGCCCGCCCAGGTGGCGACGCCGTAGCCGCCGATCCTGCCGGCGTCCGCCGTGCTCTCCAGTTCCTCGAACGCCTCGGTCAGCGTCCGCGACAGATCGGCCCGGTCCGTCCGGCCGTGCTCCGGATTGTGGACGAAGACCAGGTCCGGGACGCGACCGAGGCGGATACGGCTGCGGGCGAGCTGCCAGGCGATGCAGGGACGTGCCAGGCAGTGGCCTTGAGCGCGGTCGTACAACGGCACCCCGGCGTTCCGAGCGGCGTGTCGGTCGGCGTCGGGTACGAAGCCGACCTTGGTCGAGACACGTACCTGTGGACACGCTTCGAGGACCGGCCGCAGAGCTGCCTCGGCCGTACCGGACGCGTAGTTCGGCGCCGTGTCGATCCATGTCACCCCGGCGTCCACGGCCGCACCCACCGACTGCGACACGTCACGGCACCGGTACGTCCCGGCCGCCAGTCGGGCGCTCATCCGGCCCGTCCCACGGCCGCGACCTCGCCGTCCACCAGTTCGCTCACGAGGTGCGCCACTTGTCCGACGCGAAGTCCGGCCGCTCGGGCGAGTGTGTCCAGGCGGTGGTGGCCTCCGTCCAGGAGGAGGGACAGCACAGGTGCGGCCTGCGGGGAGAAGGTCCATTCCTCTCCCCCTGCCGTCAGCACCGGGTGGCCCTCCCCGTCGCTGTGCAGCCGGGCGCGAGCGGTCACCATGTGCACGACGAGAGCGGGGTCGGGCGGTACGCCCTCGACGTACGGCAGTGAGGGCACCAGGCGGGCCCGGTCGGTGGCGTCCCGCATGGTGAGGAAGCGGTCGAGCAGCGTCCCGTCCTCGAACTCCTTCCTGACGAGGTCGCCAAGCGACCGCACGAAGTCCGCCTTCTCTTCCTCGGTCCCGAAGCGCGGCAGGTCGCTGCGCACGGTCGTTTCACGGCGCAGGTCCTCGGAGAGCCACTGGAGGAGGTCGGCGCCGGTCGTCGTCTGCATGCCGCAGGTGAGGTGGAGGGAGTGGACGCCTTCGGAAGCGGCGACCGCGTGCCACCAACCGCGCGGCAGGTACAGCATGTCCCCTGCATGCAGGACCAGTTCGACAAGCGGCTCGTTCGGCGGCGGTTCGGGGACGTCCGTGTCCCGGTGGAGCGGGGCTTGCCTCGTGGGGCCGTGGATGCGCCATCGTTTGGCGCCGTCGAGCTGGAGGACGAGCACGTCGTGGTCGTCCCAGTGGACTCCGAAGCCTTCCTCCGGGGTCCAGGAGGCGTAGACGTTGACCTGGATGCCCGTGCGCAGGTGTCGTTCCAGTTCCTGGGCGAGGTGGCCGACTCCCGGATGCAATTCGTCGATCGCGTCCAGGACGAGGGTGGCGCCCTCGGCGAGGTGGCGGTGCAGTTCGGCGGGCTTGAGCCGGTGCCACACGGTGCTGCGACGGGTGGTGACCGGCACCGAGTAGGCGTACTGGGGCAACGCCTCGCCGCCCGCCGAGAGGCGCAGGCGGGGCGGTTCGAGCCGGTGGTGGGTGAGCAGGGCGTTCAGGTCGTCCCAGCCGAGCAGGCCGGCGAAGCGACCCGGCTCACCGGGGAAGTGGCGATAGGTTCGGCCGTACGCCTGGGCGAGGAAGTCCTCGCCCAGGCGCGCGACCACCGCGGATACGTCGGTGGTCATCGGTTGCGGCCCTTCTCAGTCGTTGCCGTCGGAACGACCGGTGGAACCGCCGTCCGAGGGCTGCTCGGCCCGCGAACGGGCGGCGGCGATCCGGCGACGGGCGACCAGCAGACCGTGGCCCTTCTGAGCACCGTTCGTGGTCGTGTCCTGCTCGGGCATGGCTGTGTCTCCTTCGGTGTCGGCGGAAGCGAGCCGGTTGCCCGCTCCCTGGATGCGGCGTCTCCGGCGGCCCCACCGGGCGGTGGAGTCCCAGTCGGAGGCATCTGTGGCTGATTGGGGACGCGCGCGCCCCAAATCAGGTGTTCAGGTGGTCAGGTGGCAGTGACATGCGCGCGGGAGCCGCTGAGCACGCCGCATCCCGGTTCGGCAAGCGCCACTGGCCGCTGTACGCCCTCGAACGAGGAATCGCCTGCACATGCGGCGGGAGACGGACGGGAAGGCGAGGGTGAGCAGCCGCCGACCTCGAACCAGACCACCTTTCCGTCCGTGGTCGGCCGGGAGCCCCACGCCTGGGCAAGACCCTCGACCAACTGCAGTCCGCGCCCACTCTCCTCGTCCAGATCGGCCGGTGCCCGCTGCGGGAGAAGGCCGCTTTCCGCGTCCTCGGCTTCCAGGCGCACACGAGTCCCGTCCCAGCTCACCGTGACCCGGCAGCCCTCCCCCGTGTGCACCACGGCGTTCGCGATCACCTCACCGGCCAGCAGCTCCAGCGTCTCGACCGTCTCCTCCGCAAGGGGCACGTCCCAGTCACGGACGATCTCGACAACCCTGCGACGAGCGGAAGACACAGCGCCGGTGTCGGACGGGACATGGAGGGATGAGGACTCCGCGGCGGGTGTTCGGAACGTCATGGAGGGCGAACCTTCCTGGCTGTGTGCGTCGGAGTTCCACACAACCGCCCCCGGCCGACAACGCCCAGAGCACAATGGACGCACCGATGCGGCATCCGTGCGTCACCCTCACGCCTCACCTGGGAGTCGCGCAGCCGTACGTTCCTGGCAGGCAGGCGAAACGGGGAGACAGCGTCATGACGCACCGCCGCAACGGCCTCGCAGCGCGCCGCCGAACCGTGGGCCTCACCCAAGAGGCTCTCGCCGAGCACATGCAGGTGGACCGCTCCACCATCACCCGCTGGGAATCAGGCCGCACCGCCCCGCAGCCCTGGATGCGTCCACGGCTGGCCCGCCTTCTCCGCGTCAATGCCGAGGGCCTCAACGACCTGCTGACCGCACGGTTACCAAGTGGCACGCAGGGACAGGACGCCCTCGATTACGCGATGCTTCACCCGGACCGCATCGACCTGCCCGCCGTCGCCGCACTTCGCACACGCTTCGACGATTGCACCGCTCGTTACGACCGTGTGCCTTCGGCCGGCCTCATCGCAGAAGCAGCAGCGCAACTCAACCGCATCGCCCAGCTCGCCGCCGTCTCCGCCCGCGGACGCGTCCAGAGGGAACTCCACGCTCTGCACGCCGACGCGTGCACCCTCATGGGGCAGTTGGTCTGGGACGCCTCCCAGCGCCGCGACCACACCACCGCGAAGACGTACTACGAACAGAGCGCCGGCCTCGCCCGCCACCTACGGAACACCACTCTCGAAGCCCATGCCTTACTGCGCACCTGCTACGTCGCGCTGTACGGCGCACACGACGCACAGGCCGGGCTCGCGCTCGCGGAGCAAGCAGCCGAAACCGCCGAGCGCACGAGTCCCGCCCTGACCGGACTGGCGCTCCTGCACGTCGCCGAGGCACACGCCATACTGCGGTCGGCCTCGGACTGCGAACGCACTCTCTCCCGCGCGGAACGCCACCTCGACCACGTGGACGGCAGCGATGCCGCCGCCGACCTGGTGTCACCCACCCAGTTCAGCCGCCTCGCAGGCTCCTGCTACCTCTCGCTCGGAGACCACCGACGGGCCGAAACCCTGCTGACCAGCACCGCGGAGAAGCTACGGGACAGGCGAAAGTCACGCGCGATCGTGCTGGGGAACCTTACGCTCGCCCGTATCCGTCAGCGCGATGTCGAAGCGGGGGTGGCCAGCCTTGCCGAAGCCATCGCCGAGCTGGAGACCACACGTGGAGGCGGAGGCCTGAACATCGTCTTCGGAGCCGCCCGCGAACTGCGCCCCTGGCGACAGGAGCCCCGCGTCGCCGAGGTCCACGACAGACTGCTCGGCCTGATGACGGCGGCGTAGAAGAGAGAAGGAGACACCGGTGGCAGCCAACCCCCCGGACCGCGCCAAGCAGGCAGTACGCACGCAGGTCTGGGACGCCCTGACCGCCGCGGACGCCGTCCACGACCCCTCCGTGCACGGCCGCATCCCCCACTTCAAAGGCGCCGAACAAGCTGCGGCCCGCCTCGCGGGGCTCCCGGCCTGGCAGCGCGCGAGCGTCGTCAAGGCCGTACCGGACAAGGCCCAACTCCCGGTCCGCGCACGGGCCCTGGAGGAGGGCAAAACCGTCTACATGGCAGTCCCGAAGTTGGCCACCCCCAAGCCCTTCTACCTCCTCGACCCGGCCAACCTCACCGTCCCGCCCACCGAGGCCGCAGTCGGCCGCACCGCCGCCATGATCGCCCCCACCGTCGAGGTCGACGCCCTCCGACCGCCGGACCTGATCATCCTCGGCAGCGTCGCCGTCAACCGCGACGGCGCCCGCATCGGCAAGGGCGCCGGCTACTCCGACATCGAGTTCGCCCTGCTCACCGAGGCCGGCCTGGTGACGCCGGAGACCATCGTCGTCACCACCGTCCACGCCCTCCAGGTGACCGACACCCCGATCCCCACCACCGCGCACGACGTCGGCGTCGACCTGATCGTGACCCCCGACGAGACCCTCACCTGCCCGAACCCGCACCGACCGTCCGGGATCGACTGGTCGGCCCTCACCGCAGAGAAGATCGCCGCGATCCCGGCGCTCGCGGCTCGACAGGGAGCCTGACAACCTGAGCGGGAAGCGTCCGATCCCTGTACCACAGCATCCTGTCCGACGACTGAGTTACAACCTTCTTCACCGGTACAAGTGCGGCTCGCTCCGCTCCCCGCGCGCACAGCGATCAGCCGCCTGACGCCAGAGAAGGTATACGTCGCGGCTGGGGCGGTCGGCTCCGCGGCTTTACGCAGCCACTTTGGCGCGAGCCTCGAGGATCATGGCCCCAACGTCGTGCTTTAACGGGCAGGTCCACAGACTGCCCGACGCGCCGGAAGCTTACGGGGCCATGATCACTCGCGCCAAAGCAGCTCCAGCCCAAAGCCGCTCCGCCGCCCTAACACGGTCATGTCCGGTCACCGTTCCATACATGGATAAGGCGCACCCTCCTCTACTCATGGGAGGACCATGGGTGGATTCCATCGAACAATATCGTACCGCCCCAGCAAGTTTTCCTGGCTGGCGACAAGCCAATATTTAGGGGGGTGAAGCATCTGATCGCGGTTCTGAATGGAAGAGTTCTTGAATTCAACGGGTTGCTCTTCAGTCTTGTAGAAGCTTACCGCGCCGTCAAAGCGAACTCCGTAGAATATGATTGAACGCGAACTTGAGGTTCCCGTGAATGATGCTGTTTTCTTGAAGCTGACATCTCGCAGGCTGGCGCCGCCCATCATCTTGCTATTTCCAAACTTTGCGACGTCATCGAAAGCTGTGCCACGCATGTAGAGGCCTTCGGTGAAAATGCACTCACCGAACGAGGCCAGGCCTGAGAAGGTCGCCTCGCGAAGGCGCACTCGCCCTTCGAACCTGGAGCCTCCAAAACGTGCATCCTTTTCGAATCTGCAGTTCGTGAATGTGGCGGCACTGCGAAACCTGGACTGTCCGAAGCGGGCATCTTCACTAAAGGTGACTCTCAGGAACTGTACGTCCGCAATGAAGTCCGCCTCTGTAAAGATCACTTCCGCAAACGTCGCATCGTCGAATATGGCACGGTTATGGAAGTTGGAACGCTTGAAGATCGCCTGATCCATAAAGGTAGCTTTATCGAAGCGCGCTTGGTCGAAATTCGCCTCCTCGAATGAGCATGACTTTGCGTAGATTGAATCGTCGAAGCGAACTTGACCAGAAAAGTCAAAGCTGGTGAAGTCTGCAAAGCCAGAAAAGCGAGCACCTCGAAACGTCGAGATTCCTGTAGAAGTGGAGGAATTGAAACGTGTCGTGCCGACGAAGTGGGCGTTGCTAAACACCCCCTCTCGGAACTCGCAATCAGTTAGGTTGAACGTGATTAGAGTCGCTCCCGTTAGGTCAATCCGCAAGTCCCTCCAGTGGTCATCCAAATTTGTCGACTTCTTAGAAAGTCGACGCCTAAGGAGGTCTTGAGCTGTGAGTCGAACTTGAATCTCTTGTTGACCCTCCTGATTAGTAGCGCTTTGGAGTGTATATGCCGTGATTGAGCCTAGGTCAAGCTCGGATGGAACGTTGAACGGCATTCGTAGGTAGGCACAAATCACATCAATAATTGTCTGCCGGTGCCCAGGATTTGCCTGCGCTAGCCTTTCGAGGGCGAAGATCCCTCCAATTCTGACTGCAGCCTTATCGCTTCCAAGTTGATCCACAGCTTTGCCGTAAAGGTCGGTAATTCGCCTCTCTGAGGCGTCCATTATGTCACTATTGGCGACGTCCTCTTGGTGTGCCTGTGATCTCTCGCCCAGCCATTGCTTGCGTGCGGCTAGGAGGAGAGCCATAGCTCCGCCTATCCCTGCCCCCACGCTGAGGCCAGTCCGGATAGCGTTAATTCTTACCGTGGCAATCTTGGCTTGGTCCGCAGTTTTAGCTTCGGTTGCGGTGACGAGAGCCCAGGTTGTCAGTGCGGTGAGGCCGCAAGCAGCCAGGAAAAATGCTATAACCACTCGCCACGACAGCATTCTGATGGGGTTCCTGCTGGAAGCTGGCGACTGCTCGGGGCTGCTCATGTCTTGAGTATGTTGTGGAAGTCGGCTGCATGCTTGGGCTTACCGAAAAGTCCAGATTGTGACCTGGCGGGGTCAGGGCCCGTCGGTCCAGAACTCGTAGCCGTCAACCACTGTGGCGTCAGAAATGCCGACGGTGGCGCGGCTAGCGGACGAATGTGGTACCGGTTCAATGCATCGACACGTGGAGCGGATGCCGTCATGGGCGTCCCTGGGCCGTCCCTGGGCCGTCCGAGGCCGGCCGACGATGACAGACGCCACCCACAGGTGACCACCCCCACCCCGCTCCGGCCTGAGCACCCGCCGTTGATCTGCCACACTGGAAGGGTTATGCCTGCACCCGGAGAACTGAAGTCCTGAGCCCTTGACGCCTGTAGCCGCTGGCCCACAGCTCGGATCAATCCCTGGTCGGCAGCGGCTCGTGGCGGTGCCATATCAGGTATCGGTCCTCGCGGCGCAGCTCTGCGGAGCCCCACTCAATGCGCATGACGCCCTTCTCCATGGAGCAGGCATAGGCGACGAGGACGAGCCGCACGTCTTCGGGGAGGAGTTCCAGGTCTGGGTGCACCTCGGAGTCGTCAAGTTCCCCCCAGTCCAGGTCGAACGCCTGCTGCAGGGGAGGCGGGCCGTGGCGGCGGATCAGGTCTGCTCGGAAGCCTGTGGCCCGACGAAGACGTGCGGCCGTGACGGGCACGTCTTTCTTCGCGTAGCGGAGGGGGTAGATCAGGTGGCCGCGGACGAGCATCAGCGTGCGTCCTTGCAGGCGCACAGCTTCCCCAAGCCCGGAGATGCCGACGGCCAGTTCCTCGTATTGCGCCGCGTAGAGACCATGTCCGTAGGCTTCGAGCGTCTGAGTGTGGACGCCCTCGTGCCCGGTCCGGGCACGATCATGAGCCCGGAGGAGGCAAGCCGGGATGATGTCGGCCAGCTCGCCGGCTATGTCCCCGAAGGTCTCACGTGCCCATTGACTGGCTGAACCCACGGCGTACCGCCCCTCCCTGATGGCCCTGTAGCACAGCACCAAGCAGCATCCACCTAAACCGTGCTGCGTCCAGGCGAGTCACACAAGGTGGCAACCAGCGCACAAAGGGAGCGCACGCCACCTGAACAGGGTTCACCGCACAGACCCCCCGCATGTCGATGCAGCGGACGGTCTCCCGGCTCTGTCGCCCGCAGTGACGGCAACGACGATGGACGGCAGCGGTACTCGACAGCCCTGGACGACACAGGACAGGCCGCCTCAGGGCTGCTCACCAAGGCTTGTCCGCATCTTCTAAGCGCCGGCTCCCGCATGCTTGGTTGCATGTCCATGGGACCAAGGAGCTACAGCGATGTTGCTGGCGAGCTGAGCGTCTACGCAGCCAAGATCGAAGCGGCCGTCACGCGGACGAGGTGGGCGTGTGTCGGGTACACCTATGACGAGGTGAAGATCGCTCTTGAAACCGCCCTGACTGACGAGGGCGTGACGGACATGCTTCCCCAGGTGGTTGACGAGCTGACCCGCCAGATTGTGGAAGCTCCTGACATCCACGGCTGACATCAACGACGCCGGACGAGGACGTACACCAGCACCCCTCTCTGGCTGCCGCACCAGCCGACGACCACAGCCGGAGCGGGCCCGAATCGAACTCCTAAAGCGGGTGTCGCAGGACCGGATCCTGCCAAGCCAGGCCTTCAGGATCGACCCTGCGTACGGCCCTCGCCACCGGGCTGCCCGCGCGAAGGCCGTCAGACGGGCCGGGCTAGACGGTCCGTCAGAATACGGGCCCGGGCCCGCTGGACCGCTCCCGCCTGGGAGGCGGCGAACCGCAGCAGGCCCGGGGGCGTCCGCAGGTGCAGGGTGTCGGTGACGACGCTGCCGGCCTCGTGGCGGTCGATGGCGAAGCGGTAGCTCATGCGGACCCGGCCGGGGCTGCGGACCTCCCCGAAGATCTCGGCGGAGTGCGGGAGGCCGTCCGGGACGGCGGCGAGCGTGACGTCGATGATGTTGTCGCGCTGCAGGACGCCCAGGAAGCGGAAACGCTCCACGGCCGTGTAGTTCACGGTGCCGCCGTTGCGCCGCACGTCACGGACGGCAACGACGAGCGGCGACAGGCCGACGTAGTGCAACGGTTCGGCCAGGTGCGCGAAGACCTCCTCCGGCGGCGCGGCGATCTGAAACGTGTGCTTCAGCTCGGTGGACAGCACCTCGGCCCCCTTCTCGATACGGCGCGCCGGCACGGTGATCCTCCCATCGCCGGGGCGGAAAGTTCCCGTACCCCGGCGGTAGGGCGGTCTGCGGGTCGGTACAGCTCATCGGAGACCGGCCCCGGAGCCGACGAGAGGCGTGCCAGACGCGTGCCAGATCGTGCGGGGAACCACGGGGAACAGCGGGCGATCGGTCGGCGACCGACCAGTCGGGACACACCGTTCCGTCCCAGTTCAGTAAGGCAGCGAAGACCGAAGCACACGAGCTTCCCAAGCTGGTGGCGTCGACGCGGCGGCCCTGGTGTCCAATCACTCGCTAGCCTGGCCGTGTGATCGTCTATCCCCTGTGGCACGTAGGCCACCAGAACGAGGCCGGGCCTGACGGGGCAACCGTACACATCGACGAGGACGGCGTCTTCATCGATGAGCAGGACGGCGACGACGTCAAGTTGCTGGGCATCTACTCGACGGAAGAGAAGGCCGAGGAACGCATCGTCCGCGCCCGTCTGCTATCGGGCTTCCGGGACGAACCCAAGTGCTTCATCATCGTCCCCTACCTCCTGGACGATGACACTTGGGAGGATGGCTTCGTGCGCATCCCCTATGGGGAGTAACCCATAGCTACGTCCACCGTGCCATTCTCTACTCGGTCAGCACCGAACAGGCCACGGCTGTGCCGCATCGTGTGATCAGTCGGTGAGTGTCTAACTGCGTGACAACGCCGACGAACAATCGCGGACGTACACAGACGCCTGCGGACCATCAGCTCAGGTGAGGGCCATGCCAGTGCAAGGCGGAGCGCCCGCCCAAGTTGCTTCGGGACGAGGAAGTCACGGTCCCGGGGCCTCATCGCCCGCCTCCGCCGGCGTGGCTTGCTCTGGTCGACGGCACCGGCAGCGTGGCGGAGGCCGGTGAGGGTGTAGCGAGGCATACGCGCGCGTGATCGGTCGGCGCCCTCTCCGTCGTGACCGACTGTCGTCGGCTGAGGCACAGACGAACCGGTATTCAGCTTGAGCAGACGTCATAGTCACCCGCCCGCGGCTGGCGCGGCAGGGCTGTGCGTTCTGGGCACCATGACGAACCCCGAGGGCCCGTACGTGAAGGTGCACTTCCGGCTTGAGATCGAGGACGACTGGCCCCCGGCATCGGTGGAGAGTCCGTGGGCGGTCGACCAAGGCGACGCACTGCGCGGCTCGACAACATCCCCTGGTTCGTCCGAGGTATTGCCTGTGGGGACATCGTGGCCACCGAGCCCGACGAGGAGGACGTGCGATGGGCCGGCGAGGTGGTTCGGCGTTCCGAGAACTGCACTATCCGCCTCATCGTGTTCCGTGACGGCGGCTCTGGAGCTGCGCGGCAGAGCGTGATCAACGCGTTTCACGAACTCGGAGTCTGCGGCGAGGGCATAGAGCGGTTCGGCATGGTTGCCCTGGACGTCCCGCCCACCGCTGATCTCGCCAAGGTGCAGAAGCTGCTCAACCATGGCGTGGCCAAGGAGTGGTGGGACATGGAAGAGGGATGCATCACCGCGCAGTGGCGGGCTGCCTCCGCCGGCTGAGTCCGTTCATGTGATCCACGGCTGGGCCGTCTCTGGGCCGTCCGAGGCCGCTCGACAGTGGCCAATGACGACCAACGACGACCACCAGGCGCACGGGCCCGCTGCCCCTGACCAGCAAATACCCAGCTCACCAAGATCCTCGGCAAGACCCAGGGCAAGAAGAAGCCGAGGCCACAACAGCAATCGGCTGGTCAGGACGTCTCATCACCCCCACGATGGCCGCATGGACCGGTTGCAGCACAGCGCTTGGCAGTACGTGGCGGAGGTACTCCCTCCCGAAGAACTTCCGATGCTCGCTGCGCATGCGCTCGTTGACGGACGTGATTCCCCCTCCCTGCGCGAACTGGCCGGCCTGCCGAGCAGGAGCGACGAGACCGAAATCCGTGAACTGTACGTCCAATCCCTGCACGAACTCGCCATACCCCTTCCCGACGAGGAGACAGCCGGCCGATACCTCCTTGTGAGCCTCGCGTTCGGTCTTGTGAAAGGCGAGTTGAGCCCCAAGGACGCGGCCGACCGGCTGTCGATGACGGTCGCAGCCCGCACCCGGGAGGAGACACGGTTCCTCTCCGTCGCAGCGGACTACAGCGAATGGATCGGCCCCGACGAGCTCCCGGGATGGGAGAACGATCTGAAAACCGCGGCCCACTCGTTGACCACCTCCACCGACCTCGGCCCCGGCATCGGCGTACCGGGGCCGCGGCGCCACTGACTCATCCCCTGAACATGCCCCCGTGCCAAATAGTGCGGGGAACCACAGGGAACAGCGGTCACCCACCCAGCACGCCCTCAGGTCATGAGGCCGCTCCGCAGCAGGTCAGCAAGCCCATCAGCCCCGTAGAACCCGAGCTTCCCAAGCTAAGAGCGCGAGTTCGATTCTCGCCACCCGCTCCATGAAGAAGGCCCAGGTCGGAGACCCGGACCTTTCTGCTGTCCATGGTGATCAGTCGTCGCGTGCCAGATCCGCGTCAGAAGACTCGTCGCCCACCTCCCGGGTCGTGACGGTCAAGCACGCGCGACGGTGACGCTGGGCGGGCACACAGCGATCTTCCCGTGCCGTAGGCCACCCAGGCCCTCTCAGACCGGCCAGGCGTCAGCCATCACGAAGGAGACGACCGCTCCCCCGAACCGGCTCGGGCCGGAGTGCCAGGAGGCGGCGAGGGAATCGACCAGGACGCGAACTCCACACCACCGACTCCACCAGCGGCGTCCTCGTATGGCACCTGCGTCGAAGCGCCACCTGCCCGTCCTACCCGACAGCCCCCACCGCACGACCACCGCAGACGACCGGCGCGCCCCGTCCCCCGCCCCCGCCACGCATCCGGGCACCAGCTCGGCGAGCAACCCCGCCCGGTAGCGCTGACCGGAGAAGCGGGAGGAGCACCCAGTTCGGGCAGGGCCTCAACCGACGTGAGTTTCGCAGCTGCGCTGCATCCACCTCCGCCTGAGCCTGCTCCAGGACCTCCGTCCAGGACTCCAGCTCCTGCCTGCCCCTACCCCTCCGCGATCACGCCCCGCACACGAAGAAGCCCCTGCTCACCGAACAGGGACTCCCTTTGCTGCAACACACTCAGACGGCTCGCCGCCTCGGTATCGGCAGAAAGCGGAGCCGGGGCCCGGCCCTCGCGGTCGGTGGACGACATGGGCTCCTCCAGGGTGTGGCCACCCCGGTACGACCGGTAGCCGACGCGGAAGGTACTACCGACGCCGGTGCGGACCAGCACCCGGACCGCCTGCTCGTCGGTGCACCGGTTCAGCAGGGGCCCACGCCTCCGTTCCGCTCGCGGACCATCGTCGCAGTGTCGTATTTCGGGACAGTCCCCGCCCGGCATTGCTCCCTAGTGTCGTCCAACACGTCACCGGCCGACCACATCGTCGCTTCTGAGCGTTGACGTGACCTTGAGAGGCGGTACCTATGGTTGCAATGAACAACGCTGTCGGCGTGGGCTTGGGTTCAAGGGTCCTTCGTGTTGCCCAGAATCCGCAGGGGCATCCGAGGCGGTACCGGGGCGGTGGCAGAGCCGTCGCGGAAGGCTGTCGCCGACTTCGCCGCATCCGTGGCGTGAGGAGCCCGGCTGACCGGGCTCAGCCGCGCGGACGGCCGATCCGGGTCAGCTCTGTCGTTTGGGTTCGCGCACGGCCGCGGGCAGTGCGAGGCACAGGGCGAAGGAGGTCGCGAAGCCGCCTCCCCCTGCCAGAAGGACATCGATGGAGCCAACGCCCGACCGGAGTACCAACAGGCTCACGAGGAGGCCGACCACCATGGAGCAGGCAACGTACAGCGCCAGCCACAGCTGCCACGTACGTGCGGAACGGGCTGTCGATTCGGGCATGGACTCGGTCCTTTCGAGGGTCACGGGCGAGAAGGAGGAGGGACGTGTGGGAGATCGGCGGCAGGCCGTCACAGCGGTTCGACCGAGCCGTGCAGCAGGTGTTCGGCGAGTTCGGCCCGCAGCCGGCCGAGTGCCGAGACATACGAGGCGCACGCGTCAACACGTCGGCCGAGCTCACCGAGAAGCTCCACGCTCCGCCGCTGCTGCCCGATCGGCGGGAGCCGGGCACCGCCGACTCGATCGGTGACGTGCTGGTGTGGCGGCTGCGCCGCCTGGCCGACCTGCCCGCCGATGCCGCCACGATGCCCGACCCCACCCTCTGCCGACGTGCTGTCTCGCCTGCCCCGAGCCGAGACGGTCGGCCCCCGCAGGATGCGGTGATGCAGCACATGCGCCGGTGCCGGATGGGGGTCGGATCCGGCGCGGCGCTGAGATGTGCGGGGCGTGTCTGTATCTGGTGCGTGTTGAAACGCCGATGTGTGGGCCAAGCGGCCGTGCCGGGAACAGTCGGTCCGGGCGGTGCTGTTGCATCGACCGAGGCACCGGCACCGCGGGCGGGGGACACGGAGACCACGAGGTCGCCCGCCCCACCAGGATCCGGGCCCCAGAATCACGGTGTGCCCGCCACGCCACTTGGACCAAGACGTGTCTCCGCAGGAGGACTGTTTCATGACTGACCGGCCCTTGACGCTCATGGCAGTACACGCCCACCCCGACGACGAGGCCACCGGAACCGGAGGGGTCCTCGCGCGGTACGCGGCGGAAGGCATCCGCACGGTTCTCGTGACGTGTACCGACGGCGGTTGCGGTGACGGACCGGGGGGCGTCAAGCCGGGTGATCCCGGACATGATCCGGCGGCGGTCGCCTTGATGCGCCGGCGCGAACTCGAGGCGAGCTGTGACGTCCTGAAGGTCAGCGAGCTGGAGATGCTGGACTACGCCGACTCCGGGATGATGGGCTGGCCGAGCAACGACGCCCCCGGATCCTTCTGGCAGACCCCCGTCGAGGAAGGCGCCGCCCGACTCGCGGAACTCATGCGGCACTACCGACCCGATGTGGTCGTCACCTACGACGAGAACGGCTTCTATGGCCACCCCGACCACATCCAGGCCCACCGCATCACGATGGCGGCACTGAAGATGACCGCGCTGACACCGAAGGTGTACTGGACCACGATGCCCCGCTCGGGGATGCAGCGGTTCGGCGAGATCATGCGCGAGTTCCATGAGGACATGCCGGAGCCGGATCCTGCCGAGGCCGCCGCGATGGCCGAGATCGGCCTCCCCGACGATGAGATCACCACGTGGGTGGACACCACCGCGTTCAGCGGTCAGAAGTTCGATGCGCTGGCCGCGCACGCCAGTCAGGGCGAGAACATCTTCTTCCTCAAGATGGGCAAGGAGAAGTTCGGCGAGTTGATGGGCACGGAGACCTTCGTACGTGTCCAGGACGCCACCGGCGCCGCCGTACCCGAGAACGATCTCTTCGCCGGACTGCGCTGATCCACCCGTCCGACCGACGGCCGGGAAACTCATCGGCCGCCGGCACCGCACGGCGCAATCGAGCGGGACGCCCGGAGTCGCCGTCCGTCGCGAGCTTTCCAGCGCGGTCGACCTCGGCGACCGAGCTGTCACACGTGACCTCGGCGACGAACAGCGCACCGTACGGCTCCTCGCCGAACTACGCGGTCGTCGTGACTTCGCGCGGACACTTCGAGCGTCGTGAGACTTGGACGTACTTCTCTGACGGTGCCTCCGCGATACCCCAGCCGGGCCACTCGTATACAGCTGCAACGTCACATCAGCAGCTGCTCTCCGTACGAGGCAGCCCATGTGCGGTTGCACCGTCAGCAACGCCGGCCTCTCCCCTCCCGAGGTTCCGTTTCCTCCGCGTGCCCGTAGAGACGGAAAACCACGGTCGGCAACGGTGCGATCCGACCCCCACGACCACTTCGAGCACCAGGTGTCTGTGCTGGTCAGAGCCATGCAGCCCACCCAGGCACCATCGCTTCCCGAGCTGAGAGCGCGAGTTCGATTCTCGTCACCCGTTCCACGAAGAAGGCCCGGGTCGGAGACCTGGGCCTTGTTGTCGTGGGCGGTGATCACTCGTCGGGGCCGCGTCATACCCGCCGACCGAGGCAGGGGCGGGTGATCCCCGGCTGGGGCGTGAGTGCAGTTCTCCTTGTCGTTTCGCTCGTTCTCCGATGGGCCTTCGCCCGGGTGGGCCACCCGACGGACGCTTCGAGGCTCCTGTGGAAGCGAGCCAAGCGGGCACGGTTGGGGAGCAGTCTGCTGATCGTGACGGCAGCACTCGGCACTACATGGGGAGCGGTAGACGACCTGATCTCGAACGTGGAGTACCGCGTGCTGCGCCCTGCGGAGCCGGGGGGCTGCACGACCGTGGTGCGGGAGGCGTCCTTCCTCATGAGCGGCAATGGCGAGGTGTACGCGGTGGGGCGCACCGGCCTGGCCTTGGGCGAGTCGGGATCCTGGACGGTCGACGATGGTTACCGGCCCATCGACGCAGGCACATACGAACTGTCCTGGGGGCGGGACGGCGGTCATCTCCGGATCAGTGGTACGAGCACCGATCCGGTCCTCCGTGGGGGATCGACCGACATCGACTGCGGGTAACAGATCTCTTCGGAGCTATGAATCAGAAGGCTTCCGACATCCGCGGCTGACACCAACGACGCCGGACGGGGGCATACATCAGCGACTCTGTTCGGCCGTCGCACCGGTCGACGGCCGCAGCCGGGGCAGGCACGGATCGAACTCCTCATGCGGTGCTCACGCATGAGCGCCCTCCCGGACTGCCCTGGGGTCGTGGAAGGGCGCTCGATGATGACCAACGTCGACAGCTACCGACAGCTCAGCAGCAGACCAGAGCGTTGATCGATAAGGCGGCCGCAGGTCACGGCCGCCGGTGATCAGTTGTGGCTGTGCTGAAGGGCCACCCTCAGATTCACCAGGAGTGAGACCGTGTTCGATCACGGCCAAGAAGCCTCCGGATCAGCAAGAACGTGCCCACGGCGATCAGGGCCGCCCCCATAAGGATCAAGGCCACCCCGATGGCGATCAGAAACGTCCCGATAAGGATCAGAAGCGCGCCCATCAGGACCAGGAGCGTCCCGATGATGAGAAGAAAGATCGCGAGGACGGTCACAGTTGCCTCCTGTCCTCCCTCCCGCTCTGACCCCTTCCCCGCTCCCGTGCAAACACTCTGCTTCACGATCACCGACGGGTTGCCACGGCCAAGAGGTCAGCCCACGGTCCGCCGGTTCCGATCAGGATCGGCGCTGGGTCGTCTCTGGGCCGTACGAGGTCACCCGACGCCGACCGACAACGACAGAAGCCCACGGCATCTGAGCTGGTCAGAGCCACGGGCTTCTTCTGTCTCTCTGGTCAACGGAACTCAGCACCGCCGCTGTATGCCGTGTCAGCGTGCTCAGCGGGATGTGCCCTGACAGCCTCTTGTGGAGGCCACAGCGGATCCGGTCAGGTGCTCGCAGTGCTCCTGGCCAGGCCAGTCGAGCAACCTCCCGTAGATCACCTCAGTTTCCCGAGTCGAGAGCTCAGACACCATGAGCATGTGCCGACCGTCGCAGCTTGCTCCGGTCGACTGCACTGGCAGCGTGACCGAGACCGGCGGGGGTGCAGCGAGGCACACGCGCCTGACCGGTCGGCGAAGCCGCAGCTCAGGCGCCGGATCATCCTGCCTCTCTCTCCTAAAGCGGGGGTCGCAGGTTCGAATCCTGCCGGGGGCACCAGCGCAAAGGCCCCTGACCGATCGGTGGTTTCCAGGGGCCTTTGGCATCCACTTCTGACATCAACGGCGTCGGTCACCGACGACCGGGACGCCTCTTCCTGAGCAGCCGGTCCATACGGCTCATGGCCTCGTGCTGTGTGTCCTGCACGACGTGCGTGTACACGTCCATGATGGTGCTGATTTGGGAGTGGCCCGGGATCTCCATCACCACGCGGGGCGCGCCCCCGGCCGCCGTCAGGAGCGTGGCCGTACCGTGCCGGGCGTCGTGCAGCCGGATCACCCGGAGGCCGGCGGACCGGGCGACGCGGGTGAAGGAACGGTAGAGGTTCCGCGGCTCGACCGGGCGACCGGTGCGAGGGGGATGCCTGACGAGCTGAGGGATCACTTCTAGGGGACGCCACGATCGGAGAACAGGACACGAAGGTGTGTCGGAGTTCCCGTGGCGCGCGTTCCGTCTACGTGTTGTCTCCGTGCTCGGCATGCCCCTGACTGGTTGGCACAGGTGCGACCGGACGGACCGCGGTGAAGTCCTGGAACTCGTAGCGGGTGGCGGAGAGCAACAGCAGCCACTCGTCGCAACCCTGCCACGGAGAGAGGTCGCCGGCGCCTCCGCGCACCACCCGCGGTCCGTCCCCGGTGCGGGGGTGTGCGTCCACCGGTGCGTCCGTGAAGTGCGGGATCCACACGTCGGCGCAGATTTCATTGGCCGACCCCATCGCCGCCAGCCCGAAGGCGTTCTCGGCCGCGGCAGTGCGCTCCTCGTCGGCGAAGTCGTCGAGCACCTGGTCCTCGTCCGGCCTCCCCTCCCCGCGGAAGGTCAGGGTGGTCGTGCCTGCCCGGGCCGCATACTCCCACTCCGCCTCGCTGGGCAGCCGGAAGGGCAACGTCCCCAGCAGGTCATCCAAGTCGTCCTCGAGCCGGGCCGTGCTCGAAGCCGAGTCCGCGAAGCTGTCCTCGTACTCGGGCAGCCAGTGCCGTACTTGCGCCACCGTGAGCGGATGCCGGGCGATCAGGAACGGCTCGACCCGCACTTCTCGCACCGGCCGGGCCTGGACGGCACCGGCGAAGAACGCTTCGAGGTCGTCGTCGGCGCCGTCGGCCCGCTCGATGGCACGAACGGCGTCCAGCTCCGCGCCGGACAAGCCCATCCGGAACGTCCCACCGGGAACAGCCCGGAAGACCACTCCGGAGGGGGCGTGCCGCCAAGCCGGTCGACCGGCCACGATCTCTTGCGCCCACATGGTGCCGGACGCTAGCAGCCGGGCATCCCGGACGGGGGAGGGGATCCAGGAAGGGAGCGTGGTCAACTGATCAGCTCTTGGACGCCGCAGCGCTGCACCACTACCGCACCAGATCGAGCGGGGAACAGCGGGGAACCACGGTGAAGACGGTCGTGCCCAGAAGGAGCGCGGTGGGTACGGGGACCGGCTGCATC
The DNA here is from genome assembly GCF_002078235.1 of Streptomyces viridosporus. Lineage (GTDB taxonomy): Bacteria > Actinomycetota > Actinomycetes > Streptomycetales > Streptomycetaceae > Streptomyces > Streptomyces viridosporus. Next base: position 22,637 of record NZ_MSGP01000147.1, read on the forward strand.
CGCTGGTGCGCCTCTTCGCCCGCGCCCGCCTCGCCGAAGAGGAGGGAACGGTCCCGCTTCCCCTCCCGGTGCACCACCCGCCGGCACCGGCCGTCCCGGACGGGACGGTCCGCCACACCGGCTAGAGTCCGCGCGCACCGCTGCCCGCCCGCCGTCGGTCGTGCACCGGGGCGCCCCGCGGCGTCGGGGGACCGACGGTCGCGCAAAGGCGGTCGCCCCGTGGCGCTGGTGCATCAACGTTTACGCAAAAGCGGTCGCCCCGCGGCGCTGGTGCATCAACGTTTACGCAAAGGCAGTTGTCCCACGGCCCTTGTTCACCGACGGTTGCGCGAGGGCAGTTGCCCCGCGGTGCTTGTGCACCGGTGCTTGTGCACCGACTGTTGTGCACCGACGTTCACGCACCGACACAGCACCCGCACGACACGACAGACACGAGGTGGAGCCGGTCATGCCCGCACCTTTCGGGTTCAGCTACGAGACGCGTGCCGACGGCACCGTCGTCATCACCCACCGGGGCCGCAGGGCCACCACACTGCGCGGCCAGCGCGCCGTCCGCTTCACCGAGGAAGTGGAGGCCGGCGACGCGCAGGAGGTGATGGCACGCTGGACCGGCTCCTACAAGTTCGGCAACGAGCGCACGGCCCGCAACCATCCCAGAAACCAGGGACGCCGGAACTAGGGCGTCATGACGGAGGACGACTTCCGCCAATGATCGACATCCCACGCAACATCGCCGTCTTCGGCGCGGGCTACATCGGCCTGGTGACCGGTGCGTGCTTCGCCCAGCTCGGTCATCGGGTGGTGGTGCGCGACATCCAGCCGGAACGGATCCGACTGCTGCGCTCCGGGGAGGTGCCCCTCTTCGAGCCCGGGCTCGGTGATCTGATCGCCCAGAACAAGGAGCGGCTCTCGTTCACGCTCGACGCCCGGGAGGCCCTGCGGGACGCCGAGGCCGTGTACGTGTGCGTCGACACCCCGCCCACGGCGTCGGGCGACGCGGACCTGTCCCGGATCTGGTCGGTCGTCGACGCGCTCGAGGCCGCCTCGCCCCTCGTCGCGGTGGTCGTGAAGAGCACGGTGCCAGTGGGCACCGGCGCCCGGGTGCGGGCCGCGCTCGACGAGGCCGGGCTCGGCCACGTGGGATACGCCTCCAACCCCGAGTTCACCGCCGAGGGCAGGGCCGTAGAGGACTTCCTGCGCCCCGACCGGGTGGTGATCGGCGCCTCGGACGAGGCCACGGCCCACTGGGTGCGGGACCTGTACGACGGGATCGACGCGCCGGTCGAGATCATGGACGTGGCCTCCGCCGAGATGGTCAAGCTCGCCTCCAACGCACTGCTCGCCACGAAGATCACTTTCATCAACGAGATCGCCGCGGTGTGCGAGGCGACCGGGGCGGACATCCAGCGGGTCTCCCGGGCCGTCGGCATGGACCACCGGCTCGGCCCGCACTTCCTCGACGCCGGCCTCGGCTACGGCGGCTCGTGCTTCCCGAAGGACACCCGCGCGCTGCGGGCCATGGCCAGCAACTCCGGTTACCCCTTCCAGCTGCTCAACGCCGTCATCGAGGTCAACGAGCTGCAGCCGAGGCGGGCGGTGCAGCGCCTGAAGGAGGAGCTCGGCGGCCTCAGGGGCCGTCGGGTCGCGCTGCTCGGCCTGACCTTCAAGCCGGGCACCGACGACATGCGCGAGGCCCCCAGCGCGGTGATCGCCTCGCGGCTGCTCGCCGAGGGGGCCGAGGTGACCGGCTGGGACCCGATGGGCCGCCCCGGTCCGGTCGAGCCGTGGACCTCGGTGACGCGGCACGCCTCACCGCTGGAGGCGGTGACGGGTGCGGACGCGGCGATCGTGGTGACCGAGTGGCCGGAGCTGAGGGCCGCCGACTGGCCGACCGCGGCCCGCCGCATGCGCCGCCCGCTCCTCTTCGACGGCCGCAACCTGCTCGATCCGGCCACCCTGTCACAGGCGGGCTTCACCTACATGAGCGTGGGCCGGGCGACCCGGCCCGCGGCCTGACCCCGGGGGCTCCTGCGGGCCGGCCGCCACCCGGTCACGCAAGCGCCGCCGCTTCCCGGACCGAGAGCGCGGGCTCGATCCTCGCCACCCGCTCCACGCACAAGGCCCAGGTCTCCGACCTGGGCCTTGTTGTCGTGGGCGGTGATCACTCGTCGCGTGCCAGAAGCGCACCGGATGCGCGCCACCTCACTCGTCGGGGCCGCGTCATGCCCGCCGACCGAGCCGGGGCTCCAGAAGGTCCAGGGCCTCCTCCCACCGGAAGCGGTCCGCCCCGCCGCCGGCCTTCGGCCTGTGGGGCTCGTAGGTGCCGATCATGACGTTCATCTCACGCAGCACCTCCAGACTCCGCGCGTAGGCGGGGTGCGCCGCCTGGGCGGCGTTCAGATAGGGGAGAACGGCGGTGGGCACACCCATGCCGTACGCCTCGCACAGGATGCCCAGAGCCAGGGTGTCGGAGACGCCGGCGGCCCACTTGTTGATCGTGTTGAAGCCGGTGATCCGACAGGGAGGGGTCCGGAGCAGGTCATCGTCGACCGCGGTCTGCAAGGTCACCTTGCGCAGCGGGCAGACGACATTCAGAACTCCGAGCGCATTCATCATGCGCACCAGGGTTATACGCCCGAGCATTTGATGAACAAAAATTTCCCGAATGCCACCGCCGCCCTGAACGACGCCCGCAAATATGGCGAAGTCACCGGCACCCTCGACGCCGTCGATGGTGACGTGAAGATGGACGTACACGACAACAAGATTTCCAGCGCAACCGATACAAGGTTCCACGGCTACCACATCGGTGATCGACCGCTACTTGGACAAGTGGGGCAAGGAACGAAGTCTGGCCCGGAGATCGCTGAGGACGCTGCCGGTGAGGCCCAGCAGAGCTACATTTCCGGACGGCAGACCGCGTACGAAGCTTTGCGGTCCCGCTGAGCCCACGCCCGAGACAAGGAACCGATACACACATGGCCACCAGCCCACGCAGGAAGAAAACACTGCTCATCACTGCGGGAACACTGGTTTCCGTCAGCGCTCTTGTCTCGGCGCACGTGTGGCAGAACACGAATCTGATGGGGTCGGAATCGTTTTGCGACCAGCGGGTGGGATCCGCAGACGCACAAGCCGCCCTGAATTCCTCGGGCCGGGTGTCGGAAGGGCGCGTACAAAGCTCCCCCGACAAGCCGGAATTCACCTGCGTGATCGAGCGCACCAGTCGCATGCCTGGGCACGGGGACCAGCAAGTCACCTTGAAGACCGCGAACGAGAACGGGCCCTTCCCGTACACCACTCATGTGTGGAAGAACCCCGGCGCACGTTCCTACTTCAAAGGTGAAACGAACGGCGCCGTGACGCCCACCGGGGGTTACGTCGTCCTGCCGAAGTCGTGTTGGAGCAAGGTGGGCAACATACAGGGGGCCCTCACCGTCCCGCCCGACGGCGACAGTGTGTCCGCCGTCGAAGCCACCGTGACGAAGGGCCAGGCCGACCCGGAAGGACTGGCCCGACTTCTGACCCGTGCAGCGCGGAGAGTCGCCGCGGACGCCGGATGCGCCACCCCGGCGTTGAAGGAGTCACCGGAACTCGCCGCACCTGACGACGTGCGCACGGCGGACGTCGGGAAGGTGTGCGGACTGCCGGACTTCTCCTTGCCCGACGACGCCGTGATCACCGGTGTCGCCGAACCCGATCAGGAGCAGATCAGCAAGGACGCGAAGGACGTGTGGGCGTGCGATCTGACCCTGGCCGGCAGTGCCGGGGCCGCCGTCTCCTTTGCCGCGACCTCGGACCGGGACATGGTCGACGCGGCCCTCCAGGACACTTACGGTTTCCGCGAGCTCCCCAACGGCCACGGTGTCACCTCCTTCGACCAAGCCGTTCTGCACTGCGCCGAAGGCGACGTGTACTTCGCCGTTCACTGGAACAACGAGTACACCGGCGCCCTCTCGGACAGGCATGATCGGGTCTCGAAGGTTCGAGGGAACACGTTCGCCGCCTTCGTCGCCTCTGCCGCCGACCTGTATTCCTGCCCCGACGTCACGCTTACGGAGAGCTGAGAGGGAGGGTTTGCGGACAGAGGACGCCGTCACGTTGTCGAGTGTGAGTTCCTGACGGCGTATCGGATGTGGCGGGGCCGGGTCCCCGGCCCCGCGCTCGGGCCGTGGCGGGCAGGGCGGCGACGCCGAGCAGCCTCATGTGCTCGGCGCGCTGTCTGCTGCCACGCCGTCCCCGCTTCCCCCGCCTTCTGTGCCCTCCGCCCTCGGCCAGGACAACTAGGACAGCCAGGCGCGCGTAGACGGCAGTGATCGCGGGGCCGACCCCTGTCAAGGCTGGGAGAAGTTCGGGAGAAGGTCTCCTCCCGGATGCCCACAGGGGCCGAGCCAGACCGAGTCGGTCGGCTGACACCGACAGGTAAGGCCGCTCCCCCGAAGTGGTCGTCCAGCCCGTTCACCGAGTCCACACCCGCTGGAACTCTTCGGCAGGGATGGTCTCCAGCAGGTCCTCTTCGGGGTCGATCGCTTGGTCCGTCAGGAAGCCGTGCTCGTCCTCCAGGTGCTTCCAGCTGTACCGGTGGAGCCGGCCGGCCGGAGTCAGCTCGGCTTGCTTGACGGCGACCAGCTCGCCGCGGTCGGGTACGGCCTCGAAGTACCACGAGCCGCCCTCCTCGTCAGTGCCGCGGAAGTGGTGCCGCAGGGGGGCGTTCTCATCGAGCGCTCGGAAGTACGCCACGCTCTCCGCTTCGATGTGCTCCGGGTCGACCACGGGACCATCGTGCTCGTCGGCTACGGTCCGCCGGTGAAGAAGCCGGACCTCAGGTCCTCGATGGTGGCGTCGAGTGGATGCCCGCTGACGATGAACGGGCCGCTCCAGGGCGCGCTGAGTGCGAAGAGCAGCGCCAGGCTCAGCCCGACCACGCTCGCCGCCCCCACGATGAGCAGCGATGTTCGCAGGCTGCTGCGGAAGACCAGTGCGCCGGAGTTCGCGATCAGGGCCAGTCCGCTGACCACCAGCGTGACGACGTAGAGGGTGGGGACGTCGCGGGCGGCGGCCGCGATGCGGGCGCGGCGGTTGTTGGTGATGCTGTCCAGGGAGACCAGCAGCTCGGTGCCGGCCGGGGTGCCCACGTCGGGCCGGGCCGCCTCGGCGCGCACGGTCCGCTCCAGCTGTGCGATCGCGTGAGCGGTGGCCGGGTCGTCGCCGGACGCCGCCGCCGCGCCCCGCCACTCCCTGGCGCGCGTGATCCGCAGGTAGTCCAGCAGGGCCGCGTGGATCGGCTCCGAGTGGACGCGCGGGCTCGTCGCCGCCCATGCCAGGCGGGAGGCCGCGGCCGCCTCGTCGCTCACCAGTCCCTCGGCTGCGCGCAGGTAGCCGGCCTCGCTGGCCAGGGAGAGGGCCGCAAAGATCGCGAAGGCGGCGCCGAGGGTCGGCATCAGGGCGTGGCGATCTGCGGTACCCGGTCCCGTTCCCCGGCCGGGACCAGCGCCCGGACGCCGATCCGCGCCGCGGCCGCGACCAGCAGGGCGAGCAGGAGTCCGCCCACCACCAGCGCCACCGCCGGCAGCGAGGTCAGCGAGTTCACCGCATCGCCTCCGGCGCGTTCCCGCGGGCGCCCCGCGGCGGCACATCGGCCCCCGCGCCCCGGCGCTCCTCATCGGTCACTTCCCGTGGACGCCCCATGATCACAGGGTGAAGGCCGCTGCGGCTCGCGACGCCCGGCACGGCCTCGCCTTTCGTCGGCCGAACAGCCGAATGCGGCACAGCCGAATGCGGCCCGGTGCGGGGCCGCACCGGCAACGAGCGCCGCGCCCGTCTCGCTCTCCGTCTCCTGCGGCCCCGTGCACCGCCGCCCGGCCGGGGCCGGAAGCCGATCCCCATCCGTCGGCGGCACGAAGGGGCGGTGGCGGGACGTCGGCGGCTGCGGGCGGTGCGGCTCCGCGCTGTCCGGGCGGATGTCTCCCGTCCGTTCGGCCTGGGTGAGACGGGAGGCGCGGGACCAGCGCCACGCGGTCCGGAGTGATCAGGGGTGACCGACGTCCGCACAGTCCGCGCCCGAGTGCGGACGACATGCGCGCGGGACAGCCTTTCGAAGGAAAGGCGAGGTTCTCCGGACGGTTTCGTAGATACCCGGGCCTCATTCGTGAAGATCAATTCTTTCTGCGGGGACCTCTGACGCGCGTGTTGCACCCCTTCGCCTTCGCAGGGGTGCGCAACAGCCGATTCCCTTCCTCGAAGGCGTGCCTCGCGTTTCGAGCGCCGTGGTGACGCTGTCTCAGGGCCTGCAGCTTCTCGTCCCCGAAATGGAGTTCGGGATGAAAGTTGTCGTTGATCTTTCCCGCTGCCAGGGGTATGCGCAGTGCGCTTTCCTGGCCCCGGACGCGTTCCGGATGCACGGCGAGGAAGCGCTGATGTACGACCCGAACCCCGACGACGCCCAGCGCGACCAGGTCCTGCGCGCCGCGGCGGCCTGCCCGGTCCAAGCGATCCTGGTCGACCGGCTGGAGGGACGGGACGTACCGGTGGAGGCGTCGAAGTCATGACCAGCGCCGACAACCTGCAAGCGTTCAAGCGCGACGGCCGCATCGTGGTCGTCGGAGCGTCACTGGCCGGACTGCGGGCCGCGGAGGCTCTGCGCGACGAGGGCTTCACCGGATCGTTGACCATGATCGGTGACGAACCGGGCGAGCCCTACGACCGGCCTCCCCTCTCCAAGCAGGTACTGACCGGGTGGGTGCCGGCCGACGGCACCACCCTGCCGCGACGGCGTGACATCGACGCGGAGTGGCTGCTGGGGGTGCCCGCCGACGGCCTGGACCTGGCCACCAACCACGTGCGTCTCGCCGACGGACGCGAGGTTCCCTTCGACCGGGTGCTGATCTCCACCGGAGTACGGGCCCGGCCCTGGTTCGTCGAGTCCGAGGCGGCCCTGGACGGCGTATTCGTCGTACGAACGCGCGAACACGCCGAGCGCCTTCGGCGAGCCCTCGCCGCCGGGCCCTCCCGCGTACTGGTCATCGGTGCGGGATTCACCGGCTCCGAGATCGCCTCCATCTGCCGCGAGCGGGACATCCCGGTGACCGTCGCCGAACTCGCGCCCGCCCCGCTGGTCGGGGCGCTCGGTGCCATGATCGGTGAGATCGCGACGGACATGCAGCGTGCTCACGGCGTCGATCTGCGCTGCGGTGTCAAGGTCACCCGGCTGGAGGGCGACGCGCAGGGGCACTTCCGCCGCGCCCACTTCGACGACGGCAGCACCGTCGACGCCGACGTGGCGGTGGTGTCACTCGGGGGCATACGCAACACCGAATGGCTGCGGGGCTCGGGCCTGGCGGCGGGTGTCCGGGGAATCGCCTGCGACACGGGCTGCCGCGCTCTCGACCTCAACGACCTGATCACCGACGACGTCTTCGTCGCCGGAGACGTGGCGCGCTGCCCGAACCCGGTCTACGAGTACCGGCTCATCTCGCTGGAGCACCGGGCCAACGCCGTGGAGCAGGCCGAGGTCGCGGCGCACAACATGGTCAGTGGCCAGGCGGACCGCCGGCCCCACCTGTCCATCCCGGTGTTCTGGTCGATCCAGTTCGGCGTCAACATCAAGTCCGTCGGCGTGCCCACCTTCGCCGACGAGGTGGTCGTCACCCAGGGGTCCGTGTCCGACCGCCGTTTCGTCGCCGCGTACGGCTACCAGGGCCGCGTCACCGCGGCGGTGAGCTTCAACAACGCGAAGTGGCTCGACCACTACCGGCAGTTGATCGAGAGGGCCGCGCCCTTCCCCCCGCCCTGTCCCACGCCCGACCAGCCCGTCGACATGAAACCCGTGCCCGTCGACTTTCCCGGCCCCGCCCTCCTGGCCCAGGGCGCCACCGTGGTCGTCACCGGTCACGACCCGGGTGAGCGGCGGGTCACGGCCGCGCAACAGCACCACCGGTAGGAGGGAAGGCGAGATGACCACGACCGAGACGCCCGACACGCTGCGCCGGATCCTCGACCACTCCTCCCGGGCCGACCCCTACCCGCTGTACGCCGAGCTGCGCAGGACGCCGGTGGCCCGGCAGGAGGACGGCAGCTACGTCGTCAGCACCTACCGTGAGCTCACGGACCTGCTGCACGACCCGCACCTGAGCTCCGACGTCCGCCATCTGTCACGCCCGACGCCCGCTACCGACGAAGGGGTCACACCGGCGTTCATCAACATGGACCCGCCCGAGCACGACCGTCTGCGGCGCATGGCGATGCGGCACTTCGGCCCCCCGCACACCCCGGGGCTGGTGGCCGGCCTGGAAGGCGACCTGACCTCCGTCGTCAGCGGTCTGATCGACGACTTCGCGGACGAGGAGCAGATCGACATCGTCGACGACTTCGCCTACCCGTTCCCCGTCACGGTGATCTGCCACCTGCTCGGCGTGCCGCGCGAGGACGAACCGAGGTTCCACCTGTGGGTGAACGGCATCATCGACGCGATCGACTACAACCCCGAGACCGACCCGAAGGAGAAACTGGACAAGGGCGTGCAGGCCCGCAAAGACCTGCGCCAGTACCTCGGCGGGCTGCTGGAGCAGCGCCACGGCCGACCGGGCGACGACCTGTTGACACGGCTGGCCAACGATGACGGGCCGGACGGGCGGATGACCGACGAGGAGATCGTCAGCACCGCCAATCTGCTGCTGATCGCCGGCCACGAGACCACCGTCAACCTCATCACCAACGGCATGCTGACGCTGCTGCGCCACCCGGAGGTGCTCGAGCGACTGCGCGACCGACCGGGCCTGGTCGTCCCGCTGGTCGAGGAACTGCTGCGCTACGAACCGCCCGTGCACATCATTCCCTGGCGCGCGGCGTACAGCGACATCACCGTCGCCGACACCGTCATCCCCAAGGGCTCGCAGATCATGCTCATGCTCGCCTCGGGCAGCCGCGATCCGAACCGCTTCCACGACCCCGACCGCTTCGACCCCGACCGGCGGGACAACCAGCACCTCGGATTCGGCAGCGGCATCCACCTGTGCTTCGGCGGCCCCCTGGCGCGGCTGGAGACACAGATCGCGCTGACCGAGCTGGTGCGCCGCCTCGACCGGCCCGGCCTGGTCTCCGATCCGCCGCCGTACCGGCGCAGCCCCGTCCTGCGAGGACCCCTTCATCTGCCCATCGTGCAGGGCCGATCGTGAGCGCGGCAGCCGCGCGCTTCCGGCCGGGCCGCGGGCTGCGCGGCAGATCGGCTGGTCGCCGGTGGTGGTCGGAGCAGCAGCGAGGCGTCCAGGACATCGCCGTCGTAGTGCTGGACGAAGGCGCGCTCCTTCTCGCTCCAGCCGCGTTCCATGATCTGGTCGAAGACGGCACCCCGCGCCGTGCGCCACCGTTCCAGATCGGCGGGCCTGCGGAAGGAATCGGCCAGGCGCAGCCCGTGGCCGAAGGCGACCCACGACATCACCCGGCTGAAGGTGAAGTCCTGGCGGCCGCCGCGGGTCTCCCAGATGCCCTCGTCCGGCCGGTCCCAGGCGTCGGCGAACCAGTCCAGCGTCCTGGTGAGCGCCCGCCACCCCTCGAAACCGGCCTGTTGCGCGAGCTCGGCCCCTTGGGACACCGCGTAGAGGGCCTCACCGTAGATGTCCAGCTGGAGTTGGTCGGCGGCGCCGTTGCCCATGCGGACGGGCGAGGAGCCGCGACAGCCCTCGAAGTGATCGAGCGTCTCCTCCGGCAGGTCGGGATCGCCGTCGAGCCGGTACATCGTCTGGAGCGGCTCTCCCTCCTTGCCCTCGCGCTCGCGCAGCCTGTCCACCAGCCAGTGGACGAATCCGGTGGCCTCCTCGACGAAGCCGAGGTCCAGCATGGCCCGCACGGACAGCGCGCTGTCGCGTACCCAGGTGAACCGGTAGTCCCGGTTGCGCTCCCCGCCGACCTGCTCGGGCAGGCCCGTGGTGGCCGCCGCGACCGGGGCGCCGGTGGGGGCGTAGGTGAGGAGTTCGAGGATGATGGCCGAGCGGTGCACCAGCTCGGGCCACCGTCCTCGGTAGCGGGACCGGCGCAGCCAGTGCTGCCAGAACCGGCCGACTTCCTCGAGCTGCCCGTCGAGCCCGTCGACCGTGGGGGTGCGGGCGCCTCGCCGCCGGACGCGCAGACGGTGAACACGCAGCCGCCGGCCTCCCCGGCGTTCAGCGTCACCTTTCCCCGCACGTCCTGACCGTCGCGCTCCACCGGGAAGGTGGAACGCAGGTGCCCGTCGATCCCGGGGGCCGCCACCCCTGCGCCGCAGCGGCGACCCGCCGCGCCCGGTGC
>NZ_MSGP01000148.1 GCF_002078235.1 Streptomyces viridosporus
GGGAACGGGGTGCCACGGGTGGAGCGGGCGGACGGCGGAGCGGAGCGGGCGGGCGACGGAGCGGGACGGGAGGCCGACGGAGCGGGGCGGCAGTCCGTCCTGGGACGGCTCGCGGACGTGCTGCGCGGCTCGGCCCGCACCTACTGGACCCTCACCGGCCTGTGGATCCTGCTGCGGGCGGGAACCCTGGTGGTGGGCCTGCTGTTCCAGCGGCTGTTCGACGCGCTGGGCGCGGGCGGGGGCGTGTGGCTGATCATCGCGTTGGTGGCCGCGATCGAGGCGGGACGGCTGTTCCTCCAGTTCGGCGTGATGATCAACCGGCTGGAGCCGAGGGTCCAGTACGGCACCACGGCGCGGCTGCGGCACGCCCTGCTGGGGTCGGCCCTGCGCGGGTCGGAGGTGACGGCCCGCACCAGCCCCGGCGAGTCCCTGCGAACGGTGGGCGAGGACGTCGACGAGACGGGGTTCTTCGTCGCCTGGGCACCGACGAACCTCGCCCACTGGCTGTTCGTCGCCGCGTCGGTCACGGTGATGATGCGGATCGACGCCGTGGTCACCGGCGCCCTCCTCGCCCTCCTCGTCCTGCTGACGCTGGTCACCGCGCTGGCCCACAGCCGGTTCCTGCGGCACCGGCGGGCCACCCGGGCCGCGTCCGGGGAGGTGGCGGGAGCCCTGCGGGAGATGGTGGGCGCGGTGGGCGCGGTGCAGGCCGCCGCCGCCGAGCCGCAGGTCGCCGCGCACGTCGCCGGGCTCAACGGCGCCCGTGCCGACGCCGCGGTGCGGGAGGAGCTGTACGCCGTCGTCCAGCGCACGGTGATCGGCAACGCGGCCCCGATCGGGGTCGGCGTGGTGCTGCTGCTGGTCGCGGGGCGGATGGACGAGGGGACCTTCAGCGTCGGCGATCTCGCCCTGTTCGCCTTCTACCTGCAGATCCTGACCGAGGCCCTGGGGTCGATCGGCATGCTGTCCGTGCGGCTGCAGCGGGTCTCGGTGGCGCTCGGCCGGGTCACCGACTTCCTCGGCGGCCGGCTGCGGCGGTCCCTGGAACGGGCCGGTCCGCCGGTCGCGTCCGCCGCGCCGGGAGGGACCGGCGAGGGGACCGCCGTCCCGGACGCCGGGCCGGAGCCCGCCCCGCCCCTGCGGGAACTGGCCGTGCGCGGACTGACGGCCCGCCACCCCGGAGCGGGGCACGGCATAGAGGACGTGGACCTGGTGGTGGAGCGGCACACCGTCACCGTGGTCACCGGCCGGGTCGGTTCCGGCAAGAGCACCCTGGTCCGGGCCGTCCTCGGACTGCTCCCGCACGACCGGGGCACCGTGCTGTGGAACGGCGAACCGGTCGCCGACCCCGCGTCGTTCCTGGTGGCGCCGCGCTGCGGGTACACCCCGCAGGTCCCGTGTCTGTTCAGCGGGACGGTGCGGGAGAACGTCCTGCTGGGCCGGGACGGCGCGGCCTTCGACGAGGCCGTGCGCCTCGCCGTGGCGGAGCCCGACCTGGCGACGATGCAGGACGGCCCGGACACCGTGGTGGGCCCGCGCGGCCTGCGCCTCTCGGGCGGGCAGATCCAGCGGGTCGCGATCGCCCGCATGCTGGTCGGCGACCCCGAACTCGTGGTGCTGGACGACGTCTCCAGTGCCCTGGACCCGGAGACCGAGCACGTGCTGTGGGAGAGGCTGCTGGACGGGACGCGGACCGTGCTCGCGGTCTCCCACCGGCCCGCTCTGCTGCGCGCGGCCGACCGCGTGGTGGTGCTCGAGGGCGGGCGGGTGGAGGCCTCGGGCACCTTCGACGAGGTCATGGCGGTCTCCGCCGAGATGGGCCGGATCTGGACGGGCACGGGTCCGGGAGGCGGGGACGCCGGGCCCGCTCCGCAGAGCCCTCCCGCACGGTGACACCGCGGGGCGTCAGACGCGCCGGGCGGCCCCCAGCTCGGACCAGATGCCGTCCAGGGCGTCCACGAACCGGTGGATCTCCTCGGTCTCGTGCACCGCCGAGGGCGCGATCCGCAGGATCTCCTCGCCGGCCGGGACGCTGGGCGCGTCGATGGCCTGGACGTACGCGCCGTGCCGCTCCAGCAGCAGGGCCGACATGCGCTTGCACGTCCGGTCCTCGCCGACCAGCACCGGGACGATGTGGGACCGGTCCGACAGCACGGGGATGCCCCGCTCGCGCAGCAGGCCGTGCATCAGCCGCGCGTTCTGCGCCAGTCGCCGCCGCTCCTCGTCCGAGCCGCGCAGGTGCCGCACCGCGGCGAGCGCGCCCGCCGCGACCGCCGGCGGCAGCGCCGTGGTGAAGATGAAGGAACGGGCCCGGGCGCGCACCGCGTCCATGAGCACGGCCGGTCCCGCCACATAGCCGCCGGTCATGCCGAAGGCCTTGGCGAGGGTCCCCATCACCACCGTGAACTCGGAGTCCACGCCGTCCCGGGCCGCGATGCCCGCTCCGCCCGGGCCGTACATGCCGACCGCGTGCACCTCGTCGAGGAAGGTGACCGCTCCGTACCGCTTGGCCAGGCCGGCGATCTCGGCCAGGGGCGCGATGTCGCCCCGCATCGAGTGCACGGACTCCAGGGCGATGAACTTCGGCTTGTCCCGGTCGGCCGCGGCCAGCAACTCCTCCAGATGCCGCCCGTCGTTGTGCCGGAATATGTGCTTGCGGGCGCCGCTGTGCCGTAATCCGTCGATGATGGACGCGTGGTTCGCCGAATCCGAGAAGACCTGGCAGTCCTCGACGGCCCCGGCCAGAACCGACAGGGATCCCTCATTGGCGGAATACCCCGAGGTGAAGAGAACGGCGTCCTCCTTTCCGTGCAGCTCGGCCAGCTCCTGCTCCAGAGCCACATGGAAGTGGTTGGTTCCGCCTATGTTCCGCGAACCCCCGGATCCTCCGCCGTATTCGTCCACGGCGCGCTTCATGGCGTCGAGGACGTCCGGATGCTGCCCCATACCCAGATAGTCGTTGCTGCACCAGATGGAGATCTCGCCATTCGAGGTGCTTGCCGCGGGGAACCGACCCGCCTTGCGGCCGAGTTCGAGAAACTCCCTCTTCCGGTCACCGGTTTCGCGGGCGAGTCGCACGAAGAAGTCCATGTACGAGGAGATGTCCAAGGTCCGCTCCTTTCGCTTCCCTTCGGGTCGGGCTCATCCTAGGATCCACCGCGGGTCTTGCACAGAAGACGTTTCTTGCACAGAAGACGTTTCATGCTGTCGTCCGGCCGATGGAAGCCGATTACCGGCAATCGAAGCGGAGTCGCGATGAGCGCGTACGAAAACCCCCCGGCAGGGCCGTTCACCACGGATTCCGGAGCCGTCACCGACGGCGGGAACGCGTGGGCGGGCCCGGGGGCGATCCTCTCGGCGGCCACGATCCTCTCGGACTCCGCGGGCCGGTGGCCGGAGCGCACCGCGGTGGTCGCGGGCGCCGAGCGGATCACCTACGGTGCGCTCTGGCACGCGGCGCTCCGGTACGCGGCGGTGCTGCGCGAGCGGGGGGTCGGCCCCGGTGACCGGGTCGGCCTGCTGGTGGCCAACTCACCGCACTTCCCGGCGGCCTACTTCGCGGTGCTCGCCCTCGGGGCGACCGCGGTGCCCGTCAACGTGCTGCTGAAGAGCGACGACATCACCCACGTCCTCCGGCACTCGAGGGCCCGGGTCCTCGTCTGCTCGGCCGAGTTGCTCGGGGAGGGGGAAGCGGCGGCCGGAGCGGCGGACGCACTCGTCCTCACCGTCGGCACGGGCGGCGGCCGCCGGCATCCGGCGCTCGACGAACGTGCGGCCACCGCCGAGCCGTCGGCGGGGCCGGTGCCCCGCGCACCGGACGACATCGCGGTGATCCTCTACACCTCCGGCACCACGGGCCGCCCCAAGGGGGCGGCGATCACGCACCTCAACCTGGTGATGAACGTCGCCACCACGATGCTCTCCCCCTTCGGGATGAGCGCCGACGACGTGCTGCTCGGCTGCCTCCCGCTCTCCCACACGTTCGGCCAGATCTGCGGCATGGGGACGTCCTTCCGCGCCGGGGCGACCCTGGTGCTGATGCGGCGGTTCACCGCCGAGGGGGCACTCGACCTGATGGAGGCCGAGGGGTGCACGGTCCTCATGGGCGTGCCCACGATGTACTTCGCCCTCCTCGAGGCGGCCTCCCGCCGTCCCGTGCGGCCGCGGCTGGACCGCGCCTACTCCGGGGGCTCGGCCCTGCCGGTGCGCACGCTCGCCGAGTTCGAGGCCGCCTTCGGCTGCCCGGTCTACGAGGGGTACGGCCTGACCGAGACGTCCCCCTGCGTCGCCTACAACCAGCGCGACTGGCCCCGGAAGCCCGGCACGGTCGGCAAGCCGATCTGGGGCGTCGAGGTCGCGATAGCCCGGTCCGAGGTGGAGGACGCCGTCGAGCCGCTCCCCTCCGGCGAGGTGGGCGAGATCGTCGTCCGCGGGCACAACCTGATGGCCGGGTACGTCGACGACCCCCGCGCCACGGCCGCCGCGTTCGTGGACGGCTGGTTCCGCACCGGCGATCTGGGGCTGCTGGACGAGGAGGGGTACCTCACCGTCGTCGACCGCAAGAAGGACGTGATCCTGCGGGGCGGGTACAACGTCCACCCCCGTGAGGTCGAGGAAGCGCTGCTCCGCCATCCGGCGGTCGCCCAGGTCGCGGTGGTGGGGCTCCCCGACCCGGTGTACGGCCAGGAGGTGTGCGCGGTGGTGGTGCCGCGGGACGGCCTGACACCGGACGGGGCGCTGGTGGATTCCGTCGTGACGTGGGGTGAGCGGCACATCGCGGCATACCGGCGTCCGCGGCGGGTGGTCTTCCTCGACCGCCTCCCCCTGGGGCCCAGCGGCAAGGTCCTCAAGAGGGAGCTGGCCGTCCGGCTCCGGTCGTCCGACGAGGCGGGGGGCGGCACGGCCGAGGGGTGACCGCCCCGGCCGGTTCCCCGCCGACGCGCGGCCCGGCCCGGACGTCGGCCCGGCCGCCGGCTCGGACGAACGCCCCGGAGGCGGTGCGCGCCGCCCGGCCCGTGTCCCCGCCCGGGGCCGGCCCCGGCGCGCTCAGTCGGTGAGTCCCAGCGTCCCGGCCGCCTGGATCGCCAGCCAGACCTCCGCCAGCGCGCCGGTCGAGGACAGGTCGCGCCGGGAGAGGGCGCCGAAGCGGCGCAGCCGGTAGGCGAGCGTGTTGGGGTGGATGTGCAGGGCGGCCGCGGCGGTCTCCGTACGGCGGTCGCGCTCCAGCCAGGTGCGCACGGAGACCAGGAGCTGGGAGCCGTGGGCCAGGTCGTAGCGCAGCACCTCGCCGAGGACGTGCTCGACCAGCGCGCTCAGCACCGCGGGGTCCTCCGGCAGCCAGCGGCCCGTCGCGTCGTCGCCGTAGCGGACCAGGGGGCGGCCCGACTCGACCGCCTTCGAGAGCGCCCACAGAGCCTCGCGCTCGGCGACCTTCAGGGCCGCGCCCGGCGGGAAGGGACGGCTCATCCCGGCCGCCACCCCGGGCAGCTCGCCGATCGCCGCGGCCAGTTCCGGGGCCCCGAGCACATACCGGTCGCCGCCCCGGGTGAGCAGCAGGTGGGGGCGGTCCTCCAGGCAGTGCAGCAGTGCCTCGTCGGTGGTGTTCCGGACCACGAGCAGCACGGTCTCGCCCTCGATCGCGTGCCGGGCGAGCCGGCGACGGGCGGCGTCCGGGTCGAGCACCTCCCGGAGCAGTTCGGCCAGGGTCTCGGCGCCCTCGCGGCGCAGCGTCTCGCGTTCGTTGCGCACCATCGCCAGCCGCAGCGCCGCCACCGTGGCGATGTGCTGGACGACCGCGAGCCCGGCGGGCTGGGCGCCCTGCCTCT
Source organism: Streptomyces viridosporus (assembly GCF_002078235.1). GTDB lineage: Bacteria > Actinomycetota > Actinomycetes > Streptomycetales > Streptomycetaceae > Streptomyces > Streptomyces viridosporus. Next base: position 5,826 of record NZ_MSGP01000148.1, read on the forward strand.
CGTACGCCACCAGGAAACCGGCCGGACCGCCCGGCGCCGGCACGGGCAGGACGAAACCGCCGGGGACGGTCGGCGGGGCGTCCACCGAGGCGGGCAGCACGCCCGGGTCGGGGGTGGGCACCCCGGGCAGCAGCGGGCGGCCCTGCGGGGTGCAGAGGAAGACGTTGTACCCGGACAGGCGCTCGAGGCGGCGCAGGAGGGTCGGGGTGTCGAGGTCCTCGGCGACCACCCAGCGCAGCGAGCCGAAGACCTGCAGCTGTGCGCCCAGCCGGTGCCGGGCGTCCTCCTGCACCGCGGCGGCGACCTCCTGGGAGACCGCGATGAACGGAACGGCGAGCGGTACTTCCAGGACGGGGAAGCCCCGTTCCTCGGCCGCCTTGAAGAACGCGTCGTGCAGCGGCGGCATGTGCAGCTGCGCCGACAGGGCCAGCGCGGAGACCCCGGCGTCGTCCAGCCGCTCCAGATAGCGGCGCTGCCCGGTCGCGGTGCGGGGGATCGCGAGCCCCGTCGTCATGATCACCTCGGCCCCCAGCAGCCAGGGGGTCGGATCGGCCAACTCGCTGGTGTGGGCCCAGGAAACGGAGCGTGAGAGTCCACTCTTCCCCGCCCTCAGTGTCAGCTGGAGGGCGGGGAAGGAGAGCAGATCCTCGACGGTCAGTTTGTTGGTGGCCACATAAAGCAGGCTACCCCTCTGTGGTTGACACAGTTGTCGCAGGTCAGCGAGGGGATCCAGACTGTGGGGCCATCCCCCGGGGCGTGAACAGAAGGAGGAGATCCCGTGAAGACCGCGGTCACCGACATCGAGACATACGGTGTCGAGCAAATTCCGGACGAGGACCGCACGGCCCGTCCGCTCGATCTGTTCCGCCTCGCCTTCGGCGGCGCCAACACCTTCGCCACCTGTGTGCTGGGCACCTTCCCCATCCTGTTCGGCCTCTCCTTCTGGCAGGGGCTCGCGGCGACGCTGCTCGGCCTGGTCGCGGGCGCGCTGCTGCTCGCGCCCATGGCGCTCTTCGGGCCCACGAACGGCACCAGCAACTCCGTCTCCTCCTCCGCCCACCTGGGGGTGCACGGAAGGGTCGTCGGCTCCTTCCTCGCGCTGCTCACCGCGGTCGCCTTCTTCTCGATCTCGGTGTGGTCCTCGGGAGACGCCCTGGTCGGCGGCGCGCACCGGTTGCTGGGAGTCCCCGAGTCGACGGTGACGTACGCCCTGGCCTACGCGGTCTTCGCCGGCCTCGTGCTGGTGGTCTGCATCTACGGCTTCCGCTTCATGCTGCTGGTCAACAAGATCGCCGTGGTGGCGGCCTCGGCCCTGTTCGTGCTGGGCGCCTTCGCCTTCGCCGGCGACTTCGACCCCGGTTACGCGGGCACCTTCGCCTCGACCGCGGACCCGCTCTTCTGGCCGTCCTTCATCGGTTCCGCGCTGATCGTGCTCTCCAACCCGGTCTCCTTCGGCGCGTTCCTCGGCGACTGGTCCCGCTACATCCCGGCCGCGACCCCCCGCCGCCGGGTGATGGGCGCGGCGTTCCTGGCCCAGATCGCCACGCTGCTGCCGTTCGTCTTCGGTCTGGCCACCGCGTCGATCATCGCCACCCGGGCCGGGGCGTACCTCGACCCCGACGCGCCCAACTACGTCGGCGGTCTGCTCGCGATCGCGCCCGGCTGGTACTTCCTGCCGCTCTGCCTCATCGCGCTGATCGGCGGCCTGTCCACCGGCACGACCGCGCTGTACGGCACCGGACTGGACTTCTGCAGCGTCTTCACCCGCTTCAGCCGCGTCCAGGCGACGATCTTCATCGGCGTGCTGTCCATCGCGTTCATCTTCGCCGGCCGCTTCTGGCTGAACCTCACGCAGTCGATCTCCACCTTCGCCACCCTGATCATCACCTGCACCGCGCCGTGGATGGTCGTGATGATCCTCGGCTACGTCACCCGCCGGGGCTGGTACGACCCGGAGGCGCTCCAGGTCTTCAACCAGCGCCGCACCGGCGGCCGCTACTGGTTCGCCCACGGCTGGAACTGGCGCGGCCTGGCCACCTGGCTGGTCTCCGCCGCCGTGGCCCTGCTCTTCACCAACCTGCCCGGTCAGTTCGTCGGACCGCTCGGCGACCTGGCCGACGGCATGGACATCTCGCTGCCGGTCGGCCTCGCCCTGGCGGCGGTGCTCTACCTCGTCCTGCTCACCCTGTTCCCGGAGCCGCGCGGGGTGTACGGGCCGGACGGCCCCCGCTTCGTGCGGACCTCGGACGCCGAGGTCCTGCCGATCAGCGGCGGCCCGCAGGAGGCGCCCGCACAGCCGGCCGTCGTCGGCTGACCCGACCCGGCCGACGGGACCCGACCGCCCCGCCCCACCCGTGCCGCGCCCTTCCGGACAGCCTCCGGAAGGGCGCGGACGTGTGTCCGGGCCCCGGTGCGCGGTCGCTCGACCACGGAGCGGCGGCCCCTGAACCAGTCCGTGAGATCCCGGCAGGCATTTTCGTCGAAAGTATTGTCAACAATCTGGTCAGTGATTTAGGTTCCTTCGCATCCCCCGTCAGCGAAGGAGCGGCCATGTCCGCCGAAGCCGCACTCCGGACCCGCCCGGTCCGCAGGCACGGCTCCCAGACCGCGATTCCCTGCCTGTTCATGCGGGGCGGCACCTCGCGGGGACCGTTCTTCGACGGCCGGCTGCTGCCCGGGGACACCGGGACCCGGGACGCCGTGCTGCTGGCCGCGATGGGGTCGCCCGACCCGCGCCAGATCGACGGCGTCGGCGGCGGGCACCCGCTCACCAGCAAGGTCGGGATCGTCCGCCCGGGTACGGAGCCCGGCGTCGACGTGGAGTGGACCTTCGCCCAGGTGCAGCCCGCCGGGAGCACCGTGGACACCTCGTCCAACTGCGGCAACATGCTCGCCGCCGTGCTGCCGTTCGCCGTCGAGACCGGCATGGTCGTACCGGTCGCCGACCGTACCACCGCCCGTGTGCTCACCCGCAACACCGGAATGGTCGCCGAGATCACCGTCGCCACCCCGGCCGGACCCGACGGCACGCGGCACGTCGCCTACGAGGGCACGACCCGGATCGACGGCGTCCCCCGCGCCGCCGCCCCGGTCGAGATCGGCTTCCTGGACACCGCCGGCTCCGTCGCCGGCGCCCTGCTCCCCACCGGACGCACCCGCGACACCGTCGAGGTCCCCGGAGTCGGCCCCGTCGACGTCACCCTGATCGACAACGGCCAGCCCCTGGTGATCGTGGCCGCCGAACGCCTCGGCGCCACCGGCCACGAGACGCCGGCCGAGATCGACGCCGACGAGGCGCTCAAGGCCCGGGTGGAGGCACTGCGCCTGGTCTGCGGCGAGGCCATGGGCCTGGGCGACGTCACGGAGCGGAACTACCCGAAGATGACCCTGGTGGCGCCCCCGCGGCACGGCGGCACCCTCACCACGCGCAGCCTGATCCCGCGGGTGTGCCACCAGTCCATCGGCGTACTGGCCGCCGTCACCGCCGCCACCGCCTGCGTGCTCGACGGCAGCGTCGCCCGCGACGTCGCCGCCGGCGTTTCCGGCACGGAGCCCACCGTCTCCGTCGAGCACCCGTCCGGCGCGTTCGCCGTCACCCTCGGCCTCGACCCGGACGACCCCCGGCGGGTCGTCCGCTCCGCGCTGCTGCGCACCGCCCGCCTGCTCATGGCCGGCGACCTCCTCGTCCCCCGGTCCGTCTGGGACTCCGTCCCCACTTCCCAGGAGAACGCGTGATCATCGACGTCCACGGCCACTACACCACCGCACCCGCCCCGCTCGGCCGGTGGCGCGACGCCCAGATCGCCGCGCTCACCGACCCGGCGCAGGCGCCCGACCCGGCCGGCCCCGTCATCAGCGACGACCGGATCCGCGAGTCGATCGAGACCAACCAGCTGCGCCTGATGGACGAGCGCGGCATCGACGTCACCGTGTTCTCGCCGCGGGCCTCCTTCATGGCCCACCACATCGGCGACTTCGCGACCTCCTCCGCCTGGGCCCGCATCTGCAACGACCTGTGCCACCGGGTGTCCGAGCTGTACCCCGAGCGGTTCGTCCCCGGGGCGATGCTCCCGCAGTCGCCCGGCGCGGACCCGGCCACCGTCGTCCCCGAGCTGGAACGCGCCGTACGGGACCTGGGCGCCGTCACCGTCAACGTCAACCCCGATCCCTCCGGCGGCCACTGGACCGCGCCGCCGCTCACCGACCGCTCCTGGTACCCGGTGTGGGAGAAGCTCGTCGAGCTGGACGTACCGGCCATGGTGCACGTCTCCACCAGCTGCAACCCGGCCTTCCACACCACCGGCGCGCACTACCTCAACGCCGACACCACCGCGTTCATGCAGCTGCTCACCGGCGACCTGTTCGCCGACTTCCCCGAGCTGCGCCTGGTGATCCCGCACGGCGGCGGCGCCGTCCCCTACCACTGGGGCCGCTTCCGGGGCCTGGCGCAGGCGCTCGGCAAGCCGGAGCCGGAGGAGGCGCTGCTGCGCAACGTCTTCTTCGACACCTGCGTCTACCACCAGCCCGGCATCGACCTGCTGCTGGACGTGATCCCGCACGCCAACGTGCTGTTCGCCTCCGAGATGGTCGGCGCCGTCCGCGGCATCGACCCGCGCACCGGCCACCACTTCGACGACACCCGCCGCTACGTCGAGAACGCCGGCCTGTCCGCGCCGGACCTGGCCGCCGTCGAGGAGCACAACGCCCGGCGCGTCTACCCCCGCCTCGACGCCCGCCTCACCGCCCAGGGCCGCTGAGCCCCGCACCCCGCGCCGCCCGCACCCGGGCGCCCCACGCGAGCACAAGGAGCCGCACCATGCACGAACTCGGAGTCGTCCGCCGCACGATCGAACGCGTCGACCGCGCGGCGGTCGACGCCCTGTCGCCCTTCTCGGTCGCCACCGTCCACGAGGCCATGGGCCGCCTCGGCCTGATGCGCCCCTACATCCGGCCCGTCTACGAGGGCGCCCGGCTCTGCGGCACCGCCGTCACCGTGCTGCTCCAGCCCGGCGACAACTGGATGCTGCACGTGGCCGCCGAGCAGGTGCGCGAGGGCGACGTCGTCGTCGCCGGCTGCACCACCGAGAGCGAGGACGGCTTCTTCGGCGAGCTGCTCGCCACCTCGCTGCGCGCCCGCGGGGCGGAGGGACTGGTCATCGACGGCGGCTGCCGCGACGTGGACGAGCTACGGACGATGGACTTCCCCGTCTTCTCCCGCGCCGTCAACGCCAAGGGCACCGTCAAGGCCACCCTCGGCTCCGTCAACGTCCCCGTCGTCGTCGCCAACGCGCTGGTCAACCCCGGTGACGTGGTCGTCGCCGACGCCGACGGCGTCGTCGTGGTGCCCGCCGCCCGCGCCGCCGAGGTCGCCGCGGCCGCCGCGAGGCGGGAGGCCGCCGAGGAGGGCAAGCGGGAGCGGTTCCGGGCCGGCGAGCTCGGCCTGGACCTGTACGGCATGCGCGGCCCCCTGGCCGAGCTCGGCCTGACCTACGTCGACTGACGACCCGGGAGCACCGCGATGAACGACCCGACCTTCACCGTCACCCCCGGCTGGCTCGACTGGTACCGGGGCCCGAGCAAGCCCTCCTTCGTCCTGCCGGACGGAGCCGTGGACGCCCACTGCCACGTCTTCGGCCCCGCCGCCGAGTTCCCCTTCGCGCCCGAGCGCAAGTACACGCCCGTCGACGCCTCCCGGCACGACCTGTTCGCGCTCCGCGACCACCTCGGCGTCTCCCGCAACGTCATCGTGCAGGCCACCTGCCACGGCGCCGACAACAGCGCCCTGGTCGACGCCCTGCACACCGCCGGGAACCGCGCCCGCGGCGTGGTCACCGTCCGCCCCGACGTCACCGACGGCGAACTGCGGCGCCTGCACGACGCCGGGGTGCGCGGGGTGCGCTTCAACTTCGTACGACGGCTGGTGGACACCGTGCCCACCGAGGCGCTGGAGACCGTCGCCCGCCGGATCGCCCCGCTCGGCTGGCACGCCGTGCTCTACTTCGAGGCCGGAGACCTGGCGGACCTGGAGGGCTTCTTCGCCTCCCTGCCGGTGCCGCTGGTCATCGACCACATGGGCCGCCCCGACGTCACCCGCGACCCCGACGGTCCCGAGTTCGCGCGCTTCCTGCGCTTCGTCGAGGCGAACGACGTCTGGGTCAAGGTCTCCTGCCCCGAACGCCTCACCGTCACCGGCCCGCCCGCCCTGGACGGCGAACGCCACGCCTACCGCGACGTCGTGCCGTTCGCCCGCAAGGTCGTGGACGAGTTCACCGACCGGGCGCTGTGGGGCACCGACTGGCCCCACCCCAACCTCAAGGACCACATGCCCGACGACGGGCTGCTCGTCGACCACATCCCGCACGTCGCCACGACGCCGGAGAAGCAGCGGGCGCTGCTGGTCGACAACCCCATGCGCCTGTACTGGCCCGAAGAGGCCGTCTGACGCGAGCCGCCGGCCCGGCCCACAGCCGCCGGGTCCGTCCCCATCCCTGGAGCGTGCAGTGCAGCACAGCCACACCACCAACGCGGCCAACCGGCTGGACCGGTTGCCGATCTCGAAGTTCCACAGAACCACTCTCGTCGCGGTGGCGTTCGCCTACTTCTTCGAGTTCGCGGACATCAACACCTTCGCCATCACGGCTCCGGTGATCCGTGAACAATGGGGGGTCGGGGTCAACCACGTCGCCTACGTGACCTCGCTGTCGTTCGTCGGCATGTTCTTCGGGGCCGTCGTCGCCGGGGGCCTGGCCGACCGGTTCGGCCGCAAGCGCACCCTGACCGCCACCACGCTGTGGTTCACCGTCTGGTCCTTCGCGTGCGTCTTCGCCTGGGACGTGTGGTCCCTCGGCGTCTTCCGCGTGCTGACCTCGGCGGGCCTGTCCGCGATGACCGTCGTCGCCGTCGTCTACATCAGCGAGCTCTTCCCGAGCGCCAAGCGCGGCAAGTTCCAGGCGTACGCCATCGTCATCGGCATCTGCGGCACCCCCGCCACCAACCTCATCGCCTCCTTCGTGGTGCCGCTGTCGGACTGGTCCTGGCGCCTGGTCTACCTGTGGGGCTCGCTCGGCGTGTTCTTCCTGTTCTTCGTGCGCAAGCTCGTGGAGTCGCCGCAGTGGCTCGAGTCCCGCGGCCGCCACGAGGAGGCCGAGGCGGTGCTGGCCCGCATCGAGGCCGGCGCGCGCGCCGAACACGGCGAACTGCCCGAGCCCCGCGACCCGCGGCCCGGGTCCCCGGTCGTCAAGCCCGGCCTCGGCATGCTCAAGGAGAAGAAGTTCCTCTTCCCGACGCTCGTGCTGTCGGTGCTGTGGATCACCCAGACCATCGGCTTCTTCGGCTACTCCAGCTGGGCCCCGACCCTGCTGGCCGCCGAGGGCGTCAGCGTCGAGGACTCCATCTTCTACGTCGCCCTGACCACCGTCGGCGCGCCGCTCGGCTCCTTCCTCGCCGCGATGGTCACCGACCGGTTCGAACGCAAGTGGTGCCTGGTGGTCTTCGGCCTGGTCATCGCGGCCACCGGTCTGATGTACGGCCTGACGTTCACCCCGGTGCTGATCGTGGTCTTCGGCTTCCTGGTCAACCTCTTCGAGCGCGGCTACACCGCCCTGGCCTACGCGTACTCGCCGGAACTCTTCGACACCCGGGGCCGCTCGCTGGGCACGAGCATCGCCTACGGCCTGGGCCGCCTGTCGAACGCGGTGGGCCCGCTGATGATCGCCGGCATCTACAACGGCATCGGCTACGAGGCGGTCTTCATGTTCATCGCCGCCACCTGGACCCTCGGCGCCGTCGTCCTGGCCGTCTTCGGACCGGCCACGCGCCGCCGGCGCCTGGCGGCCGAGGCCGCCGCGAAGGAGAACCCGGAGGCCGTCCCGGCCGGCTCCTGACCACCACCGGCCACCGCCCGGGGGCCCGTCCCGCTCACCGAGCGGGGCGGGCCCCCCGCCGTGCCCGCCCGGCGGTGCCCCGGGAGCTTCGCCCGTCGACCCTCCACGGCCGACGGCGAGCGATCAGGACCGAACAGATTCCGACGGGACGATTGCTTCGGATGTGTTCGAGTCCTAGGGTGTGCCTGGCTCAGTAGTTGCTCCGTCACCGGTAGTTGTGACCCGCCCCCCGGCAACCTCCCCTTCGCGACGGTGCGTCGCGGGCGGGCTCCGACGTTCCCTCAGTCACGCGCAGTGCCCTGTCGAACCGAGGAAGGCCACGGTATGCCGCACCCGCACGTGTCTCCCGCCGACCGGCCGCTCGGGGCCGTGGAG
>NZ_MSGP01000149.1 GCF_002078235.1 Streptomyces viridosporus
GGTCTCGGGGGAGTCCGGGGCGGAGGTGTCACTCATGCCCCACACGATAGGCGTACCGGGCGTGTCCCCTTGACGGCAGGAGGGGCGGGACGGGCGGTTAGCGCACCTTCTCGGGAGCTGCTAACCTTGTGTAACGACCGGTCGGACCCGTATGCCTCACGGCTCGCGAGCCCGGCCCATAAGTGGAGGCTTTCGAACTCCCACCTGGCCGCCCTCAGGGTGGCGGGTCACCGGTCAGGCGGCGTCGTCCCCGTGACGGCGGCCCGCCCGAAAGCGCGCCCCGCGATCCTCGCGGCGGTGCTCCGGTAGTTCGANNAGACGTTACGCGGCTGTCCGCCAGACCGTCGCGTGGTGCTACCGAGGAGGATCCATCAGCGCCGAGCCCCGCATCAACGACCGGATTCGCGTTCCCGAGGTGCGACTTGTCGGTCCCAGTGGCGAGCAGGTCGGCATCGTGCCGCTCGCGAAGGCACTGGAGCTTGCGCAGGAGTACGACCTGGACCTGGTCGAGGTCGCGGCGAACGCCCGTCCGCCCGTGTGCAAGCTCATGGACTACGGGAAGTTCAAGTACGAGTCGGCCATGAAGGCCCGTGAGGCGCGCAAGAACCAGGCGCACACGGTCATCAAGGAGATGAAGCTCCGGCCGAAGATCGACCCGCACGACTACGACACCAAGAAGGGTCACGTCGTCCGGTTCCTCAAGCAGGGCGACAAGGTCAAGATCACGATCATGTTCCGCGGTCGCGAGCAGTCCCGGCCCGAGCTGGGCTACCGGCTGCTGCAGCGGCTCGCGGAGGACGTCCAGGACCTCGGGTTCGTCGAGTCGAACCCGAAGCAGGACGGCCGCAACATGATCATGGTTCTCGGTCCGCACAAGAAGAAGACCGAGGCGATGGCCGAGGCCCGCCAGGCTCAGGAGGCCCGCAAGGCGTCCGCGAAGGCCAACCCCGGCCGTTCGCAGAACCCCGCGGACACCGACGCCGAGGCGGCCGCCGAGGAGCCTGCCGAGGCGTGACTCCGGGGGCGCGAGCCCCAGGAAGCAACCGAAACAAGTACGACGCTCCACCGTGCCCGGTTTTCGCGACCGGGCACCGGAGCGCCACCGACGAGGAGAGAACGGCGCTATGCCGAAGAACAAGTCGCACAGCGGTGCCAGCAAGCGCTTCAAGATCACCGGCTCCGGCAAGGTGCTCCGCGAGCGCGCCGGCAAGCGCCACCTGCTCGAGCACAAGTCGTCCCGCGTGACGCGTCGCCTCACCGGCAACGCCGAGATGGCCCCGGGCGACGCCGCGAAGATCAAGAAGCTTCTCGGCAAGTGACGCCCCGGCGCGCGAGCGCCGTACGTACGTCAGACCGGGACCCATTCGATTTCGGGCCGTGTGCGCACCACCGCGGCCCCGCTACAAGGAGTTAAGAAGTGGCACGCGTCAAGCGGGCAGTCAACGCCCACAAGAAGCGCCGGGCGATCCTCGAGCAGGCCTCCGGCTACCGCGGTCAGCGTTCGCGCCTGTACCGCAAGGCCAAGGAGCAGGTCACCCACTCGCTGGTCTACAACTACAACGACCGCAAGAAGCGCAAGGGCGACTTCCGTCAGCTGTGGATCCAGCGCATCAACGCCGCTGCCCGCGCCAACGGCATCACGTACAACCGCTTCATCCAGGGTCTGAAGGCCGCGAACGTCGAGGTCGACCGCAAGATCCTGGCCGAGCTGGCCGTCAACGACGCCACCGCCTTCGCCGCGCTCGTCGAGGTCGCGCAGAAGGCGCTGCCGGCGGACGTGAACGCGCCCAAGGCTGCGTGACGCCGGCGCCGGCCTGAGCCGACGCCATCGGACGGACCCGCGGGTATCCACCCGCGGGTCCGTCGCTTGTGCGCCGCGGATGACCGCGGCCGTCCGGCACCGCCGCTGCCGGCCGGGCGCCGCCGCGGCGGAAAGACCTTGTCGCCGCAGATCGACGAGCTACCGAAAGTGACCAGCATGGCCCCTGCCGTCCCCGAGCCGATCTCCTCCCGTTCCCCCCGCGTCCTGGCCGCACGGCGGCTGGCCAAGCGGAACTTCCGGGGGAAGGAGCGGCTGTTCCTCGCCGAGGGGCCGCAGGCCGTGCGGGAGGCCGCCGCGCACCGGGAGGGGCCCGTCCCCACGCTCGTCGAGCTGTTCACCACGCCCGAGGCCGCCGAGCGGTACGCCGACATCGTCGGTGAGGCCCGGGGCGCCGGAGCCCGCGTCCACCTCGCCTCCGAGCAGGTGATCGCCGACATCTCCACCACCGTCACCCCGCAGGGGCTCGTCGGGGTCTGCCGGTTCCTGGACACGCCCTTCGAACAGATCCTCGCCGCCCGGCCCCGGCTCGTCGCCGTCCTCGCCCACGTGCGCGACCCCGGGAACGCCGGCACCGTGCTGCGCTGCGCCGACGCGGCCGGAGCCGAGGCCGTGGTGCTCACCGACGCCTCCGTCGACCCGTACAACCCCAAGGCCGTCCGCGCCTCCGTCGGCTCCCTGTTCCACCTGCCCGTCGCGATCGGCGTCCCCGTCGAGCAGGCCGTGGCCGGACTGAGGGACACGGGCGTGAGGGTGCTCGCCGCCGACGGCGCCGGTGACCGCGACCTCGACGACGAACTGGACAAGGGCACCATGGGCGGGCCGACCGCGTGGGTCTTCGGCAACGAGGCCTGGGGGCTCCCGGAGGAGACCCGCGCGCTCACCGACGCCGTCGTGCGCGTCCCGATCCACGGAAAGGCGGAGAGCCTGAACCTGGCGACCGCCGCCGCCGTATGTCTCTACGCGTCGGCGCGTGCACAGCGCGCCGTCGGAGGGTGCCGCTCCGTCACCGGGAACTAGTAGGGTGACCAGCTCGGGGACCCTCCCCCAAGCTCTCGGCAGGGCTCGAGCACGGGGCGCCCCGAGGAAGGTCCGAGAGGTGGGATACGGGGATGAGCGTCGGCACGAGCAGCGCACCGGGAGCACGGCGGACGGCGCGCCCGCCCGCGTCCCGGCCCGGTGAGCACGCCGAGCTCGGCATCGACCCCGACCAGCTGCCCGACGGACTCGTCGTCGCCGACGAGCACGGGCGGGTGATCTGCTTCAACACGGCGGCCGTGCGCATCACGGCCGTCCCCGCCGAGCGGGCCCTCGGGCAGCGGCTCGAGACGGCCCTGCCGTTAGAGGACCTGGAGGGCCGCCGCTGGTGGCAGCTCACCGACCCCTACGGCGGCCTCGCCATCCGGGTGGGCCAGCCCGAGCGCAACCTGCTACTGCCCGGCGGACGCGAGGTCCTCGTCTCGGCGCGCTACGTCCGCACCCGGCCCACCGGACCGGTCCACCGCGTCGTCGTCACCCTGCGCGACACCGAGGCCCGGCGCCGCACCGAGCGCAGCCACGCCGAGCTGATCGCCACCGTCGCCCACGAACTGCGCTCCCCGCTCACCTCCGTCAAGGGCTTCACCGCCACCCTGCTCGCCAAGTGGGAACGGTTCACCGACGACCAGAAGCGGCTGATGCTGGAGACCGTCGACGCCGACGCCGACCGGGTCACCCGGCTCATCGCCGAGCTGCTCGACATATCGCGCATCGACTCCGGGCGCCTGGAGGTGCGGCGCCAGCCCGTCGACATCGGCGCCGCCGTCGGACGGCACATCCAGGCGTACGTCGCCGCCGGGCAGCCGACCGACCGGTTCCTGCTGCGGGTCCAGCACCCGCTGCCCGACCTGTGGGCCGACCCGGACAAGATCGACCAGGTGCTCGGCAACCTGCTGGAAAATGCGGTGCGCCACGGCGAGGGAAACGTCACCATCGACATCACGCCCTCGGTGTCCCCGCGCGAACGGGACGGCGCCGAGCACGCAGCCACGTCGGTCACCGTGAGCGACGAAGGGCCCGGCATCCCGGAGGAGTCCATGAACCGCGTCTTCACCCGCTTCTGGCGGGGCAGCAAGCGTGGCGGGACGGGCCTGGGGCTGTACATCGTCAAGGGCATCGTCGAGGCCCACGGCGGCACCATCACGGTCGGACGCGCCCCCGAGGGCGGCGCCCAGTTCCGATTTACGCTGCCCGTGGGGGCACCGGCGTATCTCGCCTGAGCGGCCCGCGGGCACATCCGTTCCTCCCCGCCCCGTTAGACTCGACCCTTGGCACCTTTGTGTCCCGAGACGGGTCTCGGACGGATCCCGGGCGAACCTCGCGGACGGCGGAGGATTCGTCGAGGGGCCGGCCACGAGTCGGTGACGGGGACCATCAGCCAGCCAATCGGAAGCACGGGAAGAGATGTCGGCACCCAATAAGTCGTACGACCCTGTCGAGGTCGAGGCGTTGAAACCGGAAGAGATCGAGCGCATGCGGGACGAGGCGCTCGCCGCCTTCGCCGCCGCGGACTCCCTCGACGCGCTCCACGAGGCCAAGGTCGCCCACACCGGCCCCACCTCACCGCTGGCCCTCGCCAACCGCGAGATCGGCGCCCTGCCCCCGCACGCCAAGGCCGACGCCGGCAAGCGCGTGGGCCAGGCGCGCGGTGCCGTGAACAAGGGCCTCGCCGCCCGCCAGGCCGAGCTCGAGGCGGAGCGGGACGCCCGCGTGCTGGTCGAGGAGGCCGTGGACGTCACGCTGCCCCACGACCGCGTGCCGGCCGGCGCCCGCCACCCGCTGACCACCCTGTCGGAGCGCATCGAGGACGTCTTCGTGGCCATGGGCTACGAGGTCGCCGAGGGGCCCGAGGTCGAGGCCGAGTGGTTCAACTTCGACGCCCTCAACATCGGCCCGGACCACCCGGCCCGCGGGGAGCACGACACCTTCTTCGTGCAGGGACCCCGGGGCGGCACCGAGTCCGGTGTCGTGCTGCGCACCCACACCTCGCCCGTGCAGATCCGCTCCCTGCTCGACCGCGAGCTGCCGGTCTACGTGATCTGCCCCGGCCGCGTCTACCGCACCGACGAACTGGACGCCACCCACACCCCGGTGTTCCACCAGGTCGAGCTCCTCGCCGTCGACGAGGGCCTGACCATGGCGGACCTCAAGGGCACGCTGGACCACATGGTGCAGTCGCTGTTCGGCGAGGGCATGAAGACCCGGCTGCGGCCGAACTTCTTCCCCTTCACCGAGCCGAGCGCCGAGATGGACATGCTCTGCTACGTCTGCAAGGGCGAGTCCGTGGGCAACCCCGACCGGCCCTGCCGCACCTGCTCGTCCGAGGGCTGGATCGAGCTCGGCGGCTGCGGCATGGTCAACCCGCGGGTGCTCACCGCCTGCGGCGTCGACCCGGAGAAGTACAGCGGCTTCGCCTTCGGGTTCGGCATCGAGCGGATGCTGATGTTCCGCCACAACGTCGAGGACATGCGAGACATGGTCGAGGGTGACGTCCGGTTCACCCGGCCGTTCGGGATGGAGATCTGATGCGGGTCCCGCTTTCTTGGCTGCGGGAGTACGTCGACCTGCCGGCGACGGAGACCGGCCGGGACGTCCAGGCCAAGCTCATTTCGGCCGGCCTCGAGGTCGAGACCGTCGACCACCTCGGCGCCGACCTCAAGGGCCCCCTCGTGGTGGGCCGGGTCGCCACCATCGAGGAGCTGGAGGGCTTCAAGAAGCCGATCCGCTTCTGCACCGTCGACGTCGGCGAGGCCAACGGCACCGGCGAGCCGCAGGAGATCATCTGCGGTGCCCGCAACTTCGCCGTCGGCGACAAGGTCGTCGTCGCGCTGCCCGGTGCCGTGCTGCCCGGCGACTTCCAGATCGCCGAGCGCAAGACCTACGGCCGGGTGTCGCGCGGCATGATCTGCTCCAGCGACGAGCTGGACATGGGCGACGACGGCTCCAAGGGCATCATCGTGCTGCCGCCGGAGACCGAGGTCGGCAAGGACGCCGTCGAACTGCTCGAACTGGTCGACGAGGTCCTCGACATCGCCGTCACCCCGGACCGCGGCTACTGCCTGTCGATGCGCGGTGTGGCCCGCGAGACCGCCATCGCCTACGGCCTGCCGCTGCGCGACCCGGCGCTGCTCGACGTGCCCGGCCCGAACGCCTTCGGCTACCCGGTGAAGGTCTCCGACCCCGTCGGCTGCGACCGCTTCACCGCCCGCACGGTGACCGGCCTCAGCCCCGAGGCGCGCTCCCCGATCTGGCTGAAGCGCCGGCTGCAGAAGGTCGGCATGCGCCCGATCTCGCTCGCCGTCGACGTCACCAACTACGTGATGATGGAGCTCGGCCAGCCGCTGCACGCCTACGACCGCAACCTGGTCCAGGGCACCATCGGCGTGCGCCGGGCCGAGCCGGGCGAGAAGCTCACCACCCTCGACGGGGTCCAGCGCACGCTCGACCCGGAGGACCTGGTCATCACCGACGAGCGCGGCCCCATCGGCCTCGCCGGCGTCATGGGCGGCGCCAACACGGAGATCGCCGACCACGACGCCACCGAGAACGCGTCGACCGACGTGGTCATCGAGGCCGCGCACTTCGACGCGGTGTCCGTCGCGCGCACCGCCCGCCGCCACAGGCTGTCCTCCGAGGCGTCCCGCCGCTTCGAGCGCGGCGTCGACCCGCAGGCCGCCGCCGCTGCCGCGCAGCGCACCGTCGACCTGCTGGTGCTGCTCGCCGGCGGCACCGCCGAGGCCGGGGTCACCGAGGTCGTCGCCCCGACCGCGCCGCGCACCATCACCATCCCGGCGGACCACCCGGACAGGGTCGCGGGCGTCGCCTACGGCCGGGAGACCGTCGTCCGCCGCCTCCAGGAGGTCGGCTGCGACGTCGTGGGGAACACGGCCGCGTGGAACGCGCCGTCGGGCAGCGGTGTCCGTGAGGCGGGCGGGAAGGACGAGCTGATCGTCACCGTGCCGTCCTGGCGGCCCGACCTCACCGACCCGAACGACCTGGCCGAAGAGGTCATCCGCCTGGAGGGCTACGAGAACCTGCCCTCCACGCTGCCCCGGCCGCCCGCCGGGCGCGGCCTGACCGGGCGGCAGCGGCTGCACCGCCGGATCGGCCGGGCCCTGGCCGGTGCCGGGTACGTCGAGGCGCCGAACTACCCGTTCATCGCCGAGCAGGTCTTCGACCAGCTCGGCCTGGACGCCGACGACCCGGCCCGCCGCGTGGTGAAGCTGACCAACCCGCTCAGCGACGAGGAGCCGGCGCTGCGCACCTCGCTGCTGCCGGGCCTGCTCGGCGCGCTGCGCCGCAACGACGGACGCGGCAGCCACGACCTCGCCCTGTTCGAGACCGGTCTGGTCTTCCTCCCCGGCGAGGAGCGGCGGACCGCCGTCCGGCTGCCCGTGGACCGGCGGCCCACCGACGAGGAGCTCGCCGGGCTGAACGCCGCGCTGCCCGAGCAGCCGCGGCACGTCGCCGTGGTCCTCGCCGGGGCCCGTGAGCAGGCCGGCTGGTGGGGCAAGGGCCGCCCGGCCGACTGGGCCGACGCGGTGGAGGCCGCCCGGACCGTCGCCCGCGAGGCCGGCGCCGAACTCGTGGTCCGCAAGGGCCGGTACGGCCCGTGGCACCCGGGCCGCTGCGCCGAGCTGGTGGTCACCGCCGACGGCACCGAGCAGGTCATCGGCCACGCCGGCGAGCTGCACCCGGGCGTCCTGAAGACCCTGGGCCTGCCCGCGCGCACCTGCGCGATGGAGCTGGACCTGGACGCCCTGGAGCGGGTCGGCGACGACAC
The DNA here is from genome assembly GCF_002078235.1 of Streptomyces viridosporus. Classification (GTDB taxonomy): domain Bacteria; phylum Actinomycetota; class Actinomycetes; order Streptomycetales; family Streptomycetaceae; genus Streptomyces; species Streptomyces viridosporus. The sequence goes on from NZ_MSGP01000149.1 coordinate 7,641, forward strand.
CCCGCGGGCACCGGGCATCTCCACCTTCCCGGTCGCCACGCAGGACGTCGCGCTGGTCGTCGACGCGTCCGTGCCCGCCTCGGACGTCGAGACCGCGCTGCGCGAGGGCGCCGGTGAACTGCTGGAGTCCATCCGCCTGTTCGACGTGTACGAGAACGCCGAGCAGCTGGGCGAGGGCCGCAAGTCGCTGGCGTACGCGCTGCGGTTCCGCGCGGGCGACCGGACCCTGACCGTCGACGAGGCGTCGGCGGCCCGGGAGTCGGCGGTCGCCCTCGCCGGCGAGCGCACCGGGGCCGTCCTGAGGGGCTAGCCACCGGGGCGACCGCGCCGACCTGGGGCACGCGCGTGCCTCAGGCCGGCGCGGTCCCTCGCGCCCCTTCTGACGGCGCACGCCCCTCACGCCCCCGTACCGCCGGTCACCTCACTCGTTCGGGTGACAATTCCGGGCGATACGTCCGGATAGGGGCATGCGGTCGACAGAATCGGACCGGCCTTTCCGGGCCGGTCCGCGCTGTCAGGGCCTATATGGCTGTCAGGGCCTATATGGGGGGCCATCGGCATGATCCGCTTCAAGGCTGGGACTCCCCGCTGGGTGCCGCCCCGGCCCGCCTCGGGCGCTCCCGCCCCTTTCCGCCTTCCGCTCGGGTCCCGCACGGACGGCCGCCGTGCCGCCGTCCGGCCGGGCGGCCGGCGCCGGGTGCGCGACCTCGCCCTGCCCGTGGCCCTGGGGGCCACCGCGGTGGCCTACCGGCTGACCTGCCCGCTCGCCCGGGACGACGCCCTCTGCGCGCGTCTCGTCAGCAGCGCCGTGCTGTGTGCGGTCTGCACCGGGCTGGTGCTGCACGTCCGGCACAGCATGCTGCGCGAACTGCGGCAGGTCCGCCGGGTCGCCGAGGCCGCGCAGGGCGCGCTGCTGCGGACGCCGCCCCCGCACGTCGACGGACTGGCCGTCGCCGCCGTCCAGGTGTCGGCCGACCGGGGGGCCCGGATCGGCGGCGATCTGTACGAGGTGGTCGCCACCGAGCACGGCGTACGGGCCGTCATCGGCGACGTCCGCGGGCACGGGCTCGGCGCCGTCGGGACCGCCGCCGCCGTCCTCGGCAGCTTCCGCGAGGCCGTGCACGACGAGGCCGAACTGGCCGGGGTGCTGCGCCGGTTGGAGCGGGCGGTGGCCCGGCACCTGCGGGAGCGGGCCGGGGACGAGCACGCTCCCGCGGGCACCGCGGACGCCCCGGTCTGCGAGGAGTTCGTCACCGTACTGGTGCTGGAGATCCTCCCGGACGGGGAGGTGCGGGCCCTGAACTGCGGGCATCCCTGGCCGTATCTGCTGAGCGGCGCCCGTGCCGATCCGCTCGCCCGCGCCGATCCGCTCCCACCCCTCGGCCCGTTCCCGTTGCCCTCCGAACTCCCCGTCGTTGCCTGCGGACGCCTGCTGCCCGGCGACGCACTCGTCCTGCACACGGACGGAGCCGAGGAGGCACGGGACGCCGACGGCCGGTTCTTCCCCCTGCGCGAGGTCCTCACCGACGCCGCGGGCGAGCACCCGGTCGCCCCCCGGGCCGTGCTGCGCACGGTCCTCGGGGCGCTGCTGCGCCACACGGTCGGCCCGCCCGAGGACGACGTGGCCCTGCTGATCATCGGGAACGAGCGTCCGCCCCGGCGTGCCCCCGCGGGGGTGCCGGGATCCGCGCGCCCGGCCGCGGCGGACCTGCCCCCGACCGACCAGCTGCAGTTCCCGGCGTGAGGGGGGAGCCGACGGGGCCGTGCGCCGTCCGCCCCGCCACGGAGTGTCGGGCAGGCAGCCGGGCGGACGGCGCGGGAACGGGCCGCCGCACTGTACGAGGGGGAGCCGACGGCCCGGCCGGCCTCTTTCGAGACAAGCCAGTCAACCGGCCGGGAACTCTCCGCGACAGCGCGCACACGCCGCGGATTCGGGCACTTCGTTCACACCCCGTGTGAACGGAGCGCCACTACCCTGACGGCACCGATCCACCGGGGGGGCCGCATGCAGCCCAACACCCTGCTCGACGCGATCCTGGACGAGGCCGGGATCTCGCACACGGGCCTGGCCGCGCACGTCAACCGGGCCGGACGGGTGCGCGGTCTGTCGCTGCGGTACGAACACACGGCCGTCGCCCGGTGGTTGAAGGGGCAGCGGCCCCGGGGCCAGGTGCCCGACCTGATCTGCGAGGTGCTCGCCGCCCGGCTGCACCGCCCGGTCACCCTCGACGACATCGGCCTCGGCGTGCCCGGCGGGCCGTCCGTCCCGCACACCGGCTCGCTGTCCGGGTTCGTCGAGCGCGCCACCGCCCTGTGGCGCTCCGACCAGCAGCAGCGCCCGCACCTCCTCGGCGCGCCCGCGGTCACCGGCACGCCCGCCGTGATGCCCGTGTGGGAGTGGGAGAACCCGCCCGAGGACGCGGACGTCTCCCGCGGCGGCCGACACCCGGTCACACCGGGCGACCTCGCCATGCTGCGCGCCGCCCGCACCCACTACGAGCAGATGTACCGCAAGGTCGGCGGCATCGCGACGCGCGCCCGGATCGTCGGCTTCCTCAACGCCGAGGCCGCCCCGCTGCTGCGCGGCGGATACACCGACGCCACCGGCCGGCGACTGCACCGGGCCACCGGCGGACTGGTGGCGGTCGCCGGTATCTGCGCGTACGACTCCGACGCGCACGGCCTGGCCCAGCGCTACTTCCACCAGGCGCTGAGGCTCGCGAAGGCCAGCGGGGACCGGGGCCTGGGCGCGTATGCGACAGCGCTGCTGGTCAACCAGTCGCTGTACATGCGGGAGTACCGGCAGGCCGTCGCGTTCGCGGAGGCGGCACTGCGCGCGGCCGGCCGGCACACCACCCCGGCGCTCGCCTCCGACCTGTACGCGATGCAGGCCAAGGCCTACGCGCACCTCGGCGACGGTGCGAACGCGCTGGCCTGCATCCGGCGGGCCGAGCAGGCGGCCGAGCGCATCCGGCGCGGGTGCGAACCCGACGAGACCGGTTACGTCCAGCCCGGCCTGGTCAACGTCCAGGTGGCGGAGGCGCTGCTGAGCCTCGGCGAGCTGGCGGCGGCCGGCGAGCACGCCGCGGCGGCCGTGGACACCCCGGCGCACGACCGGGGCCGGGTGCACCGGCTGGCCATGCTGAGCACCGTCGAACTGCGTCAGGGCAACGCCGACCGCGCGGTGGCCATCGCGGTGCGGATGGCCGAGCAGGCCCGCGGCATGGAGTCGCAGCGGCTGCGCGACCGACTGCGGGCGGTGCGCGAGCACCTCGTGCGCAGCGGCTGCGCCGGCACGGCCGAGGCGGCCGAACTCATCGACGGGGCGCTGCGCGTACCGCTGTAGCACCGCTGTGGGACAGGGGCGGTTCAGGGGCGGTTCAGGGGCACCGTGTCCGGCGTGCGCCTCCTCCGCGCCTTCCGCTGCGCCGTGGGCGGCCTCCCGTGCGCCTGCTGCCGGATCATTCCTGCTGCGATATTGCCCCTTACCCGTCGGAAGGTGGCAGGACCGTGCAGTGGACGAAGCAGAACGAGCGGACCGTCTATGCGAACCGCTGGTTCCAGGTGAATCTCGCGGATGTCGAACTGCCGGACGGCCGGCATCTCGACCACTTCCTCATACGGTTGCGGCCCGTCGCCGTGGCCACGGTGGTGAACGGGGCCGACGAGGTCCTCCTGCTCCGGCGCCACCGTTTCATCACCGACAGCTGGGGGTGGGAACTCGCGGCGGGCGTGGTCGAGGACGGCGAGGACGCCGTCGGGGCGGCCGCCAGGGAACTGGAGGAGGAGACCGGCTGGCGGCCGGGCCCCCTGCGCCACCTCATGAGCACGGAGCCGTCCAACGGCCTCACCGACGCCCGGCACCACGTCTACTGGGCCGACGAGGGCGAGTACGTCGGCCACCCCGTGGACGACTTCGAGTCGGACCGCCGGGAGTGGGTGCCCCTCGAACTGGTCCCCGACCTGATCGCCCGCGGCGAGGTCCCGGCCGCCACCATGGCGGCCGCGTTACTCCTGCTGCACCGTCTCCGGCTCGGGCAGGACACCCTGCCCTGACGCCCGCGCGGCGCGCGAACGCCGCGGACCCGGCACCTCCTCGGTGCCGGGCCCGCGGTCGGGGTGTCAGCCGTACGTGTAGAAGCCCGAGCCCGTCTTGCGGCCCAGTCGGCCCGCGTCGACCATGCGCTGGAGCAGCGGGGGAGCGGCGTACAGCGGCTCCTTGTACTCCTCGTACATCGAGTGGGCGACCGAGGCCACCGTGTCCAGGCCGATCAGGTCGGACAGCTTCAGCGGGCCCATCGGGTGGGCGCAGCCCATCTCCATGCCGTTGTCGATGTCCTCCCGGCTGGCGATGCCCGACTCGAACATCCGGATCGCCGAGAGCAGGTACGGGATCAGCAGCGCGTTGACCACGAAGCCGGAGCGGTCCTGGGCGCGGATCGCGTGCTTGCCCAGCACCTTCTCGGTGAACACCTGGGCACGGCTCAGCGTGCCTTCGGAGGTGGTGAGCGCCGGGATCAGCTCCACCAGCTTCTGCACCGGCGCCGGGTTGAAGAAGTGGATGCCGATCACGTGGTCGGGCCGCGAGGTGGCGACCGCCAGCTTCACCAGCGGGATGGAGGAGGTGTTGGAGGCGAGCACCGCGTCCGGACGGGTCACCACCTGGTCCAGCACCTGGAAGATCTCCGTCTTGACCTGCTCGTTCTCGACGACGGCCTCGATCACCAGGTCACGGTCGGCGAACTCGCCGAGGTCCGTGGTGAAGCTCAGCCGCGCCTGGGTGTCCTGGAGCTCCTCCGCGGTGATCTTGCCGCGCTCGGCCGCCTTGGACAGGGAGTTGAACAGCCGGGTACGGCCTATCTCCAGGGCTTCGCCGGTGGTCTCGGCGACCTTGACCTCCAGTCCGGCCCGGGCGCACACCTCGGCGATCCCCGCACCCATCTGACCGCAGCCCACCACTCCGACGCGTTCGATGTCGGTCACATCGTTCCCTTCGCTCCTGCTTACGGCTGTGGCAGGTCCGCCGGGTCCCGGTGCCTGCTCCGTCCGTGCACGTTACTCCGAAGTATCGATGATCGATCGCCGGGGTGGGGCATTCTGAGCGCGAGGCGGGCGGCGGCCGGGCGGTCCGACGGGCTCCAGGGGTGCGCGATGGGACGTGTGTCACGCAGGGTGTTCGCGGCGGCGCTGACGGCACTGGCGACGATGCCGCAGGCGTCGGCCGCGCCGGGGCGGCACGGCTCCGGAGCACCGGGCGGCCCGGGACGGGGCGGCGCCGAGGCGGCCGGCGAGATGCGGGGCGTGTGGCTGGCCACCGTGGCCAACCGGGACTGGCCCTCCCGGCCGGGGCTGAGCGCCGCGCAGCAGCGCGCCGAGCTGACCGCCCACCTCGACGCGGCCGTCCGTGCCCGGCTCAACACCGTGATCCTCCAGGTGCGGCCCACGGCCGACGCCCTGTGGCCCTCGCCGTACGAACCGTGGTCGCAGTACCTCACGGGCACCCAGGGCCGGCACCCCGGCTGGGACCCACTGGGCACGGCCGTGACCGAGGCCCACGCCCGCGGTCTGGAGCTGCACGCCTGGTTCAACCCGTACCGCGTCGCCCTCCACGCCGACCCGGCCCGGCTGGCCGCCTCCCACCCGGCCCGCGAGAACCCCGACTGGGTCGTCCCGTACGGCGGCAAGCTGTACTACGACCCGGGGCTGCCCGAGGTCCGCGCCTTCGTGCGGGAGGCCATGCTCGACGCGGTGCGCCGATACCCCGTGGACGCGGTCCACTTCGACGACTACTTCTACCCGTACCCGGTGCCCGGCCAGACCTTCGACGACGACCGCTCCTACGACGCCCACGGCGGCGCCTTCCCGGACCGGGCCGCGTGGCGGCGGGACAACGTCGACCGGCTGGTGCGCGAGACGGCGGCCGGGATCAAGGAGGTCCGGCCCGGCACCCGCTTCGGCATCAGCCCCTTCGGGGTGTGGCGCAACGCGGACGCGGACGCCCTCGGCTCGCGCACCCGGGCGGGCGTGCAGACGTACGACGACCTGCACGCGGACACCCGCCGGTGGGCCCGGGAGAACTGGATCGACTACATCTGCCCGCAGCTGTACTGGCACATCGGCTTCGCCGCCGCCGACTACGCCGCGCTGCTCCCCTGGTGGGCCGAGGTCGTACGGGGATCGGGTACGCAGCTCTACCTGGGAGAGGCGCTGTACAAGGCGGGCGACCCGGCGCAGCCCGCGGCCTGGCAGGACCCGGCCGAGCTGTCCCGGCACCTCGCCCTGGCCGGGAAGTACGCATCGGCACGCGGGCACGTCTTCTTCGCCGCCCGTGAGCTGGCCGCCGACCCGGTCGGGGCGATGGCGCGGGTGGTCGCCGACCACTACCGGCAGCCGGCGAACCCCCCGCGCTGACCTACCGCTGGTGGGCCTTGTGCCGGATCTCGGAGTCGGGGCCGGGTGAGCACACGGCCTCGTGCCCGTCCTCGAAGCGGACCCGGTAGGGCGGATTGCCCTCCTGCCCCATCACTTCGACGATCTCGGCGACCTTGTCGTGCTGACCGACCACCCTGCCGTGCTGGACAAGCTGGTCACCCACGGTTGCGTGCATCGGGGCCTCCTCACAGATGCGGGAGCAGCGGTCCGTGGCCTCGAGTCTACGGCGGGGCGCGCCGCCCGGCAGCGGGCCGTACGCACTCCTCAGGCGCGCGTCCGTTGCGTGACGGCGATGCACACGAGCACCGCCGCGGCCGTCAGCGGGGCGGCCGGCGTCAGGCGCTCGTTCAGCAGCAGCACCGACCACACCAGTGTGAGCAGCGGCTGGGCCAGCTGCAACTGGCTGGCCTTGGGGATGCCGATCGCCGCCATGCCCCGGTACCAGACGACCAGCCCGAGGAACTGCGAACCCGCGGCCACCCACAGCAACCCGGCCACGCTGTGCGCGGTCAGCCGCACCGGCTCGAGGGCCAGCGCGATCGCGGCGGCGGGCACGGTGAGCGGCAGGCACAGCACCAGGGCCCAGCCGATCACCTGCCAGCCCGGCATCACCCGGGCCAGCCGGCCGCCCTCGGTGTACCCGGCCGCGCACACCAGCAGCGCCGCGAAGAGGTACAGGTCGGCCGTGGTCGGCGCGCCGCCGCTCTGCCGGACGGTGAACACCGCGACGGCGGCGGCTCCGGTCAGGGCCGCGGCCCAGAAGGTGCGCGAGGGGCGGGAGCCGACGCGCAGGGCGGACAGCAGCGCCGTGGTCAGCGGAAGGAGCCCCACCACGACGGCCGCGTGCGCGGTGGTCGAGGTCTGCAGTGCCAGGGTGGTCAGCATCGGGAAGCCGAGGACCACCCCGGCACCGACCACCGCGAGCCCGGGCCAGTGCCGGCGGTCGGGCGGCGGAACCCGCCCCCACGCCCGGCCCGGCGCGCGCGGGGGCGCCCCCACGGCGAGCAGACAGCCGCCCGCGATCAGTGCCGCGAGCACGCTGCGCACGGCCACCAGCGACCAGGGGCCGAAGCCCTCCAGGCCCCAGGCGGTGGCCGGGAAGGTGAGGGAGAAGGCGAGGACGCCGAGGGCGGCCTGGAGGGTGCCGAGGCCGGCGCGGTCCCGGTGGGCGGCGACCGCTACCGGGGTCACGGGAGTAGCGCTACTCTGTGCTCTCATGCATGAGCGTAGCAGCGTCGATGAACTGGCGGATCGGCTGCGGAATGAGCTCGACCGCTACTCTCCCGGTGAGAAGCTCCCGTCCAGTCGGGCCCTGGTGGAGCGGTTCCGGGTGAGCCCCGTGACCGTTTCCCGGGCGCTGGCGCAGCTCGCCGCCGAGGGCCTGGTCGTCACCCGGCCCGGCGCCGGCGCCTTCCGCGCCCGGCCCCGGGTCCCGGCCGCTCCGGCCGGGGACACCTCCTGGCAGGAGGTCGCCCTCAGCGCGGACGGCGCCGCCGACCTCGTGCCGCGCTCGGTGGACGCCTCCGGGGTGCTGGTCTCGCTCGCCGCGCCGCCGCCCGGGGTGATCGAGTTCAGTGGCGGTTATCTGCACCCCTGTCTGCAGCCGGAGCGGGCGATGGCGGCGGCGCTGTCCCGGGCCGGGCGCAGGCCGGGTGCCTGGGGGAGACCGCCCGTGGAAGGGCTGCCGGAGCTGCGCGAGTGGTTCGCGCGCAGTGTCGGGGGACCGGTGACGGCGGCGGGGGTGCTGGTCACCTCGGGCGGGCAGTCCGCGCTGACCACCGCCCTGCGCGCGCTCGCGCCGCCCGGCGCGCCCGTCCTCGTCGAGTCGCCCACCTACCCGGGCATGCTGGCCATCGCCCGCGCGGCAGGACTGCGCCCGGTGCCCGTCCCGGTGGACGCGGACGGCGTACGGCCCGCGCTGCTCGCGGACGCGTTCCGGGCGAGCGGCGCCCGGGTCTTCGTCTGCCAGCCGCTGTTCCAGAACCCCACCGGCGCCGTGCTCGCGCCCGACCGGCGCGGCGAGGTGCTGGGCATCGCCCGCGCGGCGGGCGCCTTCGTGATCGAGGACGACTTCGTCCGGCGGCTGGTGCACGAGGACGCGGGGCCGCTGCCGCGACCGCTCGCCGCCGAGGACCCCGACGGGGTCGTGGTGCACGTCTGCTCGCTGACCAAGGCGACCTCGCCCAGCTTCCGGGTGAGCGCCCTCGTCGCGCACGGCCCGGTGCTGGAGCGGCTGCGGGCCATCCAGGTCGTCGACACCTTCTTCGTGCCCCGCCCGCTCCAGGAGGCCGCGCTGGAACTCGTCGGCTCGCCCGCCTGGCCGCGCCATCTGCGCGCGCTCTCGGCCGAGTTGCGGGTCCGCCGGGACGCCATGGCCGCCGCGCTCCGTCTCCACCTGCCGGAACTCGCCCTGCCGCACGTCCCCTCCGGCGGCTACCACCTGTGGCTGCGGCTGCCCGACGGCACGGCCGAGTCCGCCCTGACGGCCGCCGCCCTGCGCGCCGGCGTCGCCCTCACCCCCGGCCGCCCGTACTTCAGCGCCGAACCCCCGGCCGGGCACCTCAGGCTGAGCTTCGCGGCGGTGGCGGGCGCCGGGGAGATCGCGGAAGGGGTGCGGCGCCTGCGGAGCGCCTGCGACGAGGTGCCGGGATGACCGCTCGACACCGTCCCGCACGGTGTCCCGCACGGTCCGAGGACCGCGGGGCAGCCGCCGGCCCCGGCCGGACCGACGCCGCGCGGGTGCGTCGGTGGCCGTCCGCCGGGGCGTACCGGGCCCCGGGCGTCCCGGGAAAGGCGGGACCCGGCGATCGCGGGCCCGCCCGTCCTCGGGCGACCGCGCGGCCGGCCCGCGGCACGGGCGACTTGTCCGGCGGATCCCGACTCGGGTGAACCCTGAGTAACGTTCGGGGCGGCACCTCTTGACCCGGATACTTCCGCGCCCGACCATCGCCGCATGGCACTTCGGGTCACGTTCGTCGCCGCCGCGGGGAGCTCCTCGGTGCTCGCCGAACGCTTCGAGGACGACCGGCCGCTGGACCGGGCCGGCTGGGACGAGGTGCAGCGGGCCGCCCCCGATCTGCTGCCGCTCGCCGCGGCCGATCTGCGCTACTGCTCGCCGGCCCCGCGCAGCCGTGCCACCGGGGAGGGCCTCGGTTACGCCCCGCTGGTCCAGCTCGCCCTGCGCGACTGCGACATGGGCCGCTGGCGCGGGATGACCCTGGGTGAGGCGATGGCCCGGGAGCCGGAGGCGGTGGACGCCTGGCTCGCCGACCCGCGGGCCACACCGCACGGCGGGGAGTCGCTGCTGGACTTCATCAGGCGCCTCGGCGGCTGGCTCGACACCCGGCCCCTGGAGGACGGCTGCGGGGTGGTGGCCGTGGCCGAGCCGTCCGTCATCCGCGCGGCCCTGGTGTACGTGCTGAAGGCGCCGCCGGCGACGTACTGGAGCATCGACGTCCGCTCGTTGTCGACGATCGGCGTGGCCGGCCGGCCGGGCCGCTGGAGCCTGTGCCTCGACGGGGTGTCCGCTCAGCCCCTGCGCGCGTAGTCGGTGGTCAGCTCCAGGTCCTTGGCCGGACCGCGCACCCGCCAGACCGTCCGCCAGTGGTCCTCGTCGTGGACGGTGAACTCGCCCCGGTAGAGGTCGGCCGAGCACGGGTGGTCGGCGACGTGCCGGCCCGTCGAGAGGTCCAGGTCGTGGAACGGGCGGCCGTCCGCGAACCGTACGTGCGCCGTGCCGCCCGGCCCCGGCAGGAAGCGCAGCGTCCGCTCGGCGGGCCGGGCGACGCCCCGCCAGGTGAAGGTGCCGGACTCCCGGTGCAGCAGGCCGCCGCCCTCCAGCGGGCCGAAAACGGTCACCCCCTCGAAGCGGCCGAGGTCGCCGCTCGCCAGGTCGCGCACGGTCCGCTCCACCCGCCAGCGGCCGCGCAGATGGGCCAGTACGTCGGGCACCGGCCAGAACTCGCCCATCGGGTCCCTTCCCGCACGCTCTCCGCCGCCGCACGCCCCATTGACGTGCTCCTGTCTCCTCCCTATCTTGCCGTTCGAAGTGCTGGTCAACGATCGACATATCGAACAACTCCAGAGTCCCCCCGCCCAGAGCCGCGGAGTATCCATGTCACGCACCGCACGAAGCCGCGCCCGCCTCCGACTCGGTCTCACCGCCACCGCCCTGCTGACGGCCGCCGCCCTCGTCCCGGTCCCCGCGCACGCCGAGGACGTCACCGACTACACGCTCACCGTCGACCCGGACGCCCGGGGCGCGACGATCGGCGACACGATGTACGGCGTCTTCTTCGAGGACATCAACCGGGCCGCCGACGGCGGTCTGTACGCCGAGCTCGTGCAGAACCGGTCCTTCGAGTACTCCACCGCCGACCACGGCTCCTACACGCCCCTGACCTCCTGGACGGCCGCCGGCACGGCCGAGGTGCTGAACGACGCTGGCCGACTGGGCGAGCGCAACCGCAACTACCTCTCCCTGGGCGCGGGTTCCTCCGTCACGAACGCCGGCTACAACACCGGCATCCGTGTGGAGAAGGGCAAGCGGTACGACTTCTCCGTGTGGGCGCGCGCCGAGGGCGGCACCACCCTCACCGTCGGCCTGAAGGACGCCGCCGGTCAGTTGGCGAGCACCCGGCAGGTGGCCGTCGAGGGCGGCTGGACCAAGTACAGGGCCACGTTCACCGCGTCCCGCACCAGCAACCGCGGCCGGCTGACCGTCGCCTCCTCCGCCGCCGCGGCCCTCGACATGGTGTCGCTGTTCCCGCGCGACACCTACCGGAACCAGCCGAACGGCCTGCGCAAGGACCTCGCCGAGAAGATAGCCGCCCTGAAACCGGGCTTCGTCCGCTTCCCCGGCGGCTGCCTGGTCAACACCGGTTCCATGGAGGACTACAGCGAGGCCTCCGGCTGGCAGCGCAAGCGCTCCTACCAGTGGAAGGACACCGTCGGACCGGTCGAGGAACGCGCGACCAACGCGAACTTCTGGGGCTACAACCAGAGTTACGGTCTCGGCTACTACGAGTACTTCCGCTTCGCCGAGGACGTCGGTGCCATGTCGCTGCCCGTCGTCCCGGCGCTGGTGACCGGCTGCGGCCAGAACCGGGCCACCGACGACGAGGCGCTGCTGGAGCGCCACATCCAGGACACCCTCGACCTCATCGAGTTCGCCAACGGCCCGGCGACCTCCACCTGGGGCAAGGTGCGCGCCGAGATGGGCCATCCCAAGCCCTTCGGCCTCACCCACATCGGCGTCGGCAACGAGGAGAACCTGCCCAGGGAGTTCTTCGCCCGCTTCCAGAGGTTCCGGGCCGCCATCGAGGCGAAGCACCCCGACATCACCGTGATCTCCAACTCCGGACCGGACGACTCCGGCACGACCTTCGAGACCGCCTGGCAGCTCAACCGCGAGGGCGGGGTCGACATGGTCGACGAGCACTACTACAACAGCCCGCAGTGGTTCCTGCAGAACAACGACCGCTACGACGCCTACGACCGCGAAGGCCCCAAGGTCTTCCTCGGCGAGTACGCCTCCCAGGGCAACGCCTGGAAGAACGGTCTCGCCGAAGCCGCCTTCATGACCGGCCTGGAGCGCAACGCGGACCTCGTCGAGCTCGCCTCGTACGCGCCGCTGCTCGCCAACGAGGACTACGTCCAGTGGTCGCCGGACATGATCTGGTTCAACAACCACGCGTCCTGGGGGTCGGCCAACTACGAGGTGCAGAAGCTCTTCATGAACAACGTCGGCGACCGGGTGGTCCCGTCGACGGCGAGCACGACCCCGGACGTCAGCGGCCCGATCACGGGTGCCGTCGGCCTCTCGACCTGGGCGACCAGCGCCGCGTACGACGACGTGAAGGTCACCGCCGCCGACGGGTCGACGCTGCTGAGCGACGACTTCTCCGGCGGCGCCGCGCAGTGGGAGCACGTCGGCGGCGGCAGCTGGAGCGTCCAGGACGGCCGGTACGTCCAGACCGACGAGGCCGCCGAGAACACCATGGTCACGGCCGGCGACCCGGCCTGGCACGACTACGACCTGCACGTGAAGGCCACCAAGAAGTCCGGCAAGGAGGGCTTCCTCATCGCCTTCGGCGTCCAGGACACCGGGAACCACTACTGGTGGAACCTGGGCGGCTGGAACAACACCCGATCCGCCGTCGAGCAGGCCGTGGACGGCGGCAAGTCGACGCTGATCTCCAAGGCAGGATCGATCGAGACGGGCCGCTCCTACGACATCGACATCAAGGTGCGCGGCCGCCAGGTCACCCTCTACCTCGACGGCCGGGAGTGGGGCGGCTTCACCGACGACAAGCCGGCCGAGCCGTTCCGCCAGGTGGTCACCGAGGACGCCCGGACCGGCGAGCTGATCGTCAAGGTCGTCAACGCCCAGCCGGCCGAGGCCCGCACGGCGATCGACCTCGGCGGCGCGAAGGTCGCCCCCACGGCCCGCGTGACCACGCTGGCCGCCGACGCGGACGCGGTGAACACGGAGACGGACACCCCGGTCACCCCGGTGACGTCCACCTTCCGGGGCGTCTCGGACGAGTTCACGTACACGTTCCCGGCGCACTCGGTGACGTTCCTGAGGATCAAGCAGCGGTAGCGGACCCGGCCCCGCGGGCCGCCGCCGCACCGGCAGCGGCGGCCCGCGTCCGGCGGCGAACCGCGGACACGGTCACGCGCCGACGTGCACGAAGGCGGCCCACTGGACGGGCGAGGCAGGGGCGAACCGCAGCGGGTCGAGCAGGGCCACCGCTTCGCAGCAGGCCCCGACCACACCGACCGGGATCCGGGGGCGACCGTGCTCCAGCCACCGGGTGAACCGGTCGTGTTCGGCGCCGTTCGACGAGGCCCTGAGCCCCCCGCTGAGCCACGAGCGCCGCGGCCGTGCCCGCCTCGGGAGCTGTCCGCCACCGGTCGTGGAAGTCGGTCCTCAGCAGCAGCGTGGTGGCGTCGGGCACCTCCCCCAGCGAGGCGACGACGGCCGCGGCACCGGCCTGGAGCGGACCGGTGGGCGACCCGGCCACCTCGTCGGGCGAGGCGGTGCCGGACGGCCCGCTGTCGCCGGCGGAGAGCACCACCGGACGCGCCCCGATGCGCATCCGCAGCAGCGAGCTCAGCGTGAGCACCTGCCCGTGCGCCGGCACCGGACCACCGCGCGGGGGCATCAGCGGATCGGCGACACCGTGGCAGGCGAGGTGCGGGACGTCGGCGGAGGGCGCCGGCCGCGCGACCTCGGCGGCACCGGCGTCCGCGCCCACCCGCTCGGTGCCGGGCGCGGCGAGGGCGGCCGCGGCCATCCGGGCCTCCTCGGCCGCGTACGGCAGCGGGTCCTCCCGACCACACCGGGGCGCCGGCCGCCGGCACGGTCCCGGCGGCCGGTGCCCGGCTGCCCGCCGCCCGTCGGCGTGATCCGCTCCCGCCCGGAGGTCCGGCGCCGTCGGCACGCCGCCCAGGTCGAGCGGGTGCCCGGGGGCCGGCTCGCCGGAGAGAGCGCTCACCCGGCGGCCTGAGCGCCCGGCCGCATGGCCCGGGCCCCTCTCACCCCATCGCGTTGCATAAACCTGCAACGAAACGTATAGTCATGCCATCGAGAAGGAGGGTCCATGACAGTACGTGCGGCGGTTGCCGGAGCGAGCGGGTACGCGGGCGGGGAACTGCTGCGCCTGCTGCTCGGGCATCCCGAGGTCGAGATCGGTGCGCTCACCGGGAACTCCAACGCCGGGCAGCGGCTCGGCGCGCTCCAGCCGCATCTGCTCCCGCTCGCCGACCGGCTGCTGGAGCCGACGACGGCCGAGATCCTCGCCGGGCACGAGGTCGTCTTCCTCGCGCTGCCGCACGGCCAGTCCGCCGCCGTCGCCGAGCGGCTCGGCCCGGACGTGCTCGTGATCGACGTGGGCGCGGACTTCCGGCTGAGGGACGCGTCCGACTGGGAGCGGTTCTACGGCTCCCCGCACGCCGGTACCTGGCCGTACGGCCTGCCCGAACTGCCGGGTGGCCGCGCCGCGCTGGAGGGGTCCAAGCGCGTCGCGGTGCCCGGTTGCTACCCGACCGCCGTCTCGCTGGCCCTCTTCCCGGCGTACGCGGCGGGGCTCGCCGAGGCCGAGGCCGTGATCGTCGCCGCGTCCGGGACGTCCGGTGCCGGCAAGGCGCCCAAGCCGCACCTCCTGGGCTCCGAGGTGATGGGCTCCATGTCGCCGTACGGCGTGGGGGGCGGGCACCGGCACACCCCCGAGATGATCCAGAACCTCTCCGCGGTGGCGGGGGAGCGGGTCTCCGTCTCCTTCACCCCCACCCTCGCGCCGATGCCCCGCGGCATCCTCGCCACGTGCAGCGCGAAGGCCGGACCCGGTGTCACCGCCGAATCCGTCCGAGCCGCCTACGAGAAGGCCTTCGCCGACGAGCCCTTCGTCCACCTGCTCCCCGAGGGGCAGTGGCCCGCCACCGCCTCCGTGTACGGCTCCAACGCCGTGCAGGTACAGGTCGCGTACGACGCCGCGGCGGGCCGGATCATCGCCATCAGCGCCCTCGACAACCTGACCAAGGGCACCGCGGGCGGTGCCGTCCAGAGCATGAACATCGCCCTGGGGCTCGACGAGACCACCGGGCTGACGACGATCGGGGTCGCGCCGTGAGCGACGCGTGCGCAGCCCTCGGGCCGCAGACGAGCACGACGCCCGCACCCCTGCGCCCCCCGGGCGGAGAAGCGAACGAGGAGACACCGTGAGTGTGACGGCAGCAAAGGGATTCACGGCGGCGGGCATCGCCGCCGGGATCAAGGAGAACGGCAATCCCGACCTGGCCCTCGTGGTCAACAACGGCCCCCGCCGCGCCGCCGCCGGCGTCTTCACCTCCAACCGCGTCAAGGCCGCCCCCGTGCTCTGGTCCGAACAGGTCCTCAAGAGCGGTCAGCTCTCCGCCGTGGTCCTCAACTCCGGCGGCGCCAACGCCTGTACCGGACCCAAGGGCTTCCAGGACACCCACGCCACCGCCGAGAAGGCCGCCGAGGTGCTCGGCGTCGGCGCGGGCGAGGTCGCCGTCTGCTCCACGGGACTCATCGGCGTCCTGCTCCCCATGGACAAGCTGCTCCCCGGTGTCGAGACCGCCGCGGGCCGGCTGTCCGAGCACGGCGGCGAGAAGGCCGCCATCGCCATCAAGACCACCGACACCGTGCACAAGACGTCCGTCGTGACCAAGGACGGCTGGACCGTCGGCGGCATGGCCAAGGGGGCCGGCATGCTCGCCCCCGGCCTCGCCACCATGCTCGTCGTCCTCACCACCGACGCCGACCTCGACAGCGCGGCCCTGGACCGGGCCCTGCGCGCCGCGACCCGGGTGACCTTCGACCGCGTGGACTCCGACGGCTGCATGTCCACCAACGACACCGTGCTGCTGCTCGCCTCCGGCGCCTCCGGAACCGCTCCGGAGTACGAGGAGTTCGCCGAGGCCGTGCGGGCCGTCTGCGACGACCTCGGGCAGCAGCTCGTCCGGGACGCCGAGGGCGCCAGCAAGGACATCAAGGTCGAGGTGGTCAACGCCGCGACCGAGGACGACGCGGTCGAGGTGGGCCGCTCCATCGCCCGCAACAACCTCCTCAAGTGCGCGATCCACGGCGAGGACCCCAACTGGGGCCGGGTGCTCTCCGCGATCGGCACCACGCGGGCCGCCTTCGAGCCGGACCGGCTGGCCGTCGCCATCAACGGGGTCTGGGTGTGCAAGAACGGCGGTGTCGGCGAGGACCGCGAGAAGGTCGACATGCGCTACCGCGAGGTGCACATCGTCGCCGACCTGGCCGCAGGCGACGAGACCGCCACCATCTGGACCAACGACCTCACCGCCGACTACGTCCACGAGAACAGCGCGTACTCCTCATGACCGCCACACGCAAACACACCGCGCTGCCCAAGGCCCAGATCCTCATCGAGGCGCTGCCCTGGCTGACCCGGCACCACGGCAAGACCGTCGTCATCAAGTTCGGCGGCAACGCCATGGTCGACGAGGAGCTCAAGGCCGCCTTCGCCCAGGACGTGGTCTTCCTGCGCCACGCCGGCCTCAAGCCGGTCGTCGTGCACGGCGGCGGCCCGCAGATCAGCCGGGCGCTCGAAACGCACGGCATCGTCAGCGAGTTCAAGGCCGGCCTGCGCGTCACCACCGAGGACGCCATGGACGTCGTCCGCATGGTGCTGGCCGGGCAGGTGCAGCGGGAACTGGTCGGACTGCTCAACCGGCACGGACCGTTCGCCGTCGGCCTCACCGGCGAGGACGCGCACACTCTCACCGCCACCAAGCACCAGCCCCGGATCGACGGCGAGTTGGTCGACATCGGGCGGGTCGGCGAGATAACCGAGATCGACACGGGCGCCATCGAGGCGCTGCTCGCCGACGGCCGCATCCCGGTCGTCTCGTCGGTCGCCCGTTCCCAGGACGATCACCATGTCTACAACGTCAATGCTGATACGGCGGCTGCGGCACTCGCTGCTGCACTGGGCGCCGAAACCCTCATGGTCCTCACGGACGTCGAGGGGCTCTACGAGGACTGGCCGAACTCCGACGAGGTGATCAGCCGCCTCACCGCCTCCCAACTCGAGAAGCTCCTGCCGGAGTTGTCCTCCGGCATGGTGCCGAAGATGGAGGGCTGCCTGCACGCCGTGCGCAACGGGGTGACCACCGCCCGTGTCATCGACGGCCGGGTCCAGCACTCGATCCTGCTGGAGATCTTCACGGACGAGGGCATCGGCACGATGGTCGTGCCCGACGAACAGGGGGAGTCGTGAGCGACACCGTGTCCAACCAGGAGCTGACCGCCCGGTGGCAGGGCGCGCTCATGAACAACTACGGCACCCCGCGGCTGCCCCTGGTCCGCGGTGAGGGCGCCCGGCTGTGGGACGCCGACGGCAACGCGTACCTCGACTTCGTCGGCGGCATCGCGGTCAACGCCCTCGGCCACGCCCACCCGGCGGTCGTGGAGGCCGTCAGCAGGCAGATCGCGTCCCTCGGCCACGTCTCCAACCTCTTCATCGCCGAGCCGCCGGTCGCCCTCGCCGAACGGCTCCTGAGGCACTTCGGCCGCGACGGCAGGGTGTACTTCTGCAACTCCGGCGCCGAGGCCAACGAGGGCGCCTTCAAGATCGGCCGGCTGACCGGGCGGACCCGTATGGTCGCCACCGACGGCGGTTTCCACGGCCGCACCATGGGCGCCCTCGCGCTCACCGGCCAGCCCGGCAAGCGGGAGCCGTTCCTGCCGCTGCCCGGTGACGTCACCCACGTCCCGTACGGCGACGCGCAGGCGCTGGCCGCCGCGGTCACCGAGGACACGGCGCTGGTGGTCATCGAGCCGATCCAGGGCGAGAACGGGGTCGTCGTCCCCCCGCCCGGCTACCTCAAGGCCGCCCGCGCCATCACGGCCGCCACGGGTGCGCTGCTGGTGCTGGACGAGGTGCAGACCGGGGTCGGCCGCACCGGCAACTGGTTCGAGTACCAGGCCCACGAGGGCGTCCTGCCCGACGTCGTCACCCTCGCCAAGGGACTCGGCGGCGGACTGCCGCTCGGCGCCACCGTCGCCTTCGGGCGCGCCGCCGACCTGCTCCGGCCCGGCCAGCACGGCACGACCTTCGGCGGCAACCCGGTCGCCTGCGCCGCCGGACTCGCCGTTCTCGACACCATCGAGAACGAGGGACTGCTGGAGAACGTCAAGCGGCAGGGCGAGAGGCTCCGTGACGGAATCGAGGCCACCGGCCACCCGTTGGTCGACCATGTCCGGGGTGCGGGCCTCCTCCTGGGTATCGTGCTCACCGAGCCGCTCGCGCCCCAGGCGCAACAGGCGGCTCAGGACGCCGGATTCCTCGTGAACGCGCCCGCCCCCGATGTCGTACGGCTGATGCCGCCGCTGACCCTCGGGGACGACGCGGTGGACGCCTTCCTCGGGGCGCTGCCCGGCATCCTGGACGAGGCCGGCCGGGCAGGCGGGGAAGGACGATCCGGAGAATGAGACGACGATGAGCCAGGAGCAGGGCCAGGGACCGCACGCCGGGCCCGCCGTGCCGCAGACCCGCACCGCGCGCCACCGCCGGATCGTGGACATCCTCAACCGGCAGCCGGTGCGGAGCCAGAGCCAGCTGGCGAAGCTGCTCGCGGACGACGGACTGAGCGTCACCCAGGCGACGCTCTCCCGGGATCTGGACGAGCTGAACGCGGTGAAGATCCGCAACACCGACGGCGACCTCATCTACGCGGTGCCGAGCGAGGGAGGGTTCCGGACCCCCCGGGCGCCCCTGGGGGAGTCGGCGAAGGAGGAGCGGATGCGCAGGCTCTCCGCGGAGCTGCTGATCTCCGCGGAGGCGTCGGCCAACCTCGTGGTCCTGCGGACCCCTCCGGGGGCCGCCCAGTTCCTGGCCTCGGCGATCGACCAGGCCGAACTGCAGGACATCCTGGGAACGATCGCGGGCGACGACACGCTGTTGCTGATCAGCCGTGATCCCGTGGGCGGCCAGGCCCTGGCGGACCACTTGCTGAGGCTGGCGCAGAACGGCCACTGAGCGGCGTGGCGCGGTCGGGGCCCGGGGCGCGCGTCCTCGTGCGGCCGGTCGCGCGGTGCCCCGCTCGCCCCGAACGGTGCCGCGTTCATCCCAGTCGGGCGGCCAGCCCTCCCGTGCACCGCACCTCGTCCCCCGCCGTGATCAGCAGCGCCTCGACGTCCGGCAGGGACTCCAGCCAGGCGAGGGCCTGCCGCGACCCCATCGCGAAGGCGGCCGTGGCCCAGCAGTCGGCCCAGGTCAGGCGGGGGGCCACCACGGTGACGGCGATCAGGTCGGTGACCGCGGAGCGGCCGGTGCGGGGGTCCACGATGTGGTCGCCGCGCTCCGCCGTGCCCGAGGTGGCCACGGCCAGTTCGTCGACGCCGGCGGCCGAGACGACGGCGGCGAGACCGCCGGGGCGCAGCGGGTCCGACACACCCACCCGCCAGGGCCGCTGTGCTCCCGGCGCCCCCAGCAGTTGGACGTCCCCGCCCCCGTTGACGCTCACCCCCGTCGCCCCGGCCGCGGCGAGCGTCCGTGCCGCCCGTTCGGCGGCCCAGCCCTTGACGATCCCGGTGGGGTCGAGGCGGCCCCGGTAGCGCGGGCTGAACCAGCCGTCGCTCGTCCGTTCCGCCTCCGCGGCCAGCTCCAGCACCTCGGCGACCTCGGGATCACACTCCTCGACGGTCAGCTCGCCGCGCGCCAGACGGGAGATCTGGCTGTCGTCGCGGTACGTGCTGAACACCTCGTCGACCCGGTGCAGCCCGGCGACCGCCGCCTCCAGCGCCGCGCGCACCGCACGGGGTTCCCCGCCGCGGACGTCGAGGGAGAAGACGGTCCCCATCGTCTCCTCCGCGTGACGCACCGCGGCGGGCGTTCCATCGGGTTCGGCCACCGTGTCAGCCACCGGCCTTGTCCAGTGCCGACTGGAGCGACTGCCGGTAACCCGCGCTGGTGTAGGTGGCTCCGGAGACCGCGTCGATCTCTGCGTTGCCGGCCGCGACGGCGGCCTGGTTGAGCCGGGGGACGGCGTTGGAGGTGATCCGGTCGCTCTGTCCGCCCTTGGGGGCCTGGACGGCTTCGGCCTTGGTGATCTTTCCGCCGCTGACGGTGATGCGGACCTGTACCGCGCCGTACTGGGTCTGGGCGGCGTCCCCGGTGACCGTGCGGGCCTGCGCGCTTCCGGAGCCCTGCCCGGAGCCGGCCGACCCCGATGCCCCGGAGGACCCGGCCGCGCGTGCCTTGTCCAGTGCGGACTGGAGCGACTTCTTGTATCCGGTGCTGGTGTAGGTGGCTCCGGAGACCGCGTCGATCTCCGCGCTCTGTGCCGCGACGGCGGCCTGGTTGAGTCGGGGGACGGCGTTGGAGGTGATCCGGTCGCTCTGTCCGCCCTTGGGGGCCTGGACGGCTTCGGCCTTGGTGATCTTTCCGCCGCTGACGGTGATGCGGACCTGTACCGCGCCGTACTGGGTCTGGGCGGCGTCCCCGGTGACGGTGCCGTTCCCGATGGGCTGGGCGCCGCCCTGCGGGGACTGGGCCGCCGCGGGCGGGACCGCGCCGCCGGCGGCGGCCGAACCGGGGTCGGACGCCGGCTTCAGCGACAGCAGCAGCACGATGCCGGAGACGGTGGCGGCGGTGGCCAGCACGGCACGCCGGACGGGGTGACTCTTCCTCATCGCTTCTCAAGCTCCTGATGGGTGTGGACGGCCCGTCGCTCACATCTCGAACGACTCGTGATGGATACGGCGAGCGGGGACTCCCGCGCCGCGCAGTGCCTCGTAGACCGACTGCGCGAAGCCGGGCGGCCCGCACATGAAGACGTCGTGGCGATCGATGTCCGGGATCTTGCGCTGCAGGCTCTCCGCCGAGATGTCGGGGCGCTCCCCGTCGGGGCTGTTCACCGCGTACATCAGCCGGGCGCCGCGCTCGTCCGCGATCTTGGCCAGCTCGCCCCACAGCGCCAGGTCCTGCGTGCTGTTGGCCCGGTAGAGCAGGGTGATGTCACCGGAGGCGCCGGGCAGCGTCTCGAACAGCGCGCGCATCGGGGTGATGCCCACGCCGCCCGCGACCAGCAGCACCTTGCCGCGGCTGCGGCGCTGCGCGGTCAGCGCCCCGTAGGGGCCTTCCGCCCACACGCGGGTGCCGGGCTCCAGCTCGCGCAGCCGGGAGGTGTGGTCGCCGATCGCCTTCACCGTGATCCGCAGCGTGTCCGGGCGGGGCGCCGCCGACAGCGAGTACGGGTGGGAGCTGAACCGCATCCCGGGCGCCAGGAACCGCCAGCGGAAGAACTGCCCGGCCTCCGCGCCCATCCGGTGCAGCCTGCGTCCGCCGATCAGCACCGACACGACGCCCGGGGTCTCCTCGATGACCGCCTCGACCCGCATCCGGTGCCGCAGGTTCAGCCGGATCGGGGTGATGATCCGGTACCACAGGACCAGCGCGGTCACCGCGCCGTAGAGCCCGTACCAGAAGGTCTTGGCGGACGGTTCGACGGCGAACTCGTTGCCGGTGGTGATCTGGTGCCAGAACGTCAGGTACACCGCCGCGTAGGTCAGCAGGTGCACGTGGTACCAGCCGTCGTACGGCAGCCGGCGCCGGATCCCTCCGATGGAGAGGAAGGCGATGACGAAGAGCAGACCGGTCCCGATGGCGGCCTTGCCCATGTCCGGCAGCGTGTCGATGGAGGTGATCGTCTGCTGGACGATGTCACCGAGGGTCTTGCCCGCCTGGAGGGCGTAGCCCCACATGATGAGGAAGACGTGGGCGATGACCAGGCAGACGGTGTAGCGACCGCTCATCGCGTGCCAGCGCGCGACCCGGTCCGAGCCCACCCGGCGTTCCAGCGCGGGCACCCGCGCCATCTGCAGCACCACGAGGGCCATCAGATAGCCGGCGAGCAGACCCGTGATCCGGCCCGCGGCGACGATCCTGCCGGTGGTGTCCGCGATGGACGGTGTACTGGTCCACCACAGCCACAGCACGGCCGCCCCGCCCGCCCCGACGGCGAGCAGCAGGGGCACGGCAGGGGAGCGGCGCGGACGGATGCGGCGCATCGTCTGGCGGCGGGCGGCACGGCCGCCGGCGAGCGTGGTGGTCACGGTTCCTCCGTGGGACTTGGCCCTGGGTCCACACATACGTGCCGTGACGCGGGAGTGTTCAGAGGAGATGCCGCCGCGTTGCCGCCTCAGTACCGGGTGATCGCCGTGCGCCCGCTCTCCGTCCCGATCGCGAGGTGCGGCCCCCGCGCGGGGTCGGCCCAGCGCAGGATCCGGCGCATCGCCTCCTCGGGCACGGACACGCATCCCGCCGTCGCCCCGCGCCCATGGACGTGCAGGAAGATGCCGGCGCCCCGACCGCGCACCGGACGGTGGTAGTTGAAGTCGACGACGAGGGCGTGGGCGTACTGCGTCCGGTAGGTGATCAGGTGCTCCGCCTCGGCGGCCCGGCAGTCGGCCGCGAGGGGTTCGGTCCAGCGGTTGTAGGAGTGCGAGTCGCCGTCCTGGCACCACCAGGAGTCCTGGCGTACGGGGCGGTACGGGTACGCCGTCCCGCGCGGCGCCGCCTCGGTGCCGAAGGCGTACGGCAGCCCGTAGAGCCCGGTCGGCGTGGTGTTCGTGCCCTGGCGCCGTGCGGTCCCCTCGACGAGCCCGTTCGCCCCGAAGCGGGCCCCGGCGGTACCGGCGGCCACCCAGCGCCCGTCCTCGAGGTCCCACCAGGTGACCGTGCCGGAGGTCGCACCGGTTACCGGGGCGACGGCCGTGATCAGCTGGGTGCCGCCCCCGGTGTCCGCCATCCGCTCCGGCAGGGGCGCGGACGGCTGTCCGGAGCCGGGCGCGAACAGGGACAGGGCGGCGAGGAGGGCGGCGGGGGCGG
>NZ_MSGP01000015.1 GCF_002078235.1 Streptomyces viridosporus
TGGCGTGCAAGGAGTGGAACGCGGTTCCGGAGGACGGCCTGGAACTGACCGGCATGTCCTACGACAACACCCAGGGGCTCGGTGCCGACACGTGGCGGCACGTGGCGTTCATCGAGCAGCGCAAACCGCTGGGCGGTCAGGAACCGGGCACCGGCCACGAGGGCGTCGACGTCTTCGCCGCGGCCCGGGGGCTCGGCACCTCGCCGGACTCCCCCGGGCCGGGCGCGACCGCCCCGGCGCCGGGCGCCGCTCCCGCGGGCGCCCCGGCCGGGGAGATCTCCCCCCTCGCACCCGACGGGCGCACCGAGCTGCGCTGGCTGATGTCCTCCGACGTGTGCAAGCACTGCACCCACGCCGCCTGCCTCGACGTGTGCCCCACCGGGTCCCTGTTCCGGACCGAGTTCGGCACGGTCGTCGTGCAGGAGGACATCTGCAACGGCTGCGGCTACTGCGTGCCCGCCTGCCCGTACGGCGTCATCGACCAGCGTCCGAACGACGGACGCGCCTGGAAGTGCACCCTGTGCTACGACCGGCTCGGCGTGGGCATGGAACCGGCCTGTGCCAAGTCCTGCCCCACCGACTCCATCCAGTTCGGCCCGCTGGAGGAACTGCGGGAGCGCGCGGCGGCCCGGGTCGCCCAGCTGCACGCGGCCGGCGTCGCGGACGCCCGTCTGTACGGCGAGGACCCGGAGGACGGCGTCGGCGGCGACGGCGCGTTCTTCCTGCTGCTGGACGAGCCGGAGGTGTACGGTCTGCCGCCCGATCCGGTCGTCACCACCCGCGACCTGCCCGCCATGTGGCGGCACGCGGCGGCGGCGGCCGCCTCGCTCGCCGCGCTGGCCGCCGTCAGCTTCACCAGGAGGCCGCGATGACCGGGTCCGACGCCCCCCGGGACGGGGCGGAGGGCGCCCGTCCGGGACGCGAGGCCCTCACCGGAGCGCGCGCCGGCCGACGCCGGCGCGGACGCGGACGCGGCGAGCAGGCCATGGTGCCCGACGTCGAGTTCTCCTCGTACTACGGCAAGCCGGTCCTGAACAGACCGACGTGGAAGGCGCTGGACATCGCGGGCTACCTCTACCTCGGCGGCCTCGCCGGGGCGTCGTCGCTGCTGGCCGCCGGGGCGGACGCCACCGCCCGGCCGGCGCTGGCCCGCACGGCGAAGCTGGGGGCGGCGGGCGCCGTCTCCCTCTCTCTGGTGGCGCTGGTGCACGACCTCGGGCGCCCCGCCCGCTTCCTCAACATGCTCCGCGTCGTCAAACCCACGTCCCCGATGAACCTGGGTTCGTGGCTGCTGGCGGGCTACGCGCCGCTCACGATGGCCGCGGCCGCCGCCGACGTCGCGGGCCGGTACCGCGCCGTGGGCGCCGCCGCCACCGCGGGCGCCGCCGCCCTCGGTCCGGCGGTGGCGACGTACACCGCCGTGCTGCTCTCCGACACCGCCGTGCCGTCGTGGCACGAGGGCCACCGCGAGCTGCCCTTCGTCTTCGCCGGCTCCGCCGCCACCGCGGCGGCCGGGCTCGCCCTGGCCGGGGCCCCCACCGGGCAGACCGGTCCGGCGCGCCGCGCGGCCGTCCTGGGCACGGCGCTCGAGCTGGGCGCCTTCCGGGTGATGAAGCGGCGCATGGGACTGGCGGCCGAGCCCTACGGGACGGGCCGGCCGCGCACGCTGCTGCGCGCCGCGGAGGCGCTCACGGCCGGTGGCGCCGTGCTGGCGGCGTCCGCGGGCCGCCGGAGCCGGGTGCTCGGCGCCGTGGCGGGCACGGCCCTGCTGGCCGGTTCCGCGGTCCTGCGGTTCGGCGTGTTCCACGCCGGGGTGGCCTCGGCCGAGGACCCGAAGTACATGGTCGTGCCTCAGCGGGAGCGGCTGCGGGCCCGGTCCGGGGCCCAGGGGCCCGGCGGAGCGCCCTAGCCCCCGCCCGGGCCCCGCTCCCGCGGAGACCCAACCCCNNGGGGTTGGGTCTCCGCGGGAGGGGTACTCCCCAGCCGTCCGGGCCGCCCGGACACGGCGTCCGGGAATGCCGCGTGCGGGCCGCCGCGGGAGAATTCGTACAGGGACGGGCCCGCGGCCGGGACCCGGGGGCCCCGGGCGGCGCACGACGAACGGCACAAGACGAGCGACACACGGCAAGCGGCACTCCGAAGGGGCTGACCTCATGGGTGTGCGGACCTGGATCGATTCCTGGCCGGTCTACCGCCAGCTCAAGGGCACCGACCCGCTGGGCCGCGGGGCTGCCGCCAAGAGCGGCCACAGCGCGCGGCTCACGCCCCGGGTCGCCTCCGCGGATCGGGTCGTGAAGTCGATCTGCCCGTACTGCGCGGTGGGCTGCGGCCAGAACGTCTACGTCGAGGACGGGCGCGTCACCCAGATCGAGGGCGACCCCGACTCCCCCATCTCGCGCGGCCGGCTGTGCCCCAAGGGCGCGGCCAGCCTCCAGCTCACCACCGGCGGCGCACGCGAGCACCAGGTGCTGTACCGCCGCCCGCACGGCACGCAGTGGGAACACCTGGACCTCGACACGGCGATGGACATGATCGCCGACCGGGTGATCGAGGCCCGCCGGGCCGGCTGGCAGTGGGAGGTGGACCGGACCCGCACCCGGCGCACGATGGGCATCGCGAGCCTGGGCGGGGCCACGCTGGACAACGAAGAGAACTACCTGATCAAGAAGCTGTTCACCGCGCTCGGCGCGATCCAGATCGAGAACCAGGCGCGTATTTGACACTCCTCCACCGTTCCCGGTCTGGGAACCTCGTTCGGCCGCGGCGGCGCGACCACCTTCCAGCAGGACCTGCAGCACTCCGACTGCATCGTCGTCCAGGGCTCGAACATGGCCGAGTGCCATCCGGTCGGGTTCCAGTGGGTGATGGAGGCCAAGGCCCGCGGCGCCAAGGTGATCCACGTCGACCCGCGGTTCACCCGCACCAGCGCGCTGGCCGACGTGCACGTGCCGCTGCGGGCCGGTTCGGACATCGCCTTCCTCGGCGGGATCATCAACCACGTCCTGCAGAACGACGCCTACTTCCGGGACTACGTGGTCGCGTACACCAACGGACCCGACATCCTGCGGGAGGACTTCCGCGACACCGAGGACCTCGACGGGGTCTTCTCCGGGTTCGACCCCGAGAGCCGCGACTACGACCCCGGCACCTGGCAGTACCAGGGCTCCTCGGTGCGGCCGGCCTCCGGCCAGCGCGACCAGCACTTCGAGGAGCGCCACGAGACCGACAGCTCCGTCTCGCAGGCCGCGCGCGGCGAGGCCCACGGCTCCGGCGGTGCCGCGATCTCCCAGACCGAGCCGGAGCGCGACGAGACGATGACCCACCCGCGCTGCGTCTTCCAGGTGCTCAAGCGGCACTACGCGCGCTACACGCCCGAGATGGTGGAACGGATCTGCGGTGTCCCCCAGGACCTCTTCCGCCAGGTGTGCGACCTGGTCACCGAGAACTCCGGGCGGGACCGCACCACCGCCTTCGCGTACGCGGTCGGCTGGACCCAGCACACCGTCGGCGTCCAGTACATCCGCGCGGCGTCCGTGCTGCAGGCCCTGCTCGGCAACATCGGCCGACCCGGCGGCGGCATCCTCGCGCTGCGCGGCCACGCCTCCATCCAGGGGTCGACGGACATCCCCACGCTGTTCAACCTGCTGCCCGGGTACATCCCGATGCCCCACGCCCACCACAACCAGAACCTGGACTCCTTCGTCCGGGCCGACGAGGCGAGCAAGGGCTACTGGGGCAACATGCGCGCCTACCTGGTGAGCCTGCTCAAGGCGTACTGGGGCGACGCGGCGACCGCGGAGAACGACTTCTGCTTCGACTACCTGCCGCGGCTGACCGGCTCCCACTCCACCTACGAGACGGTCATGGCCCAACTGGAGGGCACCTGCAAGGGCTACTTCCTCATGGGCGAGAACCCCGCGGTCGGCTCCGCCAACGCCAAGCTGCAGCGGCTCGGCATGGCCCACCTGGACTGGCTGGTCGTCCGGGACTTCTCCCTCATCGAGTCGGCCACCTGGTGGAAGGACGGCCCGGAGATCGAGACGGGCGAGCTGCGCACCGAGGACATCGGCACGGAGGTGTTCTTCCTGCCGGCCGCCGCGCACACCGAGAAGGACGGCAGCTTCACCAACACCCAGCGCCTGCTGCAGTGGCACCACCAGGCCGTCGAGCCGGCCGGCGAGGCGCGCAGCGACCTGTGGTTCACCTTCCACCTCGGGCGGATCATCCGGGAGAAGCTCGCCGCGTCCACCGACCCGATGGACCGGCCGCTGCTCGACCTGGTCTGGGACTACCCCACGAAGGGCGCGCAGGCCGAGCCGGACGCCG
Organism: Streptomyces viridosporus; assembly: GCF_002078235.1. GTDB lineage: Bacteria > Actinomycetota > Actinomycetes > Streptomycetales > Streptomycetaceae > Streptomyces > Streptomyces viridosporus. The sequence goes on from NZ_MSGP01000015.1 coordinate 4,327, forward strand.
AGGCCGTCCTGGCCGAGATCAACGGGCGCGACGCCGAGGGCGCCCCGCTCACGGGCTACGACCAGCTCAGGGACGACGGCTCCACCTCCTGCGGCTGCTGGATCTACTGCGGGGTGTACGCCGACGGCGTCAACCAGGCCGACCGCCGCAAGCCGGGTGACCGGCAGAACTGGGTCGCGGGCGAGTGGGGCTGGGCCTGGCCCGCCAACCGCCGGGTGCTGTACAACCGCGCGTCGGCGGACCCGGAGGGCAGGCCGTGGAGCGCGCGCAAGGCACTGGTGTGGTGGGACGCGGAGCGCGGGGAGTGGGCCGGGCACGACGTCCCCGACGTCAAGAAGGACAAGTCCCCCGACCACGAGCCGCCGCCGGACGCGACCGGGTCCGAGGCCCTGTCGGGCACCGACGCGTTCATCATGCAGGCCGACGGCAAGGCGTGGCTGTACGTGCCGTCCGGCCTCACCGACGGGCCGCTGCCGACGCACTACGAGCCGCAGGACTCGCCGTTCCCCAACCTCCTGTACGGCCGGCAGCGCAACCCGGTGCGGCACCTGCTGCTGCCGCCGCACTCGGACAACCGCTACCAGCCGAGCGCCGGCGAGCCGGGCACCGAGGTGTTCCCCTACGTGGCCACCACCTACCGGCTCACCGAGCACCACACGGCGGGCGGCATGTCCCGCTGGCAGCCCTATCTGGCAGAACTGCAGCCGGAGTTCTTCTGCGAGGTGTCACCGGAACTCGCCGCCGAGCGCGGTCTGGAGCACACCGGCTGGGCGACGATCGTCAGCGCCCGCGCCGTGATCGAGGCGCGGGTGCTGGTCACCGACCGGGTGCCGCCGCTGACCGTGCACGGCCGCACCCTGCACCAGGTGGGGCTCCCCTACCACTGGGGCCCGAACGGCTACAGCACGGGCGACGCGGCCAACGAGCTGCTGCACCTGTCCCTGGACCCCAACACGCACATCCAGGAGGCGAAGGCGTTCGCCGTCGACATCCGGCCGGGGCGCCGCCCGCGGGGCCCGGCCGCCCCGGAGCTGGTGCGCCGCTACCGGGAACGGGCGGGCATCGACGAGCGCACCGGCACCGATCCGTGAGCCGGCCGCGTCCGCCGGTTCACCGCAGGACGACGGAGTGCGCCCCCTTCGGGACGAGTTCCCCGATGACCGGGGCGCCCGGCACCTCCCCGGCCACCAGCAGCCCGCCCGAGGTCTGGGCGTCGGCCAGGAGCAGGCGCGTGTCGTCGTCCGCGGACCCGAAGTCGGTGAACGGCGCCACCCACTCCAGGTTCCGCCGGGTGCCGCCGCTGACGTAGCCGTCCCGCACCGCCTCCCGGGCCCCGTCGAGGTAGGGCACGGCGGCGGTGTCGACCACGGCGGTCACGCCCGAGGCACGGGCGAGCTTGTGCAGATGGCCGAGGAGGCCGAAGCCGGTGACGTCGGTGGCGCAGGTCGCCCCGGCGGCCAGGGCGGCGGCCGAGGCGTCCCGGTTGAGCGCCGTCATCGTGGCCACCGCCTGCTCGAACCGCTCGCCGGTGGCCTTGTGGCGGTTGTTCAGCACCCCCAGCCCCAGCGGCTTGGTGAGCGACAGCGGCACGCCCGGGCGGCCGGTGTCGTTGCGCAGCAGCCGGGCCGGGTCCGCCAGGCCGGTGACGGCCATCCCGTACTTGGGCTCCGGGTCGTCCACGCTGTGTCCGCCCCCCACGTGGCAGCCCGCCTCGGCCGCGACGTCCAGCCCGCCGCGCAGCACCTCGCGCGCCAGCTCGAAGGGCAGGACGTCCCGCGGCCAGGCCAGGAGGTTGACGGCGAGGACCGGGCGCCCGCCCATCGCGTACACGTCGGACAGGGCGTTGGCGGCGGCGATCCGACCCCAGTCGTAGGCGTCGTCCACGACGGGGGTGAAGAAGTCGGCGGTGGCGACCACGGCCAGGTCCGCGGTGCCGCCCCGCGCGGGCAGGCCGGCCACGGCCGCGTCGTCACCGGTGGCCAGCCCGACCAGGAGCGGTGTGTCGCCGGAGGGCGGCACCGGCCCGGCGAGGCCGCCGAGGACGTCCTCCAGCTCGCCGGGCGGGATCTTGCAGGCGCAGCCGCCGCCGTGGGCGAACTGCGTGAGGCGGACGGGTGCGTGCGTCGGGGTGTGCATGTCTGGCTCCTGATCGGTTCGGTGCGTGTGCCGGGAGGAAGAGGGGGTAACGGATAGCCTGGGCGGCGGAGGAGGCGTGTGGGTGCCTGGTGGCCCTCCCGGTCTTCAAAACCGAGGTGCCCGAGGATCTCGGGCAGGCGGGTTCGATTCCCGTCCGCCTCCGCTCCCCGCGCCGGCCCGGCAGCGCCGGTGCCGGTCGTCCACCCGTTCGGTGAGGCCCCGTCCGTCCAGGAGCTCCAGCAGCGGTACGGCCACCCGGCGCGTGGTGTCCAGGGCCTTGCGGGCCTCGCTCAGGGTGAACGGCTGCGGAAGGCCGCGCAGTACGGCGGCGGCCCGGGCGTCCGCCCCCGGCAGCAGGACGATGCCCTCGCCGACCCGCAACAGCGCGCCCGCGGCGACCGCGGCGGCCAGCTCCCTGCGCCCGAGCCCCAGTTCGGCCAGCCGGTCGGCCTCCGGGGCACGGAACGGGGTCCGCTCCAGCTCCCGCCGCACGGCGTCGACGGCGGCCCGGACCGGCGGCGGGAGGGTGGGTCCGTCGTTCCCGGGTCCGTGCAACCGCCCCTGGCCGCGGCGCAGTCGTACCGTGCCGGGGTGGTCGGCGAGCGCGTCGACCAGGGCCCGGTCGGGCAGGCCGAGCAGGCGCCGGGCGGCCTCGGTGGGCAGGCCGGGGTCCATCGGGTGCCGTGCCGCGTACCGTTCCACCTCGGTGCCCAGGCGGCCGCGCAGCGCCGCCCAGTGCTCCGGGTCGGCCAGCCAGTCCCCGGCGACCGGCGGCGCGGGGGCACGCGCGCCCATGGCCAGGAGCTCCGCGCGGCGGACGAGCCGGCGCCGCCTCAGTTCGGCCGCGCCGTCCGGGCGGCCGGTCATCCCCGCCAGTTCGGCCGCCCTGGCCCGGGCCGCACCGCGCCGGTTCAGCTCCGGCGGCCGGACGTCCAGCACGGTCACCCCGCACGGCGTGCGGCTCCCGCCCGGCTCCCGCAGCACCGCCCGGTCGCCGATCCGCAGCGGCAGCCTCCGGGCCAGGGTGAGCCGGGCCGTGTCCGCCCCCAGCGGCCGGACGGTCACCGGCACCGCGGCGGTGCCCAGGTGCAGGGTGATCCTCCGGGGGAGCTCGTCGGCCGGCGCTCCGCCCACCCGGACGTCGGTCGTCCCGGTGAGCAGCCAGCGGTCCGGCGTCAGCAGCACCTGGCCCCGGCCCAGTACGCCGTCCGGGGCCCCGTGGACGTTGACGGCCACGCGCGCCACACCGCCGACGGCGGACCGGTCCTCGTGCAGGCACTGCAGCCCGCGCACCCGCAGCCCGTCCGTGCCGTCCCCCGCCACCAGCCGGTCGCCGACGCGCAGGGTGCCCGCGCCCAGGGTGCCGGTGACGACCGTGCCGTGGCCGCGCACGGTGAAGGCGCGGTCCAGCCACAGCCGCACGTCCGCGTCGGCGGGCGGGACGGGCAGGGCGCGGGCCAGCCGGGCCAGCTCCCCGCGCAGTGCGTCCAGTCCCGCGCCGGTCACCGCGCTCACCGCGACGGACGGCACGGTGCCGAGGGAGGTGGCGGCCATGCGGCGGACGGCCTCGGCCCGTACGGGCTCCGGGTCGGCCAGGTCGCTCCGGGTCACGGCGAGCACGGCGTGACGGACGCCGAGCGCGTCCAGGATCTCCAGGTGCTCCTGCGACTGCTCCTGCCAGCCCTGGTCGGCGGCGACCACGAACAGCACGGCGGGGACGGGCCCCACGCCGGCCAGCATGGTGGCGACGAACCGCTCGTGGCCCGGCACGTCGACGAGGGCCAGGTGTTCACCTTCCAGGCCGTCCGGGCCGTCCAGCCGCGTCCACACGAATCCGAGGTCCAGGGTCAGGCCCCGGCGCCGCTCCTCCTCGAACCGGTCGGGTTCCATCCCGGTCAGTGCCCGGGCCAGGGCGGACTTGCCGTGGTCGACGTGCCCGGCGGTGGCCAGCACCCGCATCCCGCCTACCTCCCCGTGGCCGACCGGACGGCCCCGGCCAGCCGCTCGTCGTCCTGTTCCGGCACCGCCCTGAGGTCGAGCAGGCACCGCCCGCCCTCCAGCCGCCCCACCACGGGGACCGGCCCGGTGCGCAGGGCGGCGGCGCAGTGCTCGGGCAGCGACAGGGCGGCGCTGGGCAGCGTCACACCGGGCGCCCCGCCGCCGCCCACCGTCGCGAAGCTGTCCACGGCCCGTACGTCGATGCCGGCGGCGGCCAGCGGGGCGGCGAGCCGCTCGGCGCGGCGCCGCAGGTGCCCCGGGTCGGCGTCGAGGGCCTCGTCGGTCGGGGTCGCGGGCCCGGTGAGCGTCGCCTCCAGTGCGGCCAGGGTCAGCTTGTCCACCCGCAGGGCGCGGGCGAGCGGGTGCCGGGCCAGGGCGCGGACCGTCTCCTCCCGTCCCAGGAGCAGACCGCACTGCGGGCCGCCCAGCAGTTTGTCGCCGCTCGCCGTGACGAGGGCCGCCCCGGCGCCCAACTGGCTCTCGGCGTCCGGTTCCTCGGGCAGCAGCGGGTGGGGCGCCAGGAGTCCGGAGCCGATGTCGACGACGACCGGGACGCCCAGCGGCGCCAGTTCGCCGACGCCCGCGGCGCGCGTGAAGCCGGTGACGCGGAAGTTGGAGGGGTGCACCTTCAGCACGAAGGCCGTGTCCGGGCCGATCGCCCCGGCGTAGTCGGCGGCGGTGGTGCGGTTGGTGGTCCCCACCTCGCGCAGCCGGGCGCCGGTGGACACCAGCAGGTCCGGCAGGCGGAAGCCGTCGCCGATCTCCACCATCTCCCCCCGGCTGATGACGATCTCCCGGCCGGCCGCGAGCGCGGTGGCCGCCAGCACCAGCGCGGCGGCCCCGTTGTTGACGACGTGCGCCGCGGCGGCGGACGGCACCCTCTCGCGCAGGGCGGCCAGCGCGGTGCGGCCCCGCCGGGCCCGTACGCCGGTGCGCAGGTCCAGTTCGACGTCGGTGGGGCCGGCGGCCTCCTGCACCGCCTGCCGGGCGGCCGCCGACAGCGGCGCCCGGCCGAGGTTGGTGTGCAGCACCACGCCGGTGGCGTTGATCACCGGCCGCAGCCCGCTCGCCGACCGCGGCAGCAGGGCGACGGCCGTGTCGGCCACCGCCTCCGGCGGCACGGTGCCGTCGCGCGCCCGCTCCTGCGCCCGGCGGACCGCCGACTTCACCGCGCCGGTCCCGAGTCGGCGCGCCGCCTCCCGCAGGCGCGGATCACCGAGGACGGTGTCGGTGCGCGGGATGCGCCGGCGCACGTCCGGACCGGGTCCGCGCGACGCGTCCCCCTCCCCCTCGGGGGCGCCGCCCCCGGTCAGCCCACCGCTCCGTCCGGTGGTGACCCACTGGTCCACCCGGTTCCTCCGTTCGGGCCCGGTCGTCGGCCGATCGTTTCCTCATCGTCCCCCTGTGCCCCCTGCGGGGAGTACGACACGCCGGGCCGCCGGTCGATCTCACGAGCGGCCCCCGGCGCTGTCCTCGGCGCCGGCACCGGGGCGGTCGTCCCGGTGCCGGGTGCCGGGCAGCATCTCCTGCACCTTGGCCTTGAGCCCTTGCCTGACCATGGAGCCGCGGTCGCTGTCGCCCTGCAGGATCGCGGAGGCGGCGGCCTCGATCTGGTCCAGGGAGGCGTGCGGCGGGATCGGCGGCACGGCCGGGTCGGTGCGGAAGTCGACGACGAAGGGCCGGTCGGCCGCCAGCGCCCGGTCCCAGGCCGCCTCGACCTGCTCGGGCTTCTCCACGCGCACGCCGTCCAGGCCGATGCGCTGCGCGATCTCCGCGTAGGGCAGGTCGGGGATGTGCTGGGACTCCTCGAACTGGGGGGCGCCGGACATGGCCCGCATCTCCCAGGTGACCTGGTTGAGGTCGCCGTTGTTCAGCACGGCGACGATCAGCCGCGGGTCGGACCACTCGCGGTAGTACTTCGCGGCGGTGACCATCTCCATCATGCCGTTCATCTGCATGGCGCCGTCCCCGACGAGGGCGATGGCGGGCCGGTCCGGGTGCGCGAACTTCGCGCCGATGGCGTAGGGCACGCCGGGGCCCATGGTGGCCAGGGTGCCCGACAGCGAGCCGCGCATCCGCCCGCGCAGCCGCAGGTGGCGGGCGTACCAGTTGGCGGCCGAGCCGGAGTCGGCGCTCAGGATCGCGTCGTCGGGAAGCTTGCCGTCCAGGGCGTGGATGACGTACTCCGGGTTGACCGGGTCGGCGTCCACGGCGGCGCGCCGCTGCATGACCTCCCACCAGCGGGCGACGTCCTTCTCGATCTTCTCGCGCCAGGCCCGCTTCTCCTTGCGACGCAGGTGCGGCAGGAGCCGGCGCAGCGTCTCGCGCGCGTCGCCGACGAGGTTCACCTCGAAGGGGTAGCGCAGGCCGATCATGTGCGGGTCGATGTCGATCTGCACCCCGCGCGCCTGGTCCAGCTCCGGCATGAACTGCGTGTACGGGAAGCTGGAGCCGATCATCAGCAGGGTGTCGCAGTCCTGCATCAGCTCGTAGGAGGGCCGGGTGCCGAGCAGGCCGATGGCGCCGGTGACGTAGGGCAGGTCGTCGGGGAGCACGTCCTTGCCGAGCAGGGCCTTCGCGACGCCGGCCCCGAGGACGTCCGCCAGTTCCTCCACCTCGGCACGGGCGGTGCGGGCGCCCTGGCCGATGAGCACGGCGACCTTCTCGCCGGCGTTGAGGACCTCGGCGGCCCGCTGGACGTCGGCGTCGGCGGGCACCGGGGCGTACCGGCCGAGCCCCATGCTCGACGGCACCATCTTGAAGGCGTGCGTCGGTGGGCTGTAGTCCAGCTCCTGCACGTCGGCGGGGATGATGACGGCGGTGACCGTGCGCCGTGCGTACGCGGTGCGGAAGGCGCGGTCGATGAGGTTCGGCAGTTGCTCCGGCACGGTCGCCGTCTCGCAGAAGTCGGAGGCGACGTCCTTGTACAGGCTCTGCAGGTCGACTTCCTGCTGGTACGAGCCGCCCATCGCGCTGCGGTTGGTCTGCCCGACCAGCGCGACGACGGGCACGTGGTCGAGCTTCGCGTCGTACAGCCCGTTGAGCAGGTGGATCGCGCCGGGGCCCGAGGTGGCCGCGCAGACGCCGACCTTGCCGGAGAACTTCGCGTATCCGACGGCCTGGAACGCGGACATCTCCTCGTGCCGGGACTGGACGAACCGCGGATCGTCGCCGGCCCGCCCCCATGCCGCCAGCAGGCCGTTGATGCCGTCGCCCGCGTAGGCGAAGACGTGGTCCACCTCCCACTCGCGCAGCCGCTGGAGGATGTAGTCGGATACCTTCATGCCGGCCCTCGACCTTCCGTTTCCGCTGGGGTGCGCCCGCTCGGCCCGGCCGCGCGGCACGCCGTCGGGAGCGTGACGGGTTCCGTGCGGCCCCCGGCACAAACGTCAGCGGTCCTCGTCGTCCGGGTTCTTCCCCTCCTCCTTGTCCGGGGTGAGGCCGCCCTGCTCGCGCAGGGGGGTGCCGTCCCGGGCGAGACGGTCCGCGAGTTCGTCGGAGAACAGCCGGCGGCGGTCGACCGCGTGGGTGCGGTAGGCGGTGCGGCCGACGATCTGACTGGTGATGGGCGCGTTGAACAGCTGGAAGAGGGCGACGAGCAGCAGCACCGGGGCGTCCCTGAGGGGCCGGTTCACGGCGGCTCCGACCAGGATGAGCAGCAGGCCCAGGGTCTGCGCCTTGGACGCCGCGTGGAGACGGCTCACGGTGTCCCGGAAGCGGAGCAGCCCCACCGCGCCGAGCAGGCAGAAGCACGCGCCGGTGAGGAACAGGACGGCGGTGACGACGTCGCGCAGGAGGGTCATCGCATGCCCTTCCGTTTCTCGACGAGGTGAGCCGCGGTCACCGACCCGATGAAGGCCAGCAGGGCGAGGACCACGAGCACGGGGAGGGCGGTGCTGTCGTCGCGCAGCGTCATGCCCACGGCCGTCCCGGCGATGACCATGGTGACGATGACGTCGAGCGCCATGATGCGGTCCAGGGCGCGCGGCCCGTGCACGAGGCGCACCAGGGTGAGCAGTCCGGCCACGACCAGTACGCCCAGCGTGACGCTGTACAGGTGGGTCATCCTCGTTCCCCTCGGTGGTCCGGTGGTGTGCCGTCCCGCGGGGGGACGTCCGACGGATCGATCGGTGACCCGCGCCCGGGCGGGGCGTGGCGGTACCCGACGGATCGGGCGACCCTGCGCTCCAGGTCCTGTGTCTCCTTCTTCCGGAGGTCGACGGTCTCCTGGTCGCGGACCGGGAGCGTGTGGACGTACAGACGCCTGCGACGGCGGTCGATCTCGATGACCACCGTGCCCGGGGCGATCGTGGTGATCTCGGCGACGACCGTGATCAGCACGTCGTCGTCGATGTGCAGGGGAACCTCCATGATCGCGGAGCGGGTCCTCCCGCCGTGCCGGACGGCCGCCCAGGCGACGGTGGTCCCCGACCTGATGAGGTCGACCAGCAGATGGAACAGCAGCGCCCCGATCCACAGCGGCCGGGGCACCGCTCCCGGCAGGACGGACGGCAGCGGGAAGAGCGCGACGATCAGAAGGGCGGCGAGCAGCCCTCCGACGAGCACCACCGCGCTGAGGGAACCCCACAGCACCACCCACAGCAGCCACAGCCACACGACCAGCGGCAGGTGGTGCAGGATCCTGCGGGACCTCTTCCGCGGGCTCACCGGTGCTCCCCCTCCCCCACCAGGACGACGGACCGGTACGCCTCGGGATGCAGGAGGTCCTCGGCGGCCCGCTCGGCGATGTGCGCCAGCGGGCCGGCGAAGACGGCGACCGCCACTCCGGTCAGGACCATGCCGGCCGTCGCGGTGAGCATCAGCCGGGCACCGCGCACTCCGCCGGGCTGCGGCTCGGGCGCCTCGGTGACCGAGGACGCGAGTCTTCCGGGCGCGCCGCGCACCGTGCCCATCGGTCGCCCCGCGAAGGCCGTGGTCCACACCCGCGTCATGGCGTAGAGCGTGAGCAGGCTGGTGAGCAGGGCGGCCGCCGCGAGGCAGTAGGCGGCCGCACCGCCCTGGGCGACCCCGGCCTCGAGCAGGGCCAGCTTGGCGACGAAGCCGGAGAACGGCGGGACCCCCGACAGACTCAGGGCGGGCAGGGCGAACAGCACGGCGACCAGCACGCCCGGCGGCGGCCACTTCGCCATGCGGGGCAGCGACGCCGTTCCCGCCCGGATCACGGCGAGGCCGGCGGCGAGGAACAGCCCGGCCTGGACGACGATGTGATGGACGATGTAGAGGATGGTGCCGGTCAGTCCCCGGACGTCGAACAGGGCGATGCCGAACAGCATGAAGCCGATGTGGCTGACCAGGGTGAAGGACAGCAACCGGTTGATGTCGTCCTGGGCGATGGCGCCGAGGATGCCCACGACCATGGTGACGATCGCCGCGCAGGCCAGGAGGATCCACCCGCTGCCGCGCGGGAACAGCAGGGTCTCGGTGCGCAGCACGGCGTAGACGCCGACCTTGGTCAGCAGCGCGGCGAACACCGCGGTGATCGGCGCGGGAGCCGTGGGATAGCTGTCGGGCAGCCAGAGGTGGAGCGGGATGATCGCCGTCTTGATGCCCAGGACGACCAGCAGCAGCAGGGAGAGCGTCTCGCGCAGCCCGTGCGGCAGTTCCGCCAGCCGCGGCCCGAGCTGCGCCAGGGTGACGGTGCCTGCGGCCGCGTACACCAGGGCGATCAGGGTGATGAACAGGATGGACGAGGTCAGGCTGACGATCGTGTACGTCATGCCCGCGCGGGTGCGGTTCTCGTCGGCGTCGATGGTGATCAGCACGTAGGAGGCGGCGAGCATCACCTCGAAGGCGACGAAGAGGTTGAACAGGTCACCCGTGAGGAAGGCCAGGCTCACGCCCGTGACGAGGACCAGGTAGGCGGGGTGGAAGACCACGGCCACGCGGCGGCCCTCCTCCGCGGTGCCCTGCCCCATGGCGAAGAGCAGCACGGCCAGCGTGATCAGCGTCGACACGGTGAGCAGCAGCGCCGACAGCCGGTCGGCGACGAGGGTGATGCCCAGCGGCGCGTCCCAGCCGCCGACGTGCAGGGCCTGCGGGCCGCGGGTGTCGGCGAGCACGAGCAGCGCCAGCGCGTCGGCCGGGACCAGGGTCAGGACGACGACACTGAGCAGGCGCACCGCGCGCTGGGACAGGCGGAGCAGGGTCAGACCGGCTCCGATGGCCGGCAGCATGACGGGCAGGGCCAGCAGCGCCTCCGTCATCGGTCACCTCCCTGCTGTGTGCCGTCGTCGGCCGGGCCCGCGTCGGGACCGGAATCGGGTTCGGGGTCGGGGTAGGTGTCCTGATCCTTGTCGGCGCGTTCCCGGATGGTGCCGATGCGCCGGTCCTCCGGGTCGTCGGGGACCCCGTCGTTGCCGGTCAGGTACCAGGACCGGTAGGCCAGCGCCATGAGGAAGGCGGTGAGGCCGAAGGTGATCACGATGGACGTCAGCGCCATGGCCTGGGGCAACGGGTCGGCGATCCGGTCGGGGTCCGCGGACGCGCCGTCCAGCACCGGGGGCAGGCCCGGTGTGCCTCCGCCGACCAGGAGCAGCAGGTTCGTGCCGTGGCCGAGGATGAGGAAGCCGAGGACGATGCGCATCAGCGAGCGCTGGAGCATGAGGTAGAAACCGACGGCGAAGAGGCCGCCGACCACGAGGGCCAGCGTCACGTCGATCGTGCTCACCACCGGCCTCCCTCCTCCCCCCGGGCCCCGTGCCCGGCCTCGTCGCCCCCGCCGTTGTCGTCGTCGTCTTCGTCGTCTTCGTCGTCCGCGTCCTCGTCGTCCTCGTCCCTCGCCGCGGCCCTGGGGGCGTCGAGGGAGACGCCCACCGCCGACAGCAGCCTGAGCACGACGCCGACGACCAGCAGGTACACGCCGATGTCGAAGAACGTGCTGGTCGCGAACTTCACCGTGCCCAGCACCGGCGGGTGGAGGGTCACCACCACGCTCTCCAGCGGCACACCGCCGAAGGCGAGCGGAAGCAGGCCGACGAAGGCCGCCAGCATCAGTCCCGAACCGGCGATCACGCTCCCGCGCACCCTCACGGCGGCCCCCAGGTCGGCACGTCCCCCCACGAGGTACCGCAGTACGAACGCCTGACCCGCCACCAGGCCGCCGGAGAATCCTCCGCCGGGGCTGTAGTGCCCGGAGAACAGCAGGTACAGCGAGAGCAGCAGGATCGAGGGGAACAGCAGCCGGGTGGCCACCTCCAGCAGGACCGACCGCTCGCCGCCGGACCGCTCGCGGGCGCCCGGCAGCCAGGTCTCCACGGGCTCGTCCCAGTGCGCCGTCGGGAACGGTCGGCCGACGCGGTCGCCGGTCTCCCGCACCGCGCCGGGGCCGCCCACCCTGACCAGGCTGGCGACGCCCACCGCCGCGACCAGGATCACCGCGATCTCGCCCAGGGTGTCCATCGCGCGGAAGTCGACGATGATCGCGTTGACGATGTTCTGGGCGCCGGTCTCCGGCGTCCGGCTCACGTACTCGGTGGAGATCGCCGGGGTCTCCCGCGCGGAGGAGGTCATCAGGGCCAGGCAGGCGACGAAGACCCCGACCGCCCCCGAGGCCACGACCCGTACGACGCGGGTGCCGGTCCGCGCCCGGCCGGGTTCGAACCGGGCCGGCATCCGGCGCAGCACCAGCACCACCACGACCAGCGTCATGGTCTCCACGAGGAACTGGGTGAGCGCCAGGTCCGGTGCTCCCCGGATCAGGAAGATCACCGCCACCCCGTAACCGGCGGCTCCGGACAGCAGGATGCCGGTCAGCCGGTGCCGGGTGACGACCACCGCCGCCGCTGCCGCCAGCACCATCACCGCGAGGAACGGTTCGCTCGGCGACCACCACCACTGCGGCGAGCCCAGCGAGGGCGTCGAGGCCACCAGCACCGCACCCGGCACCGCCACCACGGTGACCAGCAGCACCGTCATGTAGACCGGCAGCGAACCGACCTGGGTGCGACCGGTCAGGACCACGGCCAGCCGGTCCACGGCCGCCATCGCACGGTCGAACCCGCGCTGCACGTCCGGCAGCCGGGGCGGGCGCCACCGGTCGCGCCACACCAGGTGCAGCAGGACACCGAGGAGGATGGACAGCATCGACAGGCCGAACACGGCGGTGAAGCCGTGCCAGAGGGACAGCTCGTACGAGCCGTGCGGGCCCGGCGGATAGGCGTCGGCGTAGGGCGTGGTGAGGGCCGCGGTGCCCGCGTACCACACGCCGAGGACCAGGGTCGCGGTCGACAGGACGGCCACGGGCGCGACGAACCCCGGGGCGGGCCGGTGGGCGCGGGCCGCCACGTCGCCGGGAGGTCCGCCGAAGGCACCCTGCAGGAAGCGGGCCCCGTAGGCCACGGTCAGGAGGGAGCCGAGCAGGAGCGCCGCCGTCAGCCAGAGGTGGCCGCCGAGTTCCGTGCCGTACAGGAACGCCTCCACCGCGGCCTCCTTGCCCAGGTACCCGAGCAGCGGCGGCAGGCCGGCCATCGAGGCCACGGCCACGGTCGCGACCACGCACACCACGGGCATGCGGCGGCCGAGACCCGACAGTTCGCGGATGTCGCGGGTCCCCGTGGCGTGATCGATGATGCCGACCGACAGGAACAGCGCGGACTTGAACGCCGCGTGGGCGAGCAGCATGACCGTCCCGGCCAGCGCCGCGGTCCGGGTCCCCGCCCCCAGCAGGGCGGTGAGCATGCCCAGTTCGCTGACCGTGCCGTAGGCCAGCAGCATCTTCAGGTCGGTCACGCGCAGCGCCCGCCAGGCGGCGAGCACCATGGTGACCAGCCCGACGACGAGCACCATGGGCCGCCACGGGGGCACGTCCGCCAGGGCGGGCGCCAGCCGTGCGACGAGGTAGACGCCCGCCTTGACCATCGCGGCCGCGTGCAGGTAGGCGCTCACCGGGGTGGGGGCCACCATCGCGGCGGGCAGCCAGCCGTGCAGCGGCATCTGCGCCGACTTGGCGAACGCCCCGATCAGGACGAGCACCACCGCGACGGAGACCGTCGTGCCGCGCGGGGGGTCGGCGAGGATGCCCGAGACGCTGTAGGTCCCGGCCGCCTGGCCGAGCATGATGAAGCCGAGCAGCATGACCAGGCCGCCGCCCGTGGTGACCAGCAGCGCCTGCCGGGCGGCGCGCCGCTGCTCCGCGGCCTCGCCGCGTTCGGCGATGAGCAGGAACGAGGCGACCGTGGTCAGTTCCCAGAAGACGTAGAGGACGAACAGGTTGTCGGCCAGGACCAGTCCGGTCATCGCGCCCGCGAAGGCCAGCAGTGTGGCGGCCAGCCGGCCGGCGTCGTGCTCCACGTAGTACCGGCAGTACAGCAGCACCAGGGCGCCGACACCGGCGACGATCCAGAGCATCAGCAGGGCCAGGGCGTCCAGGCGCAGTTCGACGGTCAGCCCGAGCGAGGGCGCCCAGGACAGGCTCTCCACGTACTCGCCGCCGGCCAGCACCCGCGGCGCCCGCGTGCCCGCCCAGACCACGACCGCCAGCGGGACCAGGGCCGCCACCGGCCACACGGCGCGGCCGAGCCGTCGCTGCCACCAGGGGATCGCCAGCGCGACCCCCGCATGGGCGGCCAGCAGGAACAGCACCGCCGCACCAACTCCTCCGTCGACTGCCGGTTCACGCGGTCCCCCCGTGCGGGCGGATCCGTCCCGCTCGGTTCTGGCGGTGTACCCCGGTTCGACTTCCGCGTGTGCCCCGAGCAGCAACAATCAACCGCAAAGATGTGGCAGACGGGTGTACCGCACCGGTGCGCCGCGGGAGCCGCGGACTCGTCCGGGGAGAAGCGGGGAGAAGACGGAGACCGCGCGGACGCCCACCCGGGTGCGGACGGCCCCGGGTGGGCGTGTCACCTGCCGACGGTCTCGGCGGCCTCGGCATCGCCGTGCTCGCCCAGCCAGCGGGCGAGCCTGCCGCGCCTGCCGACCGCGCGCAGCCGGCGTTCGGCGGCCTCCCGCATGTCCCGGGAGGTGATCAGCAGGAGTTCGTCGCCGGTGCGCAGGACGGTGTCGCCGTCGGGCACCAGCGTGGTGCCGTCACGGACGACGAGCGTGACCACCGTCGGGGACGGCAGCCGCAGCTCGAGGACGCTCACGCCGTGCAGACGGGAACCGGGTGGCACCGAGACGGTGAGCAGCTCCGCATCGAGCACGTCCAGCGGCGCGGTCTCCACCTGCGCGTCGCGCACCACGCCGGCCCCGGACAGCCCGACCCACCGGGCCACCCACGGCAGGGCGGGGCCCTGGATGAGGGTGAACAGCACCACCAGGACGAAGACGATGCCGAGCAGGTTGCCGGCCCCGTCGATGCCGGCGACCACGGGGTAGGTGGCCAGGACGATGGGAACGGCTCCGCGCAGCCCCGCCCAGGAGATGAACACCTGCTCGCGCCAGGACATGCGGAACGGCAGCAGGCACAGGAAGACGGACACCGGCCGTGCCGCCAGCAGCAGGATCAGGCCGGCCACCGCGGCGGGCAGCGCGGCCGAGGGCAGTTCACTGGGATCGACGAGCAGCCCCAGCGTGACGAACAGTCCGATCTGCGCGAGCCAGCCGGCGCCTTCGGCGAAGGACCGGGTGGCGGCCCGGTGGGGGAGCTTGGCGTTGCCCAGGACCACCCCGGCGAGGTAAGCGGCGATGATGCCGCTGGCGTCGACGACTCCCGCGGCGGCGAAGGCGATGATGCCGAATCCCACGGTGGCCAATGGGTACAGGCCGGTGGCGGGCAGCGCGATCCGCCGCAGCGCGGCCACTCCGATCCGGCCGACGGCCAGGCCCATCAGACCGCCGACGACGAGCTGGTAGACGACGCTGGCGACGATGTGCCCCGGATGCGGCAGATCGGCCGTGGCCGTGGTGAACACCGTGACCAGGATGATCGTCGGGGCGTCGTTGAAGCCCGACTCGGCCTCGACCAGGCCCGTGAGCTTCCGCGGCAGGGGGAGGGAGCGCAGCACCGCGAAGGTCGCGGCCGCGTCGGTGGAGGAGACGATCGCCCCGAGCAGCAGCGCCAGGTGCCATTCCAGGCCCAGCAGCCAGTGCACCCCGGCCGCGGTGACCGCGACGGAGATCCCCACCCCCAGCGTGGCCAGCACCCCGGCGGGTGCCACGACCGGCCGGACGCTCGACCACCGGGTCGTCAGTCCGCCCTCCACGAGGATGATCGCCAGTGCGGCGTTGGCCAGGGCCTGTGCCTGTTCCGCGTCGTCGAACCGTACGCCGATGACGTCCTCGCCGACGATCACGCCCACGGCCAGGAACAGCAGCAGGCTGGGCAGTCCGATGCGGTGTGCCGCGCGGGCGGCGGCGATGCTGGCCAGCAGCACCGCTCCCCCCACGAGCAGCGCCATGTACAGCTCCGGCAGCGTCATCGGCGGGCCCCGGTGCCGCGCGCGTCACCGGGACCGGGACCTCCGGGGTCCTCGAGGGCCGGCCGCCTGCCCGGCGAACCCGGCCAGGAACAGCGGCCGGAGTCCCATGCGCCGGCGCTCGCGCGGGCGGGGCGAGCGGTCCTCCTCCTGCGCCTCGTACGAGCGGGGACCGTCGTGCCGCGCGGGGAATCCAGCGGTACCGGGCCGCTCGTGGCGTGCGGACCCGGCTCCTCCCCCGCGGACCGCGGGGACGGCCATGGGCGTGAGTCGCGTTCTCTGACCAAACGGCACCGACCCTTCATGGCAACCGAACTCGCGTTCGCATTGGTTGGTTCGTCCTCCCAACCCTCTCCTGCTCCCCGTCCCGGAGGCATCGGGGGCAGCACCCAATTGCGGGCGCGCCGAACGCAGATGCGACGGGCCCGCCGGACACCCGGGTGCGCTCCCGCCGGACACCCGGGTGCACTCCCGTCGAACACCCGGACGGCCCAAAACGGCCGCGTCCGAGGGGCGGAAACGCCGCGGTGGCGCGAATGTGGTGCCAGTCGTGACGCACGGACGGACGTGAGGAGGCCGGATGGCGAGGACCGTGGCGGAGGGTGCCGTGGCGTGCGCCGACGGGCACCGCGATGCCGGGACCGGGCGGCAGGACCGCTCCGGCCGCCCCTTCGAGCAGCTGAGCGCGGTGGCCGACGCCGTCCTGTACGAGGGCTACCTGCTCTACCCGTACCGCCGCTCCTCGCCGAAGAACCGGGTGCGCTGGCAGTTCGGTGTCCTCTTCCCCCGCGACTGGGCGCAGCGGCACGGCCCCGTCGAGCCCGGTGTCTCCGGCTCGGCGGACTCCTGGTACCAGCAGACCGAGTGCCTGCTGCGGGTCCGGCGGCCCGGCGCGGTCGTCCGGGTCAGGGTCCGCCACCTCCAACTGCAGCACAAACAGGTGGAGGAGACCGGCCCGGACGGACGCCACCGGCCGGTGGCGGCGCTGCGCCTGGACGACGGCACACCGCACCTGACGTTCGACGAGGCGGTGCCGCGCGAGGAGGAGTTCACCGTCCCCCTGGACGACCTGCTGCGGCGGGAGTTCACCTTTCCGGTGCACGGGCCCGCCGGTGAGCACACCGAGGTGCTCCCCGGGGGCGCCGGGCGTGTCGTGCGGCGGTGCTTCGAGATGCACGCCCGCACCGCTGTCGGGGCCGAACGGCTCACGGACGACGCCTTCCGGCTGCGCGTCCGCACCGAGAACACCGGACCCGCACCGGACCCGGACGCCACCCGCGACGAGGCGCTGCGCTCCGCGCTCATCGCCACGCACACGCTCGTCGGCGTCGAGGGCGCGGAGTTCGTGTCACTGCTCGACCCGCCCGCGGAGCTGCGCGAGCACGCCCGGGCCTGCCGCAACGCCTTCACCTGGCCCGTCCTCGGCGGTGATCCGCCCCCGGCCACCGGCGACGGGGAGGCGCCGGGCACGGGGAGCGCGCGTCCGCCCGGGGCGCACCTGCTGCTCTCCTCGCCGATCATCCTCCCCGACCACCCGCAGGTGGCGCCGGAGAGCCCGGGCGACCTGCACGACGCGGCGGAGATCGACGAGATCCTGACGCTGCGCACCCTGCTGCTCACCGACGAGGAGAAGCGCGAGGCCCGCGCCACCGACCGGCGTGCCGCCCGGATCCTCGACCGGGTCGACACCATGCCGCCCGAGGTGTTCGCCCGGCTGCACGGCGCCATCCGCTCGTTGAGCCCCGCCGACCCCCCGGCCGGTGACTCCCCCGCCCGCCGGCCGGTGTGGTGGCAGGAGGGCGCCGACGAGGGACTGGCGCCCGCGACCGACGCGGTGTCGGTCGACGGCGTGCCCGTGCGGGGCGGCAGCCGGGTCCGGCTCCGTCCGCGCGAACGCGGTACCGACGCCCAGGACATGTTCCTGTCCGGACGGACCGCGCGGGTCGCGGCGGTCCTGCACGACGTGGACGGCAGCGCGCACGTCGCGGTGACCCTGGACGACGACCCGGCGGCGGAGCTCAACGGCTGGTACGGCCGCTTCCACCACTTCCGGCCCGAGGAACTGGAACCGCTCGGTCCCGTGACCGACGGGCAGGACGAACCGGACGGACGCGATGAACCGGACGGACGCGACGGACCGGACGGGAGGGGACGCCCCGATGGACGCTCTTGACGTGCTGGCGCACGACCACCGGATGGTCGAGCAGTTGTTCCGCGACTACCACGCGGCGGCCTCCGACGGTCAGCGGCGTGCCGTGGTCGAACTGCTGGTCCGGGAGCTGTCCCGGCACGCGGCCCTGGAGGAGCTGATCGTCCATCCGCTCGCGCGGACGGCCCTGCCGGACGGCAGGCGGCTGGTGGACCGGCACCTCGACGAGCACAAGGCCGTCAAGCGGACCCTCGTGGAGCTGGACCGGCTCGACGAGGGCGACGCGCGCACCGACGACCTGGTGGCGCGCCTGCGCGGGGACGTGGAGGAGCACGTGCGCGCACTGGAGACCGAGTTCCTGCCCGGGCTGCGGGCGGCGGTCGGCCAGGAGCGGTTCGACGCACTCGGGCGGGCGCTCGTGCGGGCCAAGCGGACCGCGCCGACCCGCCCGCACCCGAAGGCACCGGACAGACCACCCGCTCTCACCCTCGCGGCGCCGATGGCCGCCGCGTACGACCGCGTGCGGGACCGACTGCAGGGAAGGCCGAGGACATGACCGTGGAAAGCGGCACCCAGGACGTCAGCGCCCAGCCGAGCCGGGCCGAGGCACGTGACGGCTTCGACGAGATCAACATCCTGTGGATCTCCGAAGGAATGAGCTGCGACGGCGACACCGTGTCGTTCACCGCGGCCGGTCAGCCGGCCGTCGAGGACCTCGTCCAGGGGCTGATCCCCGGGCTGCCGAAGGTGAACCTGCACAACAAGGTGCTCTCGCCCAGCCTGGGCGGTGAGGAGTTCCTCGCACCGTTCCGTGCGGCGGTCCGCGGTGAGATGTCGCCGTTCATCCTGGTCATCGAGGGCTCGATCCCCAACCAGAACATCATCGAGGGCGACGGCTACTGGACCTCCTTCGGCAACGACCCGGAGACCGGAGAACCGCTGACCCTCAACTGGTGGATCGACCGGCTCGCCCCGCAGGCGTGGGCGGTGGTGGCGGCCGGGACCTGCGCCACGTTCGGCGGCATCCACGCGATGGCGGGCAACCCCACCGGTTCCATGGGCCTGGCCGACTACCTGGGCTGGGACTTCAAGTCGCAGGGCGCCCTGCCGATCGTCAACGTGCCCGGCTGCCCCATCCAGCCGGAGAACTTCATGGAGACGCTGGTCTGGGTGCTGTACCACGCGGCGGGGGCCGCCCCGCCGCCTCCGCTCGACCACATGCTCCGCCCGCAGTGGCTGTTCGGGAAGACGGTGCACGAGGGCTGCGACCGCGCCGCCTACTACGAGCAGGGCGACTTCGCCAAGGACTACAACTCCCCCAAGTGCCAGGTGAAGGTGGGCTGCTGGGGGCCGGTGGTCAACTGCAACGTGCCCAAGCACGGCTGGATGTCCGGCATCGGCGGCTGCCCCAACGTCGGCGGCGTCTGCATCGGCTGCACCATGCCCGGCTTCCCCGACGCCTTCATGCCGTTCATGGACGAGCCGTCCGGCGGAGCCATGTCGGCCACGCTCATCAGGCCCTACGGCGCCCTCATCCGGCGGTTGCGCGGCATCACCAACGTCGCCCTCAACCGCGAACCCAAGTGGCACCACAACGAGCCGGAGCTGACGTCCGGTTACGACCCCTACTGGCGCCCGTGAGGGCCACGCCCCGAACGACGCACACACCGAGCCGCGAACAGTGAGGACAGGAACGGACATGACGACAACCGAGGACCGGGCCGGCTCCACCGAGCGGAAACCCCCGCAGATCGTGGACATGTCCTGGGACCCGATCACCCGGATCATCGGCAACCTCGGCATCTACACGAAGATCGACTTTGCCAACCAGGAAGTGGTGGAGTGCCACAGCACGTCGTCGCTGTTCCGCGGCTACTCGGTGTTCATGAAGGGCAAGGACCCGCGTGACGCCGGCTTCATCACCTCGCGCATCTGCGGCATCTGCGGCGACAACCACACCACGTGCTCGGACTACGCCCAGCAGATGGCTTACGGGGTCAAGCCTCCGATGCTGGCCGAGCACATCGTCAACCTCGGCGAGGCGGCCGAGTACATGTTCGACCACACCATCTTCCAGGACAACCTGGTCTTCGTGGACTTCTGCGAGGCGATGGTCAAGGCGACCAACCCGAGCGTGCTGGCGCGCGCCGAGCGCACCGACGCCCCGCGCGGCGACATCCACGGCTACCGCACCATCGCCGACATCATGCGGGCGTTCAACCCGTTCGAGGGCGAGGTCTACCGGGAAGCCCTCAAGATCAGCCGGATCACCCGGGAGATGTTCTGCAAGATGGAGGGCCGGCACGTCCACCCGTCGACGCTGTACCCGGGCGGCGTCGGCACCATGCCGGAACCCACCACGTTCCTCGACTACCTCTCCCGCCTGATGAGGATCCTGGACTTCGTCAAGCAGGCCGTGGCGATGAACGACGACGTCTTCGACTTCTTCTACGAGGCCCTGCCCGGCTACGAGGAGGTCGGCCGCCGCCGCATCATGCTGGGCTGCTGGGGTGCCTGGCAGAACCCCGACGTCTGCGACTACCGCTACGAGACGATGAACGAGTGGGGCAGGGCGATGTACGTCACCCCCGGCATCATCGTCGACGGCGAGCTGGTCACCAACAACCTCGTCGACATCAACCTCGGCATGCGCATCCTGCTCGGCAGCTCCTACTACGAGGACTGGGTCAACGAGGACCCCTTCGTCACCCACGACCCGCTCGGCAACCCCGTCGACATGCGCCACCCGTGGAACCAGACCACGGTGCCGGTTCCGCAGAAGCGGGAGTTCGACGACAAGTACAGCTGGGTGATGAGTCCGCGCTGGTACGACGACAGGACCAACGAGCACCTGGCGCTGGACACCGGCGGCGGCCCGCTCGCCCGGCTGTGGTCGACCGCGCTGAACGGGATCGTGGACACGCCGTACATCAAGGCGACCGGGCACAGCGTGCGGATCTCGCTGCCCAAGAGCGAGAAGCTGCCGGAGACGACGCTCGAGTGGCACATCCCGAAGTGGAGCAACACCATCGAGCGCGACCGCGCACGCCCCTACTTCGTCGCCTACGCCGCCGCGATGGCCCTGCAGTTCGTGGAGGAGGCGATGGGGCTGGTCCGGGCCGGGCAGACCAAGGTCTTCGAGAACTTCGAGGTGCCCGACGAGGCCATCGGCTGCGGTTTCCACGAGGCGGTGCGCGGGGTGCTCTCGCACCATCTGGTGATCAAGGACAAGAAGATCGCCAACTACCACCCGTACCCGCCGACCCCGTGGAACGCCAGCCCCCGCGACAGCTACGGCACCCCCGGCCCGTACGAGGACGCGGTGCAGGGCCAGCCGATCTTCGAGGAGAACGGGCCGGAGGACTTCAAGGGCGTGGACATCATGCGCACCGTGCGCAGCTTCGACCCCTGTCTGCCGTGCGGCGTGCACATGTACCTGGGCAAGGGGAAGACGCTCACCACACTGCACTCCCCCACCTACGGAGCCTCGCGATGACTGGGCCCGGCCGCCCGGCGGACGGGCCCGGCACGGACGGCGCGGACGGCGCCCGCCCCGCACCGCGGCTCGGCGACGACGACGTCACGGCGCGGCTGAGCCGCATCGACGAGTTGCTGGAGCAGGTCCAGACCGCTCCCGGTCCGACGGCCCGGGCGGCCGTCGACGCCGTCCGGGCGCTCACCGAGGTGTACGGCGAGGCGCTGGCCCGGTGTCTGGACCAGGTGGATGACAGCGTGGCCGGACGCCTGGTCGAGGACGACCTCCTCGACCACCTGCTGGTCCTGCACGACATCCACCCGGAGCCGCCCACGCGACGGGCGGCCCGCGCCGTCGAGCGGCTCCGGCCCGCCCTGCGGGAACGCGGCGGCGACGCCGAACTGACCGGCGTGGAGGGGCGGGTCGCCCGCGTCCGGTTGCGGAGCCCTGGGTGCGGGTCCGGATGCGGCTCGGCGTCCACCGGGATCGAGGAGGCCGTCCGGGAGGCCGTGCTCGCCGTGGCGCCCGAGCTGACGGCGGTCGAACCGGTGCCGGAGACGGCGGCCCGGGAGGCCGCGTTCGTCCCCCTCGACGCGCTGTCGCGCCGCCCCGCACCACCGCTGGGGCGGCCATGACCCCTCCCGGCGCCCTGGCCCGCATCATCCGCTCGTCCGCCGACCGGCCGACGGGCCGGTCCGAGGAGCGGTGCGACCTGTGCGGCGAGCCGCTGGCCGGAACCCACCGGCACCTGCACGACACCGACCGGGCGGAGACGTTGTGCGCCTGTCAGGCGTGTTCGCTGCTCTTCACGGAGCACGATGCGGGCGACGCCCGCTACCTGCTGGTCCCGCGGCGGCGGGTGCGGCTGCCCCCGGTGGAGACCGCGCCCCTCGGTGTGCCCGTCGGCCTGGCGTTCTTCGTGCCCCGGAGGGACGGCACCGTGACGGCGCACTACCCGAGCCCGGCGGGGGCCACCCGCTGGGAGGTGGAACCGGACGCCTGGCGGGAGGCGGTGGCGCGGTGTACCGATCTCGCGGGCGTGGCACCCGAGGTGGAGGCACTGCTGGTGAACACCGCCCGCGGTCTGCGGCACCACTGGATCGTTCCGGTCGACGACTGCTTCCGGCTGGTCGCCCTGGTCCGCCGGGAGTGGCGGGGCCTGTCCGGCGGCGGCCGGATCTGGCCGGCCGTCGAGGAGTTCTTCGCCGCGCTGACCGAGCGGTCGGCGTAGCGATCGGGAAAGCGATCGGGAAAGCGATCGGGAAGAGGAACACGGCATGAGCAGAGTCAAGGTCGGCCGGCCCGACGTGAAGCCGGACACGCCGTCCACGGTCCCCGGCATCCACCAGGGCAACAAGGGCCCCCACCACCACCAGCCCGGGCACCACGAGGACGGTACCTCCGACGCCCGGCGGTCCACCGGGATCCACTGGAAGCGGCACGACACGCTCATGAAGGTCATGCCGAACCTGTCTCCCGGGTGAGCCCCGGACCGCGGTACGCCCTGAACGACACGAGGACGCAGGAGGCGACGATGACGGCCAGACGAATCCTGATGGCGGAGGCGGTGCTGGTGGGTGGGGCACTGGTGGCCCTGCTGGTCAAGGAGTGGCCCGGGATGGTGCGCGAGGTACGGATCTGGCGGATGGTCGGCCTCCGGCCCGGTTCCCGCCCCGGCTACAGGTCCGTTTCCCGCCCCGGCTAGCCGCTCGCCGGCCCGGCTTCGAAAGGGCCGCTTCTCCCTCTCCCCCGCTCGGTGCCGAGCGGGGGGAAGCGGCGCGGGGTGCCGCGGTGCGCGGTCCTCGCCCGACCCCGGCGTCCGCCGGTGGTGCCCGCCGGTCGTACGGCGGCGGGCCGCCCGGCGGTCTCGCCGACGCCGGTCCCCGGACGGCCCGGTGGGAGGCCGCGGGGCCCGGGTACCCGAGCGGAGCGACGGACGCCCCCAGGAGGTGACGGCGCATGATCTCCGAGACCGTGGTCATTCCCTCGGGAAAGGCGGACCTGACCGGTGACCTCGTGGTTCCGGCGGGTGCGCGCGGCGTGGTGGTGTTCGCGCACGGCAGCGGCAGCTCGCGCCTCAGTCCCCGCAACCGCGCGGTCGCCGAGGTGCTGCGCCGGGCCGGGTTCGGCACGTTGCTGATGGACCTGCTGACCGGGGACGAGGAACGCCGGGACTCCGCGACCGCCGAGTACCGTTTCGACATCCCCCTGCTGGCCCGGCGGCTGGTGGACGCCGTCGACTGGCTCGGGCGGCGACCGGACACCGCGGACCTTCCGGCGGGCCTGTTCGGGGCGAGCACGGGAGCGGCCGCGGCGCTGGTGGCCGCGGCCGAGCGTCCGGGGAGGGTGTCCGCGGTCGTGTCGCGCGGCGGGCGGCCGGACCTGGCCGACGCGGCGCTCCCCCGGGTCACGGCCCCGGTCCTGCTCGTCGTCGGCGGCGACGACGGGACGGTGCTCGACCTCAACCGCCGGGCGGCCGAAGCGCTCCGTGCGGAGCACGCCGTCCACGTGGTGCCGGGCGCGACCCACCTCTTCCCCGAGCCCGGCGCCCTGGAAGAGGTCGCCGGAGCCGCCGCCGGCTGGTTCCGGGACCACCTGGGCACCGGGGACGGTGGTGAACCCTCCGCCTGAAGCCGCGTGTCAGGTGTGGGGCACGACGGCCACGGCGCAGTCGGCCCGGTGGACGACGGCGTGGGTGACCGGTCCGGCGCGCCGGACCGGCGGCCGGCCGGGCGTCCGGTGGCCGACGACGAGGAGGCCCGCCCCGGACGCGGCCTTCACCAGCACGGTGCCGGGTCTTCCCTCCGCCACCGTCTCCACGACCCGGACGTCGGGGTACTTGTCGCGCCACACGCGCAGGACCGCCGACAGGAAGCCCAGCCACTCCTCGGCCCGGTGCGTTCCGTCCGCCGGACCGGTGCCGCCGGGGCCGGGACCCAGCGTGCCGGGGGCCCGCCAGGCGTGCACGGCGCGCAGCCGCGCCCCGCGCGACCGTGCGGCCTCGAAGGCGAAGCCGACGACCTCGTCGCACGGCTCGGTGACGTCGAGGCCGAGCACCACGTCCCGGTGGCCGGTACGCGCCGCAGGAAGCCCGTCGGACGGGGCGAGGTGCCCGTCCACCGCCTCCCCGCCCGCGCGGACGAGGACGACGGGACGCGTGGTCCTCGCCACGACGCCGCGGGAGACCGACCCGAGGAGGAACCCGGTGAAGGCGCTCAGCCCGCGTGAGCCCAGGACGAGCAGCTCGGCCTGCCGGGCCGCCTCGACCAGCGCCTCGGTCGCGGGGCCCTCGACCTGCTCGTCGAACAGCCGCACGTCCGGGCAGGTGGCGCGGATCCGGTCCTCCGCCTCGCGCAGCAGCCGGCGCGCGAGGTGCCGCCGGGCGGCGCTCGCCGACCGGTCGCCTCCGCCCCGGGGACACGGGCTCCTGGCGTGCAGCAGGCAGAGCGGCCGGTCCCGGCGTACGGCCTCCCGGGCCGCCCACTGGGCGGCGGCCAGGCTCTCGGCGGATCCGTCGACTCCGGCGAGCACGGGCTGCGCCATGACATGTACCTCCTGAAACTGGGTCGGCTTCCACCGCCGGCGTCGTGCCGTCACCAGGGGGCGGGGAGGGGCCGCGGGCGGGCTCCGTCCGCCCTCCACGCCGGTGTGCTCGCGGCCGGGGCGACCGGTCGGCCGGGGAGCGGACCGGCCCGCTCCCCGGCGCCGGGGCCGACCGGCCCTGGCGGCCCGGTGGATGCCGAGGTGTACTAGGAGGGACGGGAAGGACTCGATACCGACGCGGGGAAGCGGTTCACCGCCGCGCACCGCGCAATCCGGATCCGCGAGAAGCGGGTGGGGTCCTTCCCGCCCCGTCGTGCCGGGCGGCCCCGGCCGGGTCTCAGAACCCGAAGACGAGCCGTGCCTCGGCCCGTCCGCCGAGGACCTCGCCGATGGAGTCGTTGACCTGCTCGAGCCGTCGCGGCTCCGCGATCACCCGGGTGCGTCCGGCGGCGTGCAGCGCGAACACCTCGGCCAGGTCCTGCCGGGTGCCGACGATGGAGCCGATGACGGAGATCCCGCCGAGCACGGTCTCGAAGATCGGGACGTTGACGGCCGCGCCGTCGGCGGGCAGCCCGACCATCACGAGGCGCCCTCCGCGGTTCAGCGACCGGTAGGCCTGCTCGAACGCGACGGGTGCCGCGGCCAGTACGACGGCCACGTCCGCCCCGCCCGCCTCCTTGATCTGTTCGACCGGGTCGGCCGTGCGGGCGTCGACGAGCCGGTCGGCGCCGAGACGCCGTGCCATGTCCAGCTTGCCGGGTTCCACGTCGACGGCGGTCACGAGCCCGCCCACGAGCCGCGCGTACTGCACGGCCAGGTGGCCGAGACCGCCGATGCCGAAGACCGCGACGCGCTCGGCCGGGACCACACGAGCGACCTTGACCGCCTTGTACGTGGTGACGCCCGCGCAGGTGAGCGGCACCGCGTCGAACGAGGACACGCCGTCGGGGACCCGTACGACCGCCTTCGCGTCGGCGACGGCGTACTCGGCGAAGCAACCGTCCACGGAGTAACCGGAGTTGACCTGGCTCTCGCACAGGGTCTCCCAGCCGGAGACGCAGTGGCGGCAGGCGCCGCACGACGAGCCGAGCCACGGGATCGCGACCCGCGCGCCCACCAGGTCCCCGGGGACGCCGGCGCCCACGGCCCGGACGGGGCCGACGCCCTCGTGGCCGGGGACGAACGGCGGGCGCGGCTTGACCGGCCAGTCGCCGTGGGCGGCGTGGATGTCGGTGTGGCACAGGCCGGAGGCCTCCATGCGCACGAGCACCTGGCCGGGGCCGGGCTCGGGGACGGGGAGGTCCTGGATCTCCAGGGGCTTGCCGAAGTCGGTGACGACCGCTGCCTTCATGATCTGCTCCTCGCGCTGGCGGAGATCCGGCTTGTCCCAGCCTCCCCCGGCGCCCCGCCGGACGGGATGGGCCGACCGGTCCCCGGCTCACGGGCCGGGCGGCACCTGTTCCCACCGGGGTCGCACGCCGCCGGTCCGCGGGCAGCCGCGGAGCGAACCGAAAGCGACGATTCCGCTCGCGCGGGCCGGACCACTGCCTGACGGGACGTCAGGTCGTTTCCATGGGCGGCACCGATCACCCAGCCCTATGTCTCGACGGCGGGGGGCCAGGTGGCCCGGCCGTGCGGGGAGGCGGGCGGACCGCGGCGGCGCGGCGCCCCGGAGGAGCGGTGTCTACTCCGTCGTGATCGGCACCCGCCACACGAGCGTCGTGCCGCCGTCGGCGGGGCTGGTCCACTCCAGTTCCCCGCCCAGTTGCTCCGCGCGTTCGGCCATGTTGCGCAGGCCGCTGCGCCGGCCGTCGGCCGGGATGCCCACCCCGTCGTCGGACACCGTCAGCCGCACCTCCCGGCCGTCGGTCTCCAGCACGACCTCCGCACGCCCGGCCCGGGCGTGCCGGGCAATGTTGGTCAGCGCCTCGGAGAGCACCGCCACCAGGTGGTCGGCGGTCTCCTTCGGCACGTGCGTGTCCAGCAGCCCCTCCATCCGCACCCCGGGCGCGAACCCCAGCACCGGCGTCGCCTCGCCGACCACCCGCATCGCCCGGGCCCGCAGCCCGGGCCCGGCCGCCTCCTCGCGCGCGCGCAGCCCGAAGATGGTCGACCTGATGATCTTGATGGTCTCGTCCAGGTCGTCCACCGCCCGCGCCACCCGCTCCGCGGCCCCTTGGTGCTCGATGAGCCGGCCGGCGCTCTGCAGCGTCATGCCGGTGGCGAACAGCCGCTGGATCGCCAGGTCGTGCAGGTCCCGGGCGATCCGGTCACGGTCCTGGAGCACCGCGATCTGCTGCGCGTCCCGGCGGCGGTCCGCCAGCTCCATCACCACCGCCGCCTGCGCGGCGAAGCCCCGCAGCGGCTCGATCTCCTCCTCGGAGAACCCCGGCCGGCCGGCCTCCCTGACCAGCAGGACGACACCGCGCACCCGGTCGCCCGAGCCGATGGGGACGGCCACCGCCGGGCCGAGGCCCTGGAAGCGCGGCGGGCCCGGCGAGACCCGTCCGTCGCAGGTGATGTCGGGGCTGGTGACGGGGGCGGCGTCCGAGAAGGCGGCACCGATCAGGCTGCCGCCCACCGGCAGCACCAGCCCCAGGTGCAGCTCCGCCTCCTGCCCGATGGCCAGTTCGACGGTGAGCGAGCCGGTGTCCTCCATCGGCACCGCGACCACGGCCAGGGCGGCACCGGTGATCTCCCGGGCCCGCTCCGCGATCAGCCCGAGGACCTCGCCGCGCTCGCTGCCCGACATCAGACCGTGGGTGACCTCGGCACTCGCCCGCAGCCAGCGCTCGCGCAGCCGGGACTCCTCGTACAGCCGGGCGTTGTCGATCGCCACCCCGGCCGCCACGGCCAGGGTGGACAGCACCGACTCGTCCTCCTCGTCGAACTGCGCCCCGCCCCGCTTCTCGGTCAGGTACAGGTTGCCGAAGACCTGGTCGCGCACCCGGATGGGCACCCCCAGGAAGGAGTCCATCGGCGGATGATGGGCCGGGAAACCGTACGAGGCGGGATGCTCGGACAGCCTCGCCAGCCGCAGCGGCTCCGGATGCCGGATCAGCTCCCCCAGGATGCCGTGCCCCTCCGGATAGGGACCGATGGCGGCGATCTGCTCGTCGGTGACCCCGACCGTGAGGAAGGCCGACAGCCGCCTGCCGTCCGGCCCGATCACCCCCAGGGCGGCGTACTCCGCGTCCACGAGCAGCGCCGCCGCCTCCACGATGCTGCGCAGCACCTGCTGCAGATCCAGCTCCCGGCCGACCGACAGCACCGCCTCCAGCAGGCTGTGCACCCGGTCCCGGGTACCGCGGGCCGCGTCCAGGCGGGCCTGCAGCTCCTCCAGCAACTCGTCCAGCCTCAGCTGCGGCAGCAGCCGCACATGGGCCTCCCGAGCCTCCTCGGAGCTTCCCACCGGTGATCCTCCAGGTCCCGTTCACGGTGTCGAGAGCCGGCCGACGTTCCGGGCGCTGTGCCCCGGTGACGGCTCGCCGAAAAGGACGGTACAGGATCGGGCCGGGCCGCGGTCGGGGCCCTCGGCGGCCTCCCTGCGGAGCTTCCGGGACGGGGCCTGCCGGGGCACGGCGCGGTCGTCGGACGCGTTCCCACCCCCCGGCGCGGGGTGCGGGTGCCGGGCTGCGCGTCGCGGCTGCGGTGGACGACGTGGGGGCGGGTCAGGTGGCCCGGCGGCGCCGTGAGCATGCGGACCGGGCGGGTGAAGGGCCAGGCCGCGGAGAGCAGCAGGGCGCTCAGGGCGTGCGGCTGGAGGAGGACCGGGGTGGGTGGCCGGGCCGCCCGGGATGCGCACGCCGGCGACGGTGCCGAGGGCGACCGCGAGGGCGCGGTGGGCGTGCTCGCCGACGGCGGCGAGCACGGCCAGGGCGCACAGGACGAGTCCGGCGGCCGGGGTGCGGCCGTGGCCGGGTTCGGCGGGCGAGGCCCGGGTGACGCCCTTGTGTCAGGCCATGGCGACGCCCTGGTGCGGCCGCCGGATCGCCCGTGCGCCGCTCACCGGGCCCTTCCGCGCCGGTTCGTGCGCAGCGTCCGTCCGGCGGCCCGGGAGCCGGGGCAGACGGGCCGGGCGGCCGGACGGTGACCGGCCCGGACCGTGCGCAGCACCCTTGACGGGGGCCGGCGGGGAGAGCAGCCGCACGGATGCCGGTGACGGTCGTACACGGGACACCTCCGGATCGGTCGGGGTCAGCCTGCGGCACCGGGCCGGGCCGGCGCCGCGGCCGATCGGCCCCGGGCCGGTGGGCCGTTGGTCCCGCCGGGCGGCTCCACTGATCGGCCGGGGCGCCTTCGCCGCGGTCGCCGCCCCCGGCCCGACCGTGCCGGCGGGGGCGCGGCTCCACCGGGGGCTGTGGCTCGCGCTGGACGCCGGGGCGCCGGCGGCGGCCGGCCTCGTCCACTGGCTGATCCGGCAGTCGCCGTACGACCTCGGCCGCCTCTGCCCGTCCTGCGTCGTCGTCTGGATCGTGGCCGTCGCCCTGTTCCGGTACGTGACCCCGCGCGACCTCCGGCACGGCGTCCCCGGTCCAGGAGGCCGGTCCCGCGCGGCGCCCGCGCCGCCGTGGACCTGGTGCCGGGGAACCACTGGCTCCCCCTGGCCGGCTGGTACGGCGTCGTCGTCCCGCTCGTCCTGACCCGCTTCCGGACGTACGGGAGCGGCCTGCTGTGAGCGGCCCGATCGCTCACCGGTCCACCGGCCGGGCCGCTCCCCCGTCCACCGGTCGTACGACGGTGAGGACGTCGCGCACGGGGCGTCGTGGGGTGGCCGGGCCCTCGGGGCCGTATCCCAGGCGCAGCACCATCTGGACCTGGCCGCCGCCGGAGCGGGGGTCCCTGGTGAGCCGGCGCAGGTCCGGGCTCTCCAGGGGGTGGGAGGACAGGGAGGTCGCCAGGCCCTCCAGGGTCGCGGCGAGCAGCACGCGCTCCAGCGCCTGGCCGGCGGCCAGCCAGTCCGCCGGCCGGTCGCCGCGGGTGCTCAGCAGCGCCAGGTGCTGGGTGTGCTCGAAGGGGACCGTCCCGTGGCCGGCCACCGGCCTGCGGCCGGCGAAGTCGCGCCAGGGGGCCCTGCCTCCGGACCTGCGCGGTCCGAACGCGTACTCGGGAACGCCGTCGACGGCCGTGTCCGCCTCGGGACCGAGCCGGGTCCAGCGCTCCAGCTCCGCCCGGCCCGACGGGTCCGTGAGGTCGCGGCTCTCGGCGTCGCGCACCAGGTCCAGCACGAACTCCGCGTGCCACTCGTCGGCGAAGGACAGCTCCGCCCCCTCCTGTGCCGCCGCCTCGCGCAGCGTCTGCCGCACCGGGTCCGGGACGGCCCGCTCCGTGAACGGGTGGCGGCTGGTGTGCCGGCGGCGGATCGCGGGATGGAGCCGGGCGAGCCCGGCGTCCGGTGCCCGGCCGGCCCGGCCGGGCACCAGGCGGACGACGGCCAGCAGCCGGTCGTCCCCGGGGTCGGGCAGCAGCCGGACCTCCGGGGCGAGTCCGCCGTGCACGGCGGCCACCCGCAGGTTGAACAGGGCCGCACCGCAGCCGATGTGCAGCGCGCGGTGGTCCGGGTCCGTCCGGGGCATGGCGCGGGTGAGGTCGGCCCGCAGCTCCAGCACGTCCTCGGCGGTCACGTGGCGAAAGGCCCACGGTTGCGCGTTGTGCATCGACGGCGCGGCCGTGGCGTCCTCGACCAGCGAGGCCACCGTGCCGGCGTCGAGCCGCTGCGTGACCATCCCGTCCTCCTCGCGCCGCGCGGTCCTCACCGGCCGCGGGTACCCCGGTGGCCGCGTCCGTGCACGCCGGGGCGCCACCGGTCCGGCCCGCGCACGAGCCCGCGGCGCGGCGTCAGCGGCTTCCCTGCCGCAGCCGGTCCCGGGCCTCGGTGGCGATCACGGCGGCCTGGATGCGGCGTTCCACGCCCAGCTTGGCCAGGAGGCGGGAGATGTGGTTCTTCACCGTCTTCTCGGCCAGGTACAGCCGCTGGCCGATCTGCCGGTTGGTCAGTCCCTCCCCGATCAGCGCCAGGATCTCCCGCTCGCGGTCGGTCAGCCCCGGCAGCGCGTCCGGCTCCTCCTCCTTCTGCTGTCCGCCGCGCAGCCGGGCCATCAGCTTGGTGGTGGCGCTCGGATCGAGCAGCGACTGGCCCCGGGCCACCGTGCGCACGGCCGCGACCAGGTCGGAGCCCTGGATCTGCTTCAGCACGTAGCCGGACGCGCCCGCCATGATCGAGTCCAGCAGGGCCTCCTCGTCGTCGAACGAGGTCAGCATCAGGCAGGCCAGGTCGGGCATGCCCGAGCGCAGCTCCCGGCACACGCTCACGCCGTCCCCGTCGGGCAGCCGGACGTCGAGGACCGCCACCTGGGGGCGCAGGGCGGGAACCCGGACGAGGGCCTGCTCGACGGTGGCGGCCTCGCCGACCACGCTGATGTCCGGTTCGTCGTTCAGCAGGTCGTGCACCCCGCGCCGGACCACCTCGTGGTCGTCCAGCAGGAAGACCCGGATCGGGGTGTCGGGACCGGGCTGCTCGCCGTCCGCCATGGAATGCTCCTGTTCTCTGCGTGCTGGGTGCGCGCCGGTGGCCCATCATGGACCCCATCGGCCTCCCGTTCGAGATCCTCCCCGGTCCGGGGCCGAACGGCCAGGGCCGGCCGGCCCTTGTTCCCTCCCCGATCCCCCCTCTCCATCCTCACCGACGACCACCCGCTCGGGACCGGCCGGGGCCCGCCGCCCGCCGTCACGCGTACGGCGCCGGCGGCGCACCGGCCCGCCGCACGGAGCTGAGGAGCGCGACGTCATGGTCCGATACGTGTACGACTTCCAGGAGGGCGGCCGCGACATGGCCGACCTGCTCGGCGGCAAGGGCGCGAACCTGGCCGAGATGACCCGGCTGGGGCTGCCGGTGCCGCCCGGTTTCACCGCCACCACCGAGGCCTGCCGCGCCTATCTGGCGACGGGGGCGGAGCCCGAGGGGCTGTCCCGGGAGGTCTCCCGCCACCTGGCCGCCCTGGAGGAGTCCGCCGGGCGGCGCCTGGGCCAGGCCGACGACCCGCTGCTGCTGTCCGTCCGCTCCGGGGCGCAGGTCTCCATGCCCGGGATGATGGAGACGGTCCTGGACATCGGCCTGAACGACGACTCCGTGCCGGGACTGGCCGAGGTGTCGGGCAACGAGCGGTTCGCCTGGGACTCCTACCGCCGTCTGGTCCAGATGTTCGGCAGCACGGTCATGGGGGTCGACGCCGCCCTGTTCGAGGACGCCCTGACCCTGCTGAAGGAGGAGCGGGGCGCCCCGGACGACGTCCACCTGGACGCCGGTGACCTCGCCCGGCTCGTGGAGACGTACAAGGACCTGATCCGGCGCGAGACCGGCGAGTCCTTCCCGCAGTCCCCCGCCGAACAGCTGCAGCGGGCGATCCTGGCGGTGTTCGAGTCCTGGAACGGGGAGCGGGCGCGCCTGTACCGGCGGCGCGAGCACATCCCCGACGACCTGGGCACCGCGGTCACGGTGCAGCGCATGGTCTTCGGCAACCTCGGCCACGACTCCGGCAGCGGCGTGGCCTTCACCCGCGACCCGGCCACCGGGCGCCCCGGCCTGTACGGCGACTACCTGCCCGACGCGCAGGGCGAGGACGTGGTCGCCGGGATCCGCAACACCGTGCCCCTGGCCGAGCTGGAGCGCCTGGACCCGTTGTCGTACCGGCGGCTGCTCGACCACATGGGCACGCTGGAGCGGCACTACCGGGATCTGTGCGACATCGAGTTCACCATCGAGCGCGGCACCCTGTGGATGCTGCAGACCCGGGTCGGCAAGCGCACCGCCGAGGCCGCGTTCACGCTCGCGACCGAGCTGGCGGACGAGGGGCTCATCACCCCGCGGGAGGGGCTGGACCGGGTGAGCGGGGAGGAGCTCGCCCGGCTGATGTTCCCGCGGTTCGACACCTCCGCGACCGGTGACCCGATCGCCCGCGGCATCCCGGCCTCGCCCGGTGCCGCGGTCGGCGCGGCGGTCTTCGACTCCGCCGAGGCGGTGCGGCGCGCCGAGGCCGGCGAGAAGGTGGTGCTCGTGCGCCAGGAGACCACCCCGGACGACCTGCCGGGCATGGTCGCCGCCCAGGCCGTGCTCACCAGCCGCGGCGGCAAGACCTCGCACGCGGCCGTCGTGGCCCGCGGCATGGGGAAGGTCTGCGTGTGCGGCGCCGAGGAGCTCGCCGTCGACACCGGACGGCGGCGCTTCACCGCCCGTGACGGCACCGTCGTCGAGGAGGGCACGGTCGTCTCGGTGGACGGCTCCGCCGGCGCCGTGTACCCCGGCGCGGCCCCGCTGGTCGACTCGGCGGTCATGCGGTACCTGGAGACGGGCGAGTCCACCGAGGGCGTGGTCGCGTCGGTCGCCCGCATCCTGCGCGGAGCCGACGCCCTCAGGCGGCTGGAGGTGCGGGCCAACGCCGACACGCCCGAGGACGCCGCGCGTGCCCGCCGGTTCGGGGCACAGGGCATCGGCCTGTGCCGCACGGAGCACATGTTCCTCGGCGAGCGCCGCAAGCTGGTCGAGGAGATGATCCTCGCCCCCGACGACGCCACCCGCGACCGCGCCCTCGACGCCCTGCTGCCCCTGCAGCGGCGGGACTTCACCGGCATCCTGGAGGCGATGGACGGCCTGCCGGTCACCATCCGGCTGCTCGACCCGCCGCTGCACGAGTTCCTGCCCGACCGCACCGGCCTCGCGGTGCGCCTCGCCGCCGCCGAGGCCCGCGGCGAGCGTCCGGACCCGCGCGAGGCCGCCCTGCTCGACGCCGTGAACCGCATGCACGAGGAGAACCCGATGCTCGGCCTGCGCGGGGTGCGCCTGGGCCTGGTGGTGCCGGGCCTGGTCGCGATGCAGGTGCGGGCCCTCGCCGAGGCGGTGGTGGAGCGGACCGGGGCCGGGGGCTCCCCGATGGCCGAGATCATGGTGCCGCTGGTCGGCGCCGTCGAGGAGCTGCGGCTCGCCCGCGCGGAGGTCGAGCGGGTCCTGGCCGAGGTGTCCGAGGCGTCCGGCGTCCCGGTGACGTGCCCGGTCGGCACCATGATCGAGCTGCCCCGGGCCGCGCTCACGGCGGGCCGGATCGCCGGGGAGGCGGAGTTCTTCTCCTTCGGCACCAACGACCTCACCCAGACCTCCTGGGGCTTCTCCCGCGACGACGTCGAGGCGGAGTTCTTCCCCGCCTACCTCGACAAGGGCGTCTTCTCCGTCTCCCCGTTCGAGACCCTCGACCGCGAGGGCGTCGGCCGCCTGGTCGGCATCGCCGTCGCCGAGGGCCGTGCCGCACGGCCGGACCTGAAGATCGGCGTCTGCGGCGAGCACGGCGGCGACCCGGACTCCGTCCACTTCTTCCACGGCGCGGGGCTGGACTACGTCTCCTGCTCGCCGTTCCGCGTCCCGGTGGCCCGCCTGGAGGCCGGGCGGGCCGCGCTGGCGGGGACCGGGGACGGCGACGGCCGGTGACGGGGACCCGTGGCCCCCGTACCGGGGCCGGACGGCCCTGGGCCGGGAGGGGCGCCCGCGGCACGCTGGGGCCACGGAGCGAGCACAAGGAGTCGAGCGCATGCCCCTCGAGGACACCGGCACCCGACCGGCCCCCGGCACCGTACGGGTACGGGCCGAGGGCGACGTCGGCGCGCGGGACCTCGCCTGCGTCCGGTCCGGGGTCGGCGCCGTCCTCGGCCGGTCGGGACTGCCCGCGGTCAGCGGCGACGTGCGGATCACGAGGGCGGCGGCACCGCACGCCGGACCGTCGTGGTCGGCCGGGGCCGAGATCCGGGTGGGGGACGCCCTCGTGGTCGTCCACGCCCGGGAGGCCGGTGTCCGCGCGCTCGCGGACCGGTTGCAGGACCGGCTGCGGGGCCAGGTGGAACGCGTCGTGTACGGCGCGCGGACGACCCGCAGGCCGGCCGCGCCGCCGTGGTACGGCGGTCCGGCGGGCGAGGGCCGAACGGCCCTAGCGGGGGGTGGGCCGCTGCCGCTCCAATGATCTGACCGAGTCGCCGTCCCCACGGCGACGGGCCGGTTCGACCGCGCCTGACAGCACCGGCCGGAGACACACACCCGTGAGCAACGAACCCGTACGGAAGTCCGCCATGACGATCGACCAAGCCCCGTCGGTCCCCGCCGCGCCGCGTCGCAGCGTCGAGCTCGACACCGACGAGGCCCTGCGCCTGCTGGGCAGCGTGTCCTTCGGGAGGATCGTCTTCACCCGGCACGCGCTGCCGACCATCCGCCCGGTCAACCACATCCTGGACCGCGGTGACGTCGTCATCCGCACCCACGAGGGCATGGCGCTGACCGCCCGGGCCCAGGAGGCGGACGACCGCGGTGTCGTGGTGGCGTACGAGGCCGATGCCATCGACCCCCTCACCCACCTCGGCTGGAGCGTGGTGGTCACCGGCTACGCCCACCTCGTGACCGACCCGCGGGAGCTGGCCCACTACCACAGCCTGCTCCGCCCCTGGGTGGACCGGACCATGGACTACGCGGTCCGCATCCGCCCCGACCTGGTCACGGGGATCCGGCTCACCACCGCGGACGGGCCCGACGGCCCCTGACCCCGGCCCGGGGCGGGAGGCGGGCCCGCGGGCCGAGCGCCGCGGGTGCCGACCCGCCTCCCGGCCGTCCGGCGGTCGCGCCGGACGGACCCGTGGGTTCGTCCGTGCCCCCTCGGGTACCCGGGGCATCCGGAACATGGGAACCGGAACATGGCAAGAAGAGGAGCGCGACGATGGCTCCCTCGACCAGCAGGCCCGCGGCGTCCGCACGAGACGTCCGCCGACGCCCGGCCCGTGCCGGGAAGCGGCTCGGTTCCGCCCCCGAGCCCGATCAGGAACCTGATCTCCTGGGCCAGTACCTGCGGCAGATCGGGGCGACACCGCTGCTCGACGCGGCGGACGAGGTGCGGCTGGCGCAGCGCATCGAGGCCGGTCTGCGCGCCAAGGAGGAGTGCGAGCGGGCCGAGAGCGGCGACCACCACCTGACGCGGGAGCGGTGGCGCGAGCTGGAGGCGGCCGTGCACGACGGGCAGGCGGCCAAGGACCGCATGATCCGCGCCAACCTCCGGCTCGTGGTGTCGATGGCGAAGCGCCACGCCCACCGGGGACTGCCCCTGCTCGACGTCATCCAGGAGGGCAACCTGGGACTGATCAGGGCCGTGGAGAAGTTCGACCACACCAAGGGGTTCAAGTTCTCCACCTATGCGACCTGGTGGATCCGCCAGGCCATCGAGCGCGGCGTGGCGACGCACGCCCGCACGGTACGGCTGCCGGTGCACGTCGTGGAGCAGCTGCAGAAGCTCGGCAAGGTCGAGCGCAGGCTTCACCTGAGTCTGGACCGGGAGCCGACCGTCGAGGAGGTGGCCCGCGAGAGCGGTCTCGCCGAGGAGAAGGTCGTCTGGCTGCGCCGGGTCGGCCGGCAGGTGGTCAGCCTGGACACCCCCGTGGACGACACCGGTGACACGGTCGTCGGCGATCTCATCCCCGACACCGACGTCCTGCAGGCTCCGGAGGTCGCGGAGTTCCAGGCGCTCGCCGAGGAGCTCAGGGGGGCCGTCGACACGCTCGCGCCGCGCGAGGCGCTGATCCTCAGCCTGCGGTACGGCCTGCACGACGGGCGGACGCGCACGCTGCAGGAGGTCGCGGACCACGTGGGCCTGACGCGCGAACGCGTCCGCCAGCTGGAGAAGCAGTCGCTGGCGCAGCTGCGGGAGCGGGAACAGGGCGAGCGGCTCCTGGCCTGGGCGGGCTGACCGGACGACCACCACCGTGCCGGCCCGGGTCCTCGCCGGGCCCGGCGCCGAGCCCGCCCTCGGCGGCGGAAGTCCTTCGTCGGGGACGTCGGGGAACCTGACGGGCAGCACCCGGGCCGCTGCCGCTGCCCCTATGGCTGGATCGCACGGTGGAAAGCCGCGGATGTGGTGGCGGGCACCATGGTGGCCGGCCATGAGGCCCGGGGGCCCACATGTGTGCCTCTCTGCCGGGCCTGGTAGCGAACCACACCCGGTCTCCTCGGAAGGTGTCGGAAGCAGCCATACCGATCGACTGTCCTGCGTCCTTAGGGTCGTCGCGTCGTTGGAAAGGCCACGGCGCACGGGTCGGACGATGTGCGCGCCTGGGCCGTTCGGGGCGTACGCGCCCCTTGGCGGAGAGGGGCACCATGGGGCTGGACAAAACGGTCGACAGCACGGACGAGGCGGTGGCGGACATCCCCGAGGGGGCGTCACTGGCCGTCGGCGGATTCGGGTTGTGCGGCATACCGAGTGCGTTGATCGCCGCACTGCTGGAGCGGGGCACGGGCGGTTTCGAGGTCGTCTCCAACAACTGCGGGGTGGACGACTGGGGGCTGGGCCTCCTGCTGCGGGCCGGCCGGATCGCGCGCATGACCAGTTCGTACGTGGGCGAGAACAAGGAGTTCGCCCGCCAGTATCTGAGCGGGGAGCTGGAGGTGGAGCTGGTACCGCAGGGGACGCTGGCGGAACGGCTGCGCGCCGGCGGGGCGGGCATCCCGGCGTTCTACACGCCGGCCGGTGCCGGGACGCAGATCGGACACGGCGGGCTGCCCTGGCGGTACGGCCCGGACGGACAGGTCGCGGTGGCCTCGCCGCCGAAGGAGACACGGACCTTCGGCGGCCGTGAGTACCTGCTGGAGGAGGGCATCACGACCGATTACGCCCTGGTGCGGGCGACCATCGGGGACCGTCACGGCAACCTGGTGTTCCGCTCCTCGGCCCGCAACTTCAACCCGCTGGCCGCGATGGCCGGCCGCGTCACCGTCGCCGAGGTCGAGCACCTGGTGGAGCCGGGCGAACTGGACCCGGACGAGGTGCACCTGCCGGGGGTGTTCGTGCAGCGGGTGGTCCGGGTCTTCTCCGGCGATCCGGCCGCCGAGCGGCGGATCGAACGACGATGTGTGCGTACCGAGCAGGAAGGCGGTGCCTGACATGGCGCTCACCCGCGAGCAGATGGCGGCCCGGGCCGCCCGCGAACTGGTGGACGGCACGTACGTCAACCTCGGCATCGGCCTGCCCACCCTCATCCCCAATCACCTGCCGCCGGGCGTCGAGGTGGTGCTGCAGTCCGAGAACGGCATCCTCGGCGTCGGCCCCTACCCGCTCGAGGACGAGGTCGACTCGGACCTCATCAACGCGGGCAAGGAGACGGTGACGGTGCTGCCCGGGGCGTCCTTCTTCGACTCCGCGCTGTCCTTCGGCATGATCCGCGGCGGCCACATCGACACCGCCGTGCTCGGCGCCATGCAGGTGTCGGCCGCCGGGGACCTGGCCAACTGGATGATTCCGGGGAAGATGGTCAAGGGCATGGGCGGTGCCATGGACCTGGTGCACGGGGCCCGCCGGGTGATCGTGCTGATGGAGCACACCGCCAAGGACGGCAGCCCCAAGCTCGTCGCGACGTGCGACCTGCCGCTGACCGGCACGGGCGTCGTGCAGCGCGTCATCACCGATCTCGCCGTCGTCGACATCACCCCCGACGGCTTCTCGCTGGCCGAACTCGCCCCGGGAGTCGGCGTCGACGAGGTGCGCGCCGCGACGGGCGCCGACCTCCTCGTGCCCGCTCGCCTGGAGGCGCCCGCCGGTGTCTGACTAACAGACACCTCCTGGTGGCGCAACCCCCGCGCGTTCCTGTCGTGGCCGGAAGGCTGTGGGGGTCCGTGCCATACCGTGGCTCGTCGGCCACCCCCTACGGTGCCGGACACCGGGTCGCTCCGGCTGGATCGAGCCAGGAGAGCGCCCGGTGTCCCCCACGACACCGAGGGAGCCGCCGTGCAGTCACCGTTCCGGGGAACCGCCGCCCCGCCGTCCCGTGTCCCGTCCGTACCGCCCTCCGATGCGTCACCGCGCCCGTCGGGGCGCGGGTGGCGCGGATCGCTGTCCCGTGTGGTGGCCGTCGTGGTCTTCGTCCTGACGGCTGCCCTGGCCGGTCCGGCGCCGACCGCCCACGCCGCGGTCGGCCTGACCAGGATCACCGATTTCGGCGCCAACCCGGGTCAGCTGAACATGTACCTCTACCGGCCCGCGTCCCTGCCCGCCGAGCCGGCGGTGGTGTTCGCGCTGCACGGCTGCAGTCAGGACGCCCAGACGTACGCCGACAACTCCGGCCTGCCCGAACTCGCCGACCGGCACGGGTTCCTGGTGGTGTTCGCCGAGACCACCTTCTCGAACAACATGAGCAAGTGCTTCAACTGGTTCGAGCCCACCGACAACCGCAGGGGCCAGGGGGAAGCCGCGTCGATCCGGCA
Source organism: Streptomyces viridosporus (assembly GCF_002078235.1). GTDB lineage: Bacteria > Actinomycetota > Actinomycetes > Streptomycetales > Streptomycetaceae > Streptomyces > Streptomyces viridosporus. The sequence continues at coordinate 43,278 of NZ_MSGP01000015.1, forward strand.
GATGGCCGCGCACACGGCCTCCGCCTACGGCGCGGACACCCGGCGGACCTACGTCACCGGCCTGTCCGCCGGCGGCGGCATGACGTCGGTGATGCTCGCCGCGTACCCGGACGTCTTCCGGGCCGGCGCGGTCGTCGCGGGTCTGCCCTACGGGTGCGCCAACGACGTCATGAGCGCCTTCACCTGCATGAGTCCCGGAACCGACCTGACCCCGGCCCAGTGGGCGCAGCGGGTCCGCGACGCCCATCCCTCGTGGTCCGGCCCCTGGCCGCGCGTGGCCGTCTGGCACGGCGACCAGGACACCAAGGTCGTGCCGCGCAACGCCGACGAACTGCGCGACCAGTGGACCGCGTTGCACGGCCTGTCCCAGAAGCCGACCCGCACGTCCGTGATCGGCCCGAACTCCACCCGGCACGAGGAGTACGCCGCCGCGGACGGCTCGGTGGCCGTCGAGGTGAACCGGGTCCCGGGCATCGGGCACGGCACACCGGTCGACCCCGGCAGCGGGGCTCAGCAGTGCGGCAGCACCGGTACCGCCCACTTCCTGGACTCGATCTGCTCCAGCCACTGGATCACCCGGTTCTTCGGCCTGGCGGAGGGCGTCGAGGACGGCGGGCTGCCCGCCCCGACCGGTCTGACCGTGACCGGTGCCACCGACACCGCCGTCAGCCTGAGGTGGAACCCCGTCGACGGCGCCGACGGCTACACCGTCTACCGCGACGGTGCCCCGCTCGCCGCGGCGGACACCACGTCCTACACCGACACCGGTCTGACCGCGGGCTCCTCCCACACCTACGCGGTCGCCGCCCGCGACGCCGACGGCGGGACGGGACGGCTCTCCGGCACGGTCACCGCGCGGACCACCGGCGGCGCGACCGCCTGCTGGACCGCCACCAACTACGCCCACGTCCAGGCAGGGCGCGCCACCACCAGCGGCGGCTACACCTACGCCAAGGGCTCCCAGCAGAACATGGGGCTGTACAACCTGTTCGTCACCCGCACCCTGCGGGAGTCGCCCGTCGGCCACTTCACCCTCGCGGACGGAACCTGCTCCTGACACACAACCGGTCACGGCCGCGGATGCTTCCCTCAGCATCCGCGGTCCCGTGCCCGTCATGGTGGCGGCCCACCTGAGAAAAGCCGCCACCGTGGCGGGCACACACATGTTGCCGTGCAGGACATGCCACCTAGCCTCCAGCCCGTCCGTATGTCGCCCACCGGAGGCTCTCCATGGTTCTGTCCACCGGCGTCACGTCGAGCTGGAGGAGGCGCACCGCACTCGGTGCGCTCGCCCTCGCCACCGCCACCGCCCTGCTTCCCTCATCGGCCTCGGCGCGGCCGGGCCCCGACCGCGCCGCCGGCCACTGCGCCAACCAGTCCCAGCTGCGGGTACCGGGCGCCGCTCATCAGCAGGCCGACTGCCTGAACGAGCTGACCACGGCGGGAACCGTGGACTCCGGCCACACCGACCCGGCCGACTGGGCCGGCCTCACCCCCCAGGGCCTCGCCGTCCCCGAAGGCGTGCCGGGTATCCAGGTCGACGGCTACTTCCCCGACTCCTCCACCACCAACACCAACCACGGCTGGAACCACGACGCGCAGTTCGTCATCCGGCTGCCCGACCGCTGGAACGGCGGCCTGATCGTGGCCGGCACCCCCGGCAACCGCGAGCAGTACGCCAACGACCGGGCCATCGCCGACTGGGTACTCGCCCGCGGCTACGCCTACGCCGCCACCGACAAGGGCAACACCGGTCTCGCCTTCCACCGCGACGGCTCCCGTCCCGGCGACGCCGTCGCCGAGTGGAACACCCGGCTCACCCAGCTCACCCGCGCCGCCCGCGCGGTGGTCGCCCAGCGCTACCACCGACCGCCCGCGCGCACCCTGGTCACCGGGATGTCCAACGGCGGCTACCTCGTGCGCTGGCAGCTGGAGAACCACCCCGAGCTGTACGACGGCGGCGTCGACTGGGAAGGCACCCTCTGGCGCTCGGAGGGCCCCAACCTGTTCACCTTCCTGCCGCCGACGCTGCGCCACTACCCCGCCTACGCCGCGGGCGGCCCCGACTCCGACCGGGCGCGAAAGGAACTGCACCGCGCGGGCTTCCCGGCCGGCTCGGAGTTCCTGTGGCCCTTCCACCACCAGGTCTACTGGGACCTGACCCAGCGCATCTACCGCGAGGAGTTCGACCCCGCCTTCGACGGCGCGACGGAGGCCGGCACGCCGTACTGCGCCTCCGGGACCCCCGGTTGCGACGCCGACTACGACTACGCCGCCCGTCCCGCCGAGGTCCACAAGGCCGTGCAACGCGTCGCGCTGACCGGCCGCATCGGCAAACCGCTGATCACCATCCACGGCACTCTGGACGTCCTGCTGCCCATCGGCAAGGGCTCCGACGTCTACTCCCGCATGGTCCGTGAAGCGGGCCGCGGCCACCTGCACCGCTACTACCGCATCGAGGACGGCACGCACACCGATTCCCTCGTCGACAGCTTCCCCGGCCGGCTCCGGCCCCTGCTGCCCTGCCACCGCTCGGCCTTCACCGCCCTGGAGAGCTGGCTGACCACCGGGCAGCGCCCGCCGGCGAACCACACCGTCGTCCGGCCCGAAGACGCCACTGCGGCGAGCCTGCTCACCAGCTGCCGTCTCGACGGGTGACCACCCGGCGGTCGCGGTCCCACGCCACGGCCGCCGTATGCCTTGCCCGACCGAGCGCCTCGGTCTGTAGTGGCAGCCACTACAGACCGAGCTCTCATTGGGTTGGCTGCATACATAGGTGTGACGTGACGGCATCCCTACTGTTTCCGGCCATGACAAGCGAATTCCGTCCTCCCACCGCCCGCTCGGCGCCCACGGGCGCCGGCGCGGACCTGACGGCCCGGTCCGCCCTGGTCACCGGCGGCGGCAGCGGCATCGGCAAGGCGTGCGCCGTGGCGCTGGCGGCAGCGGGCGCCGCGGTGCACGTGGTCGACC
>NZ_MSGP01000150.1:0-11176 GCF_002078235.1 Streptomyces viridosporus
TTTCTACTCCGAGAAGCTCGGTCTGGACCCCGTCGACGAGCGGCCGGGCGGGCTGCTGTACCGGTGCGGCGACACGGAGTTCGCCGTGTTCCGGTCGGCGGGGGCCTCGTCCGGGACCTTCACGCAGATGGGGTGGCAGGTCGACGACATCGAAGCGGTCGTGGCGGAGCTGAGGCGGCGCGGCGTGGTGTTCGAGTCGGTCGACCTGCCGGGGTTCCGGACGGCGGAGGACGGGATCGCCGAGATCGAGGGGAACTACCCGAGCAAGGGCGCCCGCGGCGAACGCGCCGTCTGGTTCCGTGACAGCGAGGGGAACCTGCTGGGCATCGGCGAGCCTGTCGTATGACCGCGTCTACAGCAGGCGGGCAGCACCCTCTTCCCTGTTCTCCCTGTTCTCCTTCGTGTTCTGCCCGTTGACTGATCGTTTCAGATTGTCGATGCCGGGATCCCGGACGGTCGGACCGTCAGAACACATGTGGCTGCCGCTCGGTGCGAGGAGAACGAGCTTCTCCGTGGCCGTCGGACCGCCCACAACCTTCCGGGGCAGGGTGAAGACCGCACGAAGATCGAGGTCAACACCCTGTGCCGTCCGGAGAACGGCCTGGCCGTTCCCGTCTTCGCCCACGGGAAATTCAACGGAAGTCATTCGGCCAGCTCAATAGAAGTGGTAGAGATCAGCAGGCCGCAAAGAATGGAACGGTACCCCCGGAAAACTCCGGACTCGCTCGACCAGGGAGTCGTTCCATGCATGCTCCAGACAGACCCATATCGCCTCTTCGCCGTTCGCGGCGCGTGATGGTCACGGGCACCTCGCTGGCCGCAATGGCGCTGTGGGGGACGCTGGCTGCCGTACCGACAGCAGCTCAGGTCCTGAGTGCCGAACCTGCCGCGACCTCCGTGTCCACCGAGTCGGCTCCCCTCCGCACGACGGACCCTGAGCCCGGCAAGGAAAAGGAAAAGGACAAGGACAGGCCGGGCCCCGGTGACGGTTGCTTCGAAATCGACACCGTCCGCCAGGAAGCAGCCGGCGGTGGAGCGTTCTACGCGGCGACAAGTGGTGGAGTCGCCTATGTCGGTGACGAGCTCAGCCCTCTCGGCCCCATCGACTGGGACGACCTCTCCGATGAGGGAGGAGACGTACCCGTTGGGGCCTGCGGGGTATCCATTGACGTCGGCCCCACCGGTCAGGGCAGTGACATCGTCATCGACGTGATCACCACAGCCGGGACCGTGCACACCATCACCTGCGACCGCACGGGCTCGGTGATCACTGAGTGCGGCACCTGGGTGGAACGCGACGCGCCGACGCCCGGAGCCACGACGACACCGTGAACGGACAGCGCCCCACCTGCGCCGAGACGAACGTGATTCCCTCAGGGGCGTGCGTGACTCCAGGGATGTGCGCACCGCGTTCACTCCGGCTCGCTCCCTGCACCTGATCCGATCTCGGTCACTGGTGAACTGCACGGCAGATGTCGGCGGTTCGAAACCGCCGCGCCCGCCGGCCCGAAAGCCCCCAGCCGCTCACGGCTGGGGGCCGGAGCCGTCATCGGCGGACGCGGAAGGCCGAGGAGCTTCCTCCGGTTCCGCCTGCCTCTCACCGCGGGCGGAGCCGCGACCGATCAGCGGCTCCCGGCGACCTGCACCTCCGCCCGGACCGTCTTGCCCACGGGCTCACGGGGCTCCCAGCCCCGGCGCTCGGCGTGATCCTGGACGAGGCGGCGCCGAGGCGCCCGATCGGCAGCTCCGCCGTGATGCGGAGACAGTTGGAGCGATTGCTCGAAACGGCAGGGGAACGCCACATCACCGTGCAGGTGTTGCCGTTCGACCAGGGTGGGCATGAGGCGATGGGTGGCTCACTGACGATTCTCGTCCTTCCGGACGGCTCGGAGGTCGCCTGCACGGAGGGCTCGGACTACGGACAACTCATCGAGGAACCGGACAACGTCAGTCGCTGCAAGGTGATTCACGATCGGCTGCGGGCAGTGGCCCTGCCCCCCGCTCATGTCCCTCGACATGATTCGGACCGCGATGGAGGGCAGCTACCGTGGCGCGAGCGTCCCGTCCCGATCCGAACGGCGTCGCCTGGCGCAGGAGCAGCTACAGCAATCAAGCGGGGGGCGACTGCGTGGAGGTGGCCGACGGGTTCCCCGGCGACGTCGCCGTCCGTGGCAGCAAGGTCCCGCACGGTCCCGCCCCGGCGTTCGGGGCGGACTCCTGGACGGCTTTCACAGGGGCGTCGAAGGCCGGCCGGCACCTGGTCCGAGCCGGGCGGGCGACGGTCACGCGGGGGTGTCCCGGGTGCTCAGACGATCTCCCAGTCCAGTTCGGTCTCGTCGACCACCACACGGCGGCAACCGTCCACGACCTCACCGGTTTCCAGGGCGGTGGCCGTCGCGTCCAGGAGGGCCGGGAGCGAGGCCCACAGGGGATGCGGCCTGAACCAGCACCCCGTTTCGTGATCGGCGTTGCCGATCCGTCCGGTGCGGCGGTGCTGCCGTTGGTCGATGACGAGGTAGTCACCGGCACCGTTCGCGGCGAAGGGGACCCACAGGGGGTGCCACCACGGCCCGTACTCCTCGTCCGGGTCCCCCTCTTCCGCATCGTCGAGCCCGTCCCCGTGGATCCTCATCCGCAGGCTCCGGGCATCGGCGATGCCCTTCGTGTCGAGCAGCGACCAGAACGGTAGGAGCAGGTCGCGGTGGCCCGTTCCGTCGTGCCGCAGCAAGGACTCCGTCAAGGGCTCGGGAAGGGGTCGGCCGAGGGCCCGCTCGACCGCGGCGACGTCCGAACGCTCCGCGGGCGGTGCGAGCGCGGCGAACGTTTTCGGTGCGTGCTCGGCGAGCCACGTCTCGATGCGGATCCAGGACTCGGTGACCGAAGGCGTCATGCGGCGGATCATGTCAGCCCGGCGCGGTGCGGTGGTGTCCGGCCGGTGGAATCAGGACGGTTCCGCACCGGTGTGCGAGGGCACGGTCGAGCGGTTGGCCTATTCTTCAGGCGTGAAGAAATGGTGGAGGTCTCCCGGGCGTGCCTTCTGGGCGCTGGATCGAGCCCTGGGCGGGCGGCGACGGCCGACCCGGCTCCAGCGATGGGCGGCCCGTCACCCGGTCAGAACCGGTCTCTACCTGGCCGTTCCCTTCACGTTGTTCTTCTGGATGGTGTCCCCCGAAGGGGAACCCGACGCTTTCCTGTTCGCTGTGCCCGGCGGGTTGCTCGTGGGCTCCTGCATCGGTTTCTTCGTCTTCCTGGAGCGGCTTCGGCAGCGTCGGCTCGAGCGGCTGGGGACAGGGGACGGGTCTTGAACAGGCGGTGATCCGCAAGGGGAGTGGTTGACTGGCGCGCATGTCGACGACTCTCGGTGTGCCCCGGCCCGACCAGGCCTCCTACATGCTGCGGGCCGCCGCCGGTGACGCCGGCCGGGCGTACAAGCGGCAGATGCTCGACCTGTTGGACATCCGGGCGGGCCACGCCGTCCTGGACGCGGGGTGCGGCCCCGGCACGGATCTGCCGGCGCTGGCGGAACGCGTCGGGGACGGGGGCACCGTGATCGGTGTGGACCGTGATCCGGCCATGCTGGAGCGGGCCCGGGCGCGCACGGAGGGCCTGCGCCGGGTGGAGCTCCGCGAAGGGGACGTCCACGCGCTCCCCGTCGAGCCGGGGACGATGGACCGGGCCAAGATCGACCGCGTCCTCATGCACGTCGACGACCCCGCGGAGGTACTCGCCCAGCTCCACCGCGCCACCCGGCCGGGCGCCCGGATCGGCCTGGCCGAACCCGACTGGGACACCCTGATCGTCGACGCCGAGGACCTCGACACCAGCCGCGCCTTCACCCGGTACACCACGGCGGAGGTGGTCCGCAACGCGACCGTCGGGCGCGGCCTCGTACGCCTCGCCGAACGGGCGGGCTTCCGCGTCGAGGCCGTGCACGCCACCACACCGGTCTTCCGTGACTTCCAGGAGGCGGACCACACCCTGGGGCTGGGCCGCAACCTGCAGAAGGCCATCGACGGGGGCCACGTCGACCGGGACCGCGGCCACCGCTGGTTCGCGGGCCTCTCCCAGGGGCCGTTCTACGCGTCGTTCACGCTCGTCGGCGTGGTCTGCTCCCGCTGACCGGCCGCCGAACGGCACCGTCAGACCTCCTCGGCCCCCAGGCGGTGGGCGCGGTCGGTGAGGTGGCGGCGTTCGGGGGCGCTGCCGGTGCGGCGGGCGGCCTCGCGGTACGCGTGTGCGGCGGCCTTCCGGTCGCCCAGGAGCTCCAGCAGGTGGGCCCGGGTGGCGAACAGCCGGTGGTGACGCGCCAGACGCTTGTCGCCCTCCAGCTCCGCCAGCAGCGCGAGGCCGGTTTCCGGACCGTGGACCATGGCCAGGGCGACGGCACGGTTGAGGGTGACCACCGGGTTCGGCCCGAACCGCTCCAGCAGGTCGTACAGGGCGAGGATCTGCGGCCAGTCGGTGGTGTCGGTGTCCTCCGCCTCGTCGTGCACGGCGGCGATCGCCGCCTGCACCTGGTAGGGACCGGCCCGGCCGCGCGGCAGGACACGGCTGATCAGCTCGACGCCCTCGGCGACGAGCGAGCGGTCCCACCGGCCGCGGTCCTGGTCGGCCAGCGGCACCAGCTCGCCGTTCGGGCCGGTGCGCGCCGGGCGCCGGGCCTCGGTCAGCAGCATCAGCGCGAGCAGGCCCGCGGTCTCGGCGTCCTCGGGGACGAGGCGGTGCAGCATCCGGGTGAGCCGGATCGCCTCGGTGGACAGTTCCGGCGCGGTCAGTTCCGTTCCGCCGGTGGTCGTGTAGCCCTCGTTGAAGATCAGGTAGAGCACGTGCCGGACCTCGGCCAACCGCTCGGCGCCCTCCGGGCCTTCGGGCAGCGCGAGCGTGCCGCCGGCTTTCCCGACGGCCGCCTTGGCGCGGCTGATGCGCTGGGCCATGGTCGCCTCGGGGACCAGGAAGGCCGCGGCGATCTGAGCGGTGGTCAGGCCGCCGACCGCCCGCAGGGTCAGCGCGATCCGGCTCGGTGCGGACAGGGCGGGATGGCAGCACAGGAACAACAGGGCCAGCGAGTCGTCCCGGTCCGTGACGGGCACGGCGTCGGCGGCGGGGGCGAGCAGCGCGGACTGCGGGGTGGCCAGGGCCAGGGCTTCCTCACGGCGGCGGCGCGCCGCCTCGCCGCGCACCCGGTCGGCCAGCCTGCGGGAGGCGACGGTGACCAGCCAGCCGCGCGGACTGTCCGGGACGCCGGTGTCGGGCCACTGCACGGCCGCCGCCAGCAGCGCCTCCTGTACGGCGTCCTCGCTCAGGTCGAAGGCGCCGTGGCGGCGGACGAGCGTACCGAGGACCTGCGGCGCCAGCTCGCGCAGCAGGTCCTCGATCTCACGCCGTACGGTGCTCACAGGTCTCCCGCGGACTCGTGGAGCACCGGCCACAGCTCCACCGGCTCAACATCGGCGAACGGCATGTCCGCGGCGATCTGCTGCGCCCGCTCCAGGCTCTCGCAGTCCAGCAGGTAGAAGCTGGCGATGTACTCCTTGGTCTCCAGGTACGGGCCGTCGGTGACCGCCGGGGCACCGTCCTCGCGGCGCACCAGCTGGGCGGCGGCGGCATCGGCGAGGCCGTAGGCCCCCAGCAGCTCGCCGCTCTCCCGGTACTTCCGATTGAACGCCTCCTGCTTGGCGATCGCTTCCGGCCACGCCTCCGCGGGGAAGGAGTCCCACTTGGCCTGGTTGCCGTAGATCATCGCGACGTACTTCATCTCGGGTGTCCTCCCCGTCCCGCACGCCCCGTCGGCGCGCTGTCACCCTTCAGTCGGAGCCGGGAACAGGTCCTCGACATCCGACCACGACCTTTTTTCATTTTTTCTTCGCGGCCGCCTCGTGACCGCTGTGAGCGGCCCGTCGCCCCACCGGCCCGCCGACCCGCCGATCCGCCGGCCCGTTGGCCCGTCGGCCGGAGCACTCGGGCACCGCGCGTGATCAACATACGATCCGGCCGCCCGCCGGGCCACCGTTACGCTCACCGGTCATGAACTGGGTCGAGCGCGCGACGGAGTTGAGGCAGTGGAGCAGGAGCGGGGTCCGGGCCCCGCACAAGCCGTTGCTGCTGCTGTACGCCCTCGGCCGGTTCCGGAGGGACGCCGAGGGGGAGCTGGTCTACAGCGCGGTCGAGGAGGACCTGAAGCGGCTGCTGGCCGAGTACGGTCCGCCCCGTCCGACCACGCCCGCCTACCCGTTCCACCACCTGGTCGGTGACGGGGTGTGGGAGGTGCGCACCGACCGGGGGTCCGGCAGTCCGGGGACCGGCGTGCGGGAGCTGCGGGCGACGAACGCCACCGGGCGGCTCGCGCCGGAGTTGCGGACGGCGCTGAGGAGGGAGCCGGCCCTGCTCGGGCGCATGGTGCGGGCGCTGCTCGACGCGAACTTCCCGCCCTCGCTCCACTCCGACCTGTGCGAAGCCGTCGGGCTGGGGCCGGAGCCGGCGGAGGCCGAGCCGTTCCCGTCCTCCCGCAGGCAGCAGCGGGACCGCCGGATGCGGGAGAAGGTGCTGACCGCGTACGAGCACCGGTGCGCCTTCTGCGGCTACGACGGCCGGATCGGGAGCGTGTCCGTCGGGCTGGAGGCGGCGCACGTGCGCTGGTGGGCGTTCGACGGCCCGGACGACGTCGACAACGGGCTGTGCCTGTGCTCGTTGCACCACAAGCTCTTCGACAAGGGCGTCCTCGGGGTCGGCGAGAGCCACCGCATCCTGGTCTCGCAGCGCTTCGTCGGGCACGGCGCCGCGGCCCGCGCGCAGGTCACCGAGCTCTCCGGGCGGCCCCTCGTCGGCCCGCAGCCGGGGGCCGCCCCCGTCGCGGCGCCGCACCGCGCCTGGCACCTCGCGCAGGTGTTCCAGGGCGACCCGCGTCCGGCCCGCGCCGACTCGTCACCGGGGTGAACGGGCGCGCAGCCACTCCTCCGTCGCCGTGAAGTCCTCCTCCGTCAGCCCCTTCGCCGGATCCACCCGGAGCAACAGGGCCGGCGCCGGGTGGGCCGCCTCGATCCACAGCCGGTCCACCGGGCCGATCTCGTCGTCCAGCCAGACGAACGGGCGGTGCCCGGCCCACTCCGACAAGGGGCGCGTCTTCCAGTGGAGGCCGCGCGGGGCGGGCGCGTCGTCCTCCGGCCGGCTCACCACCGGCAGCCTCGGCAGGCCGAGGCGCGGGGCGATCGTGTCGTTCGCCCCGTGCCACCAGGTCGTCGCCCACACCAGGTCGCAGGGCAGGGCGAGCAGGCGCGGGCCCACCGCGGGGTCGAGACGGCCCAGCAGGGGGTTTCCCCCGCGCGTGAGCGACTCCCGCGCGGCCTCCCCGAAGGGGATCAGCGGGCCGTCCACGTCCAGGAAGAGGAGCGGGCGGGGCGGTGGGAGCGGCATGCGCCCACCGTCTCACGGATGCATCCGCGCCCCCTTGAGGATCTTGTCCACCACGTTCCTCGGGCCGTACACCGCCAGGCCGACCAGGTCCAGGTCCGCTGTGCCCACGGCCCGGACCGCCGCGCGGTTGGCCTCGTCGTGGCCCGTGGCGAACAGGTCGCCGGTGAAGACCGCGCACGGCAGGGCGCGGGAGAGGGTGCGGGTGTGCGCCGCCTTCAGGGTCTCCTTGGCGCCCTCGAAGACCAGCACCGGCTGGCGGAACATCGGCAGGTAGGGCACCCGGTCCGCGTCCTCGTACGGTTCCCCGATCACCTCGGGGAGGCGGGTGCCCAGGCCGCTGACCAGGAAGGCGGTGACGTTGAGGCGCTGCCAGGTCTCCAGGTCCTCGCGCAGCAGGACGGCGATCTTCGTGTCGAAGCGTGTGCTCATGCCCCGAGACTGCCGATCGGGGCGCGCAGGTGTCTTGTACGTTGTTTGCATGGCCGCAGAGCGTTCCGGCTCCGGGCGGAACGTCTCCGCCTGGCGGCCCGGTCTCCCGGGTGTCGTCGAGGTCTTCCACGCCCGCTTCACCGAGTACGCCTACCCGATGCACGTCCACGACGCCTGGACGCTGCTGATCGTCGACGACGGCGCCGTGCGGTACGACCTCGACCGGCACGAGCACGGCACCCCGCACGACACCGTGTCCGTGCTGCCGCCGCACGTCCCCCACAACGGCTCCCCCGCCACCTCCGACGGCTTCCGCAAGCGGGTGCTCTACCTCGACGGCACCCACCTCGGGGACGATCTCATCGGGGCCGCCGTCGACCGGCCCGACCTGCGCGACCCCCTGCTGCGGCGGCGGGTCGGACAGGTGCACGCCGCGCTCGTGCGGCCCGGCGACGAGCTGGAGGCCGAGAGCCGGCTGACGCTCGTCGGGGAGCGGCTGCGCGCGCACCTGCGGTCCCGGGACGCCGCCGCGGGGACGCTCCGGCGGGACCCCGTCCTCGCCCGGCGGCTGCGCGAGCTGCTCGACGAGCGGGTCGTGGAGGGGATCGGGCTGCGGGAGGCCGCCGCGCTGCTGTCCGCCCATCCCGCGCACCTGGTCCGGGCGTTCAGCGGCGCCTACGGCATCGCGCCGCACCAGTACCTGACGTCCCGCCGGGTGGGCCGTGCCCGGCGGCTGCTCCTGGAGGGGCGGTCGCCGAGCGGGGTCGCGGTCGCCACCGGGTTCTACGACCAGGCCCACCTCACCCGCCACTTCCGGAAGCTGGTCGGGGTCACGCCGGGCCGTTACCGCGCGGAGGGCCGGTAGCCCCGCGGCGGCTACTCGTCCGGGGCGGCGTCCGAGGATGCGTCCGGGGCGGCGTCCGAGGAGGGGCGCCGCAGCAGGTGGGTGAACGCGTCCAGGTTGCGGGTCGACTCGCCGCGCGACACCCGCCAGGCGTACTCCTTGCGGATCGCGGAGGCGAAGCCGAGTTCCAGGAGCGTGTTGAAGCTGCCGTCGGCGGCCTCCAGGACCTGGCCGAGGAGGCGGTCGAGTTCGTCCGGGGTGGCGGCGGACAGCGGGAGGCGGCCGGTGACGTAGATGTCGCCGAGCGGGTCGACGGCGTAACTCACGCCGAAGAGCTTGAGGTTGCGCTCCAGCAGCCAGCGGTGGACGGCGGCCTCGTTCTCGTCGGGGTGGCGGATGACGAAGGCGTTGAGGGAGAGCGTGTGCCGGCCGACGATCAGGGAGACCGTCGTGGACAGCTTCCGGGTGCCGGGGAGCTTCACGACGTAGGTGCCGGACGCGGGGCTCTCCCAGTCGAGTTCGGCGTCCTTCAGTACGTCCTCGACGGTCCGTGCCGCCCGCTGCTCTGCTTCCGCCGCCGTGTCAGCCATGGTGGGAGCGTACGTGACGGCGGTGCGCCTGCGTCGCGGCCGTGTAGACGTCGGCCGTGGCGGCGGCCGCGGTGTCCCAGCCGAAGAACTGGGCGTGCCGGGCGGCGGCCTCGCCCATCCGGTCGGCGAGGTGCGGGTGGTCGGCGAAGTCGCGCAGCACGCGCGCGTAGGCGGCGGGGTCGTGGCCCTGGACCAGGAAGCCGGTGTGCCCGTCCCGCACGGCCACCGGGAGGCCGCCGACCGCGGCGGCGAGCACCGGGGTGCCGGCCGCCTGCGCCTCTATGGCGACCAGGCCGAACGACTCGCTGTAGGACGGCATGACGAGGACGGACGCCGCGCGGAACCAGTCCGCGAGCTGTTCCTGCCCGACCGGCGGGCGGAACCGTACGACGTCCGCGATGCCGAGGCGCGCGGCGAGCTTCTGCAGGCCCTCGGGCTTGGCGAGGCCGCTGCCGCTGGGGCCGCCGACCACGGGGACGCAGATCCGCGTGCGCAGTTCGGGGCGCTCGTCGAGCAGGACGGCGACCGCGCGCAGCAGCACGTCCGGCGCTTTGAGCGGCTGGATGCGGCCGGCGAAGAGCGGGATCAGCGCGTCCTGCGGCAGGCCCAGGCGGGCGCGGGCGGCGGCGCGTCCGTCGGCGGGGCGGAAACGGGTCAGGTTCACGCCGGGGTGCACGACGGCGACCTTGCCGGGGTCGGCGGCGTAGTGCCGGACGAGTTCGTCCGCCTCCTCGGTGGTGTTGGCGATCAGCCGGTCGGCGGCGTCGACGATCTGGGTCTCGCCGATGACGCGGGCGGCGGGCTCGGGCGTGTCGCCGGCGGCCAGGTTGGCGTTCTTGACCTTGGCCATGGTGTGCATGGCGTGCACCAGGGGGACGCCCCAGCGCTGGGCGGCGAGCCAGCCGACGTGGCCGGAGAGCCAGTAGTGGGAGTGGACCAGGTCGTAGTGACCGGGGCGGTGGCCGGCCCACGCCTGCATCACGCCGTGGGTGAAGGCGCACAGCTGGGCGGGCAGGTCCTCTTTGGCGAGCCCCTCGTAGGGGCCGGCGTCGACGTGCCGGACGAGGACGCCGGGGGCCAGCTCGACGGTGGGCGGGAGGGCGGCGGCGGTCGCGCGGGTGAAGATCTCCACCTCGATGTCGATCGCGGCGAGGCGCTGCGCGAGTTCCACGATGTAGACGTTCATGCCGCCGGCGTCGCCGGTGCCCGGTTGGTGGAGCGGGGAGGTGTGCACGGAGAGCATCGCCACGCGGCGGGGCTGTCTGCGGTGCAGTCGCAGCCGCGGAGATGCCCCCGGGGGGCGCCGCCCGAGCCTCGCGATGTACTGGCTCACGTGGCGTTCCTCCTCGCTGCGGGCATGACGGTCGGTGGGCCCGGCGGCCCCGTGGGGGGACAACGCCGGAAGGCTCTGTTCCCATTTCCTGACGCCCCCGGCGGACCGGTTCTTTGCCGAATCATTACCGGCCATCGCTCAACCGTTCGAGAGCGGGGCGCGTGGTGGCGGCGTCCGCGGCGGGGCGCGTGGTCGTTGCTCCGCGGCGGGGTGCGTGGTGGTGGCGTCCGCGGCGGCCCGTGCGGTGCGGCGTCCCCGACGGGGTGCCCGGACCGCTCCGGGCACCCGCATACCCTCGTACTCATGACGACCCGCACCGCCTCCCTCCCCCACCCTCGGCTTCCCCCGGGCGGGGGGAGCACCGTCGTGGGCACGGTGACGCGCGGGACGACCAACCCCAACCGGCTGCGCCGCATGGACCGCTGGATCGCGGCCGTGCACGGCGCGGAACTGCGCCGCGCGGCCGATCCCGTCGCCGTCGACCTCGGCTACGGCGCGGCCCCCTGGACGGCGGTCGAGCTGCTGCACCGCCTGCGCACCGCGGCACCCCGCGCACGCGTGGTGGGCGTC
>NZ_MSGP01000150.1:11220-11703 GCF_002078235.1 Streptomyces viridosporus
GCGGCGAACGTGCTGCGCCAGTACGACGAGACGGAGGTCGCCGCCGTGTGGCGGCGGCTGTGCGCGCGGCTGGCGCCGGCCGACCCGGCGACGGGCTCGCGCGGCGGGCTGCTGGTCGAGGGGACCTGCGACGAGATCGGACGCCGGCACGTGTGGGTCGCCCTCGGCCCGGAGGGGCCGCGCACGGTCACCTTCGCGACCCGGCTGGGCTCGCTGCAGCGCCCCTCGGACCTGGCGGAACGCCTGCCGAAGGCGCTCATCCACCGCAACGTCCCCGGCGAGCCGGTGCACGCCTTCCTGCGCGACTTCGACCGCGCCTGGGCCGCCGCCGCGCCCTACGCCTCGTACGGCGCCCGGCAGCGCTGGATCCGGACGGTACGGGACCTCGCGGCCCACTGGCCGGTGACGGACGGGCCGGCGCGGTGGCGGCAGGGGGAGGTCACGGTGCGCTGGGAGGCGCTGGCCCCGCGGGGCTGACCCGGC
>NZ_MSGP01000151.1:0-174 GCF_002078235.1 Streptomyces viridosporus
TGATCAGCACGCTGGGCAGGCCGCTGAACGACGAACACCCCAACCACCCCCAAGCCTTCCTGGACCGTGCCCGCCGCCCCGGCCGTTCGATGGGCTCCCTCGCTCGCGCATTCGATGCCTTCCTTACTCAGCACGGCCTCGCCCTTCCCACCGACCAGGCGCAACGGCTCGCCG
>NZ_MSGP01000151.1:179-22963 GCF_002078235.1 Streptomyces viridosporus
GCCGGCATCCTGCCGCGCTCGGGCCCGCAGCATGGCGACATCGGCCAGGCAGTCCCCCAGAGCCGTCGCGAGCGCGATATCCGGCAGGACCGTGCCCGGGTCGTGCACCGTCAGCGGCTTGCGCCACGGCGTCGGCGCCGCCGATATCGCGGTGTCCAGGCCCACCTTGCGGACCGTCTCGACCATCAGCACCGCCCCGGCCTGCGAGACCAACCCACTGCCACCGCCCTCGACACGAGCACGCGGGTACAACCCGACACGCTTGCTCACCTGGAGAGTGCTTCTTTCCGTGCAGCCAACAGGACCCTGGACATGTCCCATCGTTGCAGGTCAGAAGCACTCTCCGGTTATTTGGTCAGGACGTGGAGTGTCAGGCCGGGTGGCTGAGAACGGTCAGCTGGCGCTGCCGATCAGCTTCCAGGGTTCGTGGTCGGCGTCGGCCCCGGTGCCCGGGGCACTGCCCTGCGTCTCCCACTTGGCCTTCCAGACCTTGCCGTTGTACTTGACCGTGGTCTGCTCGATCGGCTGGCTGGCCGGGGAGTAGATCTTGGTCGCGTCCCAGTTCCCGGCACTGCAGCCACCGGCCGGCGGGGTCGCCGTACCGAGTCCCTTGAGGTTGTCGGTCACCGGCGCGTACGCCGTACCGCCGATCGACAGACTCGTGTTCACCGGACCGGTGATCGGGAGGTAGTAGATGATCGGCAAGTCGAGCGACTTCCCGGCCGGGATGATCTGGCAGTAGTCCAGCGTCGTACTGATCCGGTGGAGCGTCGTACCGGGTGTCAGCTTCCACTGGCCGCCTTGGGCATCGGTTTGCCAGTTGCCGTCCTTGACCAGCCATGACGTCGAGGCCGGGATGTCGAACGACAGCTTCGTGTCCTTGCCACCGCCGAGCGTGCGCCCGGTGTTGTTGGTGATCCGGACGGTCGGCTGCAACGGCCACAGGTTCGCCGTCGAAGTCGGGTAGTTGACCAACTCGACGCTCACGTTGGCCGTCACTGTCGGCGCGGCACCGCTGCTGCCGGTGCGCAGACTGTTGTCGTAGGCGCCGATATTGCCCAGCTTCTGGTTCAGCCGGGTGGTCAGCGTGTACCCCATCCCGCACGGGGTGTCCGGCTGGACGTCGGCCGGGCAGGCGTAGTCGCCGCCGAGTTCCCACATCATCACGCCGCCCGCACCGGTCGACTTGACCAGATCGGTGACCGCGTCGATGCCCTGCTCGTCCTCGGTCGAAAGGAACACCTTCTTCTCGGCGTTCCACAGCCACGACGTCTTGGTGGTGTCGTCCCAGTACCGGGTGTAGTGGCCCGTGCGCCGGTCGGTGACGTCGGTGTGCGGCTTCAGCCCGACGCTGGGGGCGTAGACCGGGGTGATGTTCTTCTCCAGGTTCTTGGCGTGCCACAGCGGGTTCGTCCCGGAGCCGAGCTCGCTGCCGTTGTTGGTCTCGTCGTGCCAGATGTTGTCGATGCCCAAGGCACCGTCACCGCACGGCCGTTTGATGCCCGTACCCGGCTCGCAGCCGCTCGACTTCTGCGACGTGCCCCACAGGCCGTTGGTGCCGCCGGTAACGTTCTGCCAGCCGCGCGTGTAGTAGGGCACACCGATGTTGACGCGCCCGGCCTGCATCGCGCCGCGCATGTACTTCATCGCCCAGTCGGTGTTGAAGTACCCGATCTTCCCGTACTCCGGAGTGGCGTACTGATCGGCCAGTTCCGGGTCCTTGCCGTCGTCGAACAGCGCCGCGTTCGGACCCACGACGTCGTTCCAGGTGCCGTGGTAGTCGTAGGCCATGAGGTTGGTGAAGTCCTGGTAGTCCAGCGCGGTCTGGTTTGCCATCCCGCGGGCCAGGTAGCCGGAGGCCGACGACGCCGAGGTGAGCAGGTAATACTTGTTGTCCGCGGCCGAAGCCCGGTTCAGCGAGTCCCGCAGCGTCTTCATCAACGCGGCGTACGTCGTGGGCAGGCCCTTGCGACGCGGGTTCGCCACCGCCCAGTCGGCCGGATTGCCGGTGTCCTCGAGGACCGTGGGGTACTCGAAGTCGATGTCGACACCGTCGAACCCGTAGGTCCGCAGGAAGTCCACGACCGAGCTCGCGAAGGTGTCGATCCCGCCCTGGTTGACCGAGCCGTCGGCGTTAGTGGTCATCGTGTAGAAGCCACCGGAACCGGCCCAGCCACCGACCGAGATCAGCGTCTTCACCCGCGGGTGCAGGCGCTTGTACTTCGTCAGCAGGTTGAAGTGCCCCTTGTAGGGCAGCGAGGGATCCATCTCGGCGCCGACCTCGCCGGGCCACTCCTTCTGGGTGGCGTTCGAGTCGACCTTGATCTTGTTGTTCTCCACCGACGCGAACGCGTAGTTGAGGTGGGTCACCTTCGACCACGGGATGTTCTTCACCAGGTAGTGCGGTGTGCCGTCGGCGCCCGTGCGGCCACCGTTGAAGTAGCCCACGACCCGGCGTCCCCGGCCCTCACCGAGCCATTCGCGGCCGTCGCTCTGATAGACCTTGCAGTACGGTGTCGCCACACCCGGCGTGGTGGCGAGCCCCTCCGGTCGGCAGTCGCCGGTCGCGGCCGGCCGCGTACCGCCGTCGTCGCCACCGGGGTGCGACTCCATAGGGTCGCCGACACCGCCGTTGACACCGAGATCACCGGCACCGCCGTCGGTGCGGCTGCCGTCGCCGTAGCTCGGCACCAGCCAGCCCTCGATGTCACCGGCACCACTCGCCACGGCCGCCTTGACGGCGATCTTCGCCGTCGTACCGGAGCGGGTCAGGGTGAAGTCCTCGATCCCGTCGCCGTTGAGGTCGGCGAAGGTCCCGGTGGTGCCCTGGAACGGGTCGCCGGCGCGGATCACGCCCAGCGACTTCCAGCCGGAGGTGACGCTCCACGGCGAGCCGGTGTTCTCCCAGGCCCGGACGTCACCGGTGGTGAACTCGACCCGGACCGTGTCGGCCTTGCCGTCACCGGTGATGTCGGCGAAGGCGACCTGCGCGGCGGGCGACTCACCCGGAGTGGCGAAGCCCGAGATCTTGCTCCAGCCGCCCGGAGTCGGCATTTCCTTGCCCTTGTTCTGCCAGGCGGTCGGGAAGCTCATCCGGTCCACCGTGATCAGGTCGTCGCGGTGGTCACCGTCGAGGTCGGTGAAGTACATCTGCGGCGGGTAGCCGAGATTGTTCGCGACGATCGTCGCGGTGCCCCAACTGATGCTGTTGCCGCTGCTGGTGTTGCGCGACATCCGCATCGCGACGATGCCGGTCGGCGAGTCGGCCGGCGGCAGGATCCGGATGTAGTCGTCCTTGCCGTCACCGTCCAGGTCGGCGAAGTAGACCTCATCCGGGTCGTTCCCGCGGTCGGCCGGGCTGATGTCGCCCAGTGAGACCGCTTCCTTGGTCGGGTCGTCGTTGCGCCAGCCGGTGACCTTGCCGTCCGTACCGACCACCGCGTAGTCGGCCTTGCCGTCGCCGTTCAGGTCGGGGAAGGCGATCTTCGAGCCGGTCGCGGCGGCGTCCCGGATCTTGCCGATCGGCTTCCAGACGTACGAGCGGCCGCTGATCATGCGCTGCAGGAGCGCGATCCGAGTGCCTGCGGCGAAGGCGTCCGCGATCTTCTTGTAGCCGGCGTCGGTCGGGTAGATCTCGTTGGTGATGTCCTGCGTGGTCACCGCGCCCATGTCGACCAGCACCAGCCGTGCGCCGCCCTGGATCTTGGCGTAGGCCATCGTGCGGAGCGCGCTGTTGTAGGCGTCGATCCGGGCCTGGTACGTCGGGTTCGTCGACGGCGGCAGGGTGCCGAGCAGGACGGTCGTCGTCGGCGAGGTCCGGTAGATCTCGTCCAGGAAGCCCCGCATCTTCCCGGCCGTCGCGGCGCCGTCGGCACCGCCGGTCAGGTCGGCCGTGCCCGCGATCAGGGTCATCATGTTCGGCCGCAGTGTTGTCAGCGCGGGGATCGTCTGGGCCTTGATGTCGTCGATGCCCTTGCCCGCGAACCCCATGTGGTCGGGGTCGCCGCGCTTGCCGTTCTTCTGCTCACCGACGAAATCCGTGCGCTTGAAGATGAGACTGAGCGCGCCACCGAACAACGCAGCGATGGTTATGCCCTTCGCCTGGGTGCTCAGTCCGTCCCGGTAGCCGGTCTCGTCGGTGCTGTTCGCACCGACCGTGATCCCGTCACCGACCGGCATCACCCGGAGCTCGTCGATCTCCGGGCTGGCGGCGGGAGACGGAGTGGGCCCGGCCGCGTTGAGCCGGCCGAACTGGACCGGCTGGTGGTCGGAGCCGCCCTCGGAGCGGACATCGACCGCGGTATCGAGATTCAGGTGGGTGGTGACGAAGTAATCCAGCTCACCACCGCTCTGGTGGGTCGCCTGACCCGAGCTGTGGATCCGCATGGTCGGCGGGAAGTTCGTCCGGTTGGCGAGGTCCTGCGGGTCGACGTTGAAGTCGCCACCGATCGTCGCGTGGTAGGTGACGCCACGCTGGTTTCCGAGGGCCTCGAGCCGGTCGTCGATGGCGTCCAGCATCGGCCCGGAGTCACCGCCACTGCCGGACAGGCCATGGAAGGTGAAGTACCACTCGTTGCCGAACCGCGCCCCGAGCGCGTTCCGGCCGGCGTCGACCGGGTTGCCGACGACTATCAGCTCGTCAGGCGCCTCGCTCAGGACGAGCGCGATGTTGACCCGGCCGCCGATCCGGCGCGGGTTGGTCGCGTCGTCGTCGGTCTGCAGGAAGTAGACCTCACGGGTCGGGATGGGATTGCGCCAACTGGAGTCGACGACCCAGGTGTGGTGCAGCACGGTGTGCTGATGCGTGTTGCCCTGGCTGTCGACCGTGGTGAAGGTCTCGCTGGGCTGTGCGGTGCTGCCCGGAGGAGGCACCGGGCCGGCCTCCTGAACCATCACGATCGGCACCTGCAACGCGAACTGCCTGACCGTGTTGGTCCACTTGCTGCCCGTCGGTGCGCCGTTGTTGGCCCCCTGCATGTTCCAGGAGACCAAGGGCGTGGTGGCCGCAGGGAAATCGGTGGCGGAGGCCGGAACGACAAGTGCCGCTGCCAGCCCGGCCATCATCACCACTACGGCGATTAATCGGCGGAACAAAGAGTTCCTCCCCGTTTCTCACATCCAACGGATCGGGAACAACCGATCGCTGGTCACTAGTTGGCTTCTCAAGGTACGTCTCGATCATTCCTGAGGCTACGTCAACTTATCGGTTGGCCCTGAGTGTTGAGTGCCGATGGCCTACCGGAGTCGGGGCAGGCCTCGATACCGGGAAGGCAGAAACGGATCCTCTCCGCTCATCCCCCTCAGCCTCGCCGAGATCCGGCGCCTGATCACCCAGGGCTTCGGCGTAGTCGCGTGACGCCCTGTTCGTGGCGATCTGCTCCTATCAGCGTCCGCGGAACGTGACAGACACGGCTTCCAAGATCATGGAGTTCTCTACGCCCCGTGATCCGAGTGGAAGACCGTGCCTGCCGACGCATCATCACTGATCCCGCCTGCCTTTGACCAACTGCGTGAGAGTTCGCGGGTCGGACCCGAGGAGGTTCTGGGCCTGCTGGAGCGGCTGGCCGAGGTGCCCGACCCGCGTGATCCACGTGGGGTGCGCCACCGCCTGGCCGTCGTGCTCGCACTGACCGCGTGCGCGGTGCTGGCAGGAGCGACCTCGTTACTGGCGGTCGGTGAGTGGATCGCCGACGCCCCAGCGCACGTGCTCGAACAGGTCGGTGCTCACCCCGATCCGCTTCTGCCCAGGCGGGCTCTGCCCGCCGAGACCACGGTCCGAAGGCTCCTGGCCCGCCTCGACGGCGACGCCCTGGACCGGGCGGTCGGGAGCTGGCTCGCGGACCGCCGGCCCAAGACGACCGGGGCCGCCGGGCTGCGCGGCCTGGCCGTGGACGGCAAGAGTCTTCGAGGCGCGGCCAAGGCAAAGGGCCGCAAGATCCATCTGCTCGCCGCACTGGAGCACGCCACCGGCTTGGTTCTTGCCCAGCTGGACGTCGGCGAGAAGACCAACGAGATCACCTGCTTCCAGCCGCTGCTGGACACCGTCGCCGACCTGGCTGGCACCGTGGTCACCAGCGACGCCATGCACACTCAGCGTGAGCACGCCGACTACCTCATGGGCCGTGGTGCCCACTACATCGTGATCGCCAAGAGCAACCAGAAGAAGCTCCGCCGACAGCTCAAGTCCCTTCCCTGGAAGGACATCCCGCTCCAGGGCCGCACCAAGAACGCCGGTCACGGACGCTCGGAGATCCGCCGCATCAAGGTCGCCACCGTGAACAACCTCCTTTTCCCTGGAGCCCACCAGGCCGTCCAGATCAAGCGTCGCCGCACCGACTGCAAGACCGGAAAGACCACCGTCAAGACCGTCTACGCCGTCACCAGCCTCACCGCCGAGCAGGCCACCCCGGCCCAGCTCGCCCGACTCGTCCGGGACCACTGGACGATCGAGGCGCTGCACCACGTCCGCGACACCACCTTCGTCGAGGACGCCTCGCAACTGCGGACCGGCAACGCACCCCGCACGATGGCCACCTGGCGCAACCTCGCCATCGGAGCCCTCCGGGCAGCCGGATCGAAGAACATCGCGGCCAGCCTCCGCCACAACGCCCGCGACCCCCGCCGCCCCCTCGCACTCCTCGGCCTCACGTGATCACAAACCGGATAATTTACGTCGTTTCCGGAGCTCTGGGTCGCGGTTGAGCGCGTCGTTGTCGCAGATAGCCCCGGGGCTCACCGTGGACGGGACCTCCTCGGCGAGGACCGGGTTCTGGATGGTCTGGGGCAGGCGGGGCGGATGATGCGCCCGGCATCGCTCCAACAGATTTGACCTCAACTCCCGTCGACAGAAGTCGCTTCGAGCCACCCTCCCACGTGCGGGGATCTTTGTGATTCGGGCCGCATTCTCATGGGCTGGTCTGCATGATGGTGGCCAAGGCTGGACGGTAGGACGGCAGGTTCGAGCCCTCCTGCCGTACCGCTGTGCTGACCAGCCTGCTGGTTGCCGCTCACCCACATGCCACACGGAGACGACGCATGGACGAATCGCTGACGACGCTTGCGATGACTGGCGCGACGACCATCATGAGTGCCATGGCCACCAGTGCCTGGGCCGCCGCCCGTGCTGGGACGATCCGGTTGTTCCGTCGCTCCGAACCGGAAGACCAGCGTGCTCTCGAAGCTCGGTTGGACCGGGAAGCGGTGCTGGTGCGGCAGGAGCCGGACCCCGACTCCGCCCGCAGGGACCTCGTGGGTGGCTGGCGGCTTCAGTTGGTCGCCCTGCTTCGCGAGCACCCAGAGGCCGAAGCGGAGATCGAGGCCCTGGTGGCGTCCGTGAATGCTCAGCTGCCCAGCGAGGGAAAGACGAGCTGGATCCAGAACGTTTCCGCCAAGGACCATGGCATGGCCTTCGGCGCCCAGGGCGGCGGTATCACCGTGCACCACACACCCGCCGTACCCCAGCCGATGCCCGCTCGGGATGGGAACAGTGACTGAAGCGGACGGGAGCGGCCCTGTGCCTCCGGGTTCGAGGCAGGTCGTCCACGTCGAATCCGGCTTCGGCTACGGCGCGATCGGCGCGGACATCCACGTCTTCGGGGACGGCACCCCTCTCTACCTGCTGGAGCTTTGGCGCGTGCCCCGAACACCGGAGCCGAACTGGTTGCTGGAGTCACCCAGCCGCATGCTCAACGCACGCTACGGGGTGGCGGACTTCACCGGCCGCGAGGAAGACCTGGCCCAGCTGCACCAGTGGCGCGACAGCCGTCCGCGCCTGGCAGCGCGATGGCTGTACGGGCCCGGCGGGCAGGGCAAGACCCGGCTTGCCGCG
Organism: Streptomyces viridosporus; assembly: GCF_002078235.1. Lineage (GTDB taxonomy): Bacteria > Actinomycetota > Actinomycetes > Streptomycetales > Streptomycetaceae > Streptomyces > Streptomyces viridosporus. Next base: position 8,008 of record NZ_MSGP01000151.1, read on the forward strand.
GAATTCGCTGCCCGGTCCGCCGACCAGGGTTGGACCGTCATCACGGCGACCCACGGACCTGGCACCGTCCACCCGCCACCGGGGAGCCAGGACCTGCGACTGCGCCACGCCCGCGGCGTGCTCCTCATCGTCGACTACGCCGACCGCTGGCCGCTAGCCCATCTGACCTGGCTGTTCAGCAACGCCTTGCTCCACCAGCCCGGCATGCCGGCACGCATCCTGCTCCTCGCCCGCACCGGCGACACATGGCCCGCCGTGCGCGCCACCCTGGCCAATCACGAGGCGAGCACCTCTACCCACCAACTCGCACCGCTCTCCTCCGGCGGCTCCGAGCAACGCGCCGAGATGTACGACGCGGCGCGGAGCAGCTTCGCGACCTTCTACGGGATCGCCGACCCCAGCGACATCCCGCCACCCGCGCCCCTAGACCACGAGGACTTCGGGCTGACCCTCGCCGTCCACATGGCTGCCCTGGTCGCCGTCGACGCGCGAGCCGCCGGCAGCCGCCCGCCGTCGGACATGGCGGGCCTCACCATCTACCTCCTCGACCGTGAACACCTGCACTGGGCCCGCCTGCACGGTGACGGCACCCATGAGCTGAACCCGGCGGAGCGTACCTACCGGACCTCACCGCAGGTGATGAACCAGGTGGTGTTCGCCGCCGCCCTGACGGGCGCCGTCCCCGCACCGACCGGCGCGGCGATGCTGCGCGACCTCGGCCTAGCGCACGATGCGCCGCAGATCCTTGCCGATCACGGCGTCTGCTACCCACCCGCCAACCCCACGATCCCCACCGTCCTGGAACCGCTCTACCCCGACCGCCTCGCCGAGGACTTCCTCGCCCTGACCCTGCCCGGGCACACCGCTGACTACCCGGCCGCCCCCTGGGCCCCGGCCACCGCAGAGACCGTACTCACCGCAGAAACCGCACAAACCGCAGAGGCCGCGCACGCGGCAAGGACTTGGGACCTCACCGGGAACGTGCCCACGGTGGGCGAGGCCGCCGCTCCGCCCTACCTCTCCCGCGCCATCCCCACCCTGACGGCGGCAGCGGAACGATGGCCGCACGTCGGATCCGACTACCTCTATCCGCTGCTGAAGCAACACCCCCAGCTGGCCGTCCAGGCCGGCAACGCCGCTCTGCTCGCACTCGCCATGCAGGAGAGTGCCGACACCGACGCTCTGGAGGCCATTGAAACCCTGCTGCCCAACGGACCGCACGCAGACCTCGCCGCAGGCATAGCCGCCATCACGCACCGCGTCATCGGGCCGCGCATCGAACGCACCGACAACCTCCGCCTGCACGCCATGTACCGAACTGAGCTCGCCGAACGGCTGTACCGCGCCGGCTTCTACGAGCGGGCCGCCGACATGGCCCGTAACGGCGTAGAGATCTGGCGCCAACTCGCCGATGAGGAACCGTTCTTCAACGCGCCCCTCCTGGCTTCCTCACTGAACTGGTACGGCGCCTACCTCGCAGAGCTCGGCCAGCGAGAGGAGGCGCTGGAGACGACCGAAGAGGCCGTCGCACTGAACCGCCGGCTGACCGACGGCGACCATGCTACCTCCCACGACGAGCAGCGTCTGGCACACGCTCTGGGCGACCTCGCCACACGGCTGTCCGAAGTGGGCAGGGGGGCCGAAGCCCTTGCCGCTGCAGAGGAGTCCGCCGCCATCAGGGACCGCCTGGGCGCCGGCGGCGTCCGCTTCTATGTGAGTGAGGACGCCACCGCTCAGCTCAACCTCGGCGCGCGTCTGGCAGATCAGGGACGTACGGAGGAGGCCCTTGCTGCGACCGAGAAAGCCGTGATCGGGTTCCGAAAGAGCGTAGAGGTCAATCCGGCAGCCCACACCTTCGACCTCGCCATGGCACTGAACAACTACGGCACCCACCTGCTCAAGGCCGATCGGCTCGCCGACGCCCTCGCCGCCGCCGAGGACTCCGTGGCCCTATGGCGTCAGCTCGTCCTCAAGTGGAGCCTTGCCCACGAGCAAGGGCTCGCCATGGCTCTTTTTAACCTGGGAACCTGCAAAGTAGCTGCGGGACACCAGGCCGAGGCATACGCGGCCACTGAGGAATCGGCCGGGATCTACCGCAAGCTCGCCGCCGGGAACCCTGCGGCCAATGATGAGAGCCTGGCGACAGTGTTGGGCCGCCTCACCACCCTGCTGCAGTCCGAGGAACGTTACGCCGAGGCCCTGCCGATTACCACGGAGACGGTGGCCGTATGTCGTCGGCTGGTCGCGGCCGATCCTGCGGCGCACGAAGCGGGACTCGCACATGCCCTGTTCGAGCAAGGCATGATGTTCTCCGGGTGCAACCGGGAACTGGAGGCCCGGTTTGCCGTCGAGGAAGCCGTCGACATCCGCAGACGCCTGGCCGGAGCGGACCCGGCTGCCCACCTGCCGCGCCTCGCCCAAGCCCTGTACGCCTTGAGCTTGTCGAAATACAACATGCATGACGACATGTCGGAAGTCCTGAACACTCTCTCGGAGAGCATGGTCATCTACCAGCGCCTCGCCGCTGCCGATCCGGAGACCTTCGCCGACACCGCGCGGGAAGTCAGAGCCACCTTCGCAGAGCTCTTGCCGGAGGCTGAGGGGCGATCACGATTCCGCCGGTTCGGCTGAGCACCGTAAGGTCCGCACCCTAACCTCACCGTCCCGCCTTGCTGCACTGGGCACCCGTACACCGATGGTGTCGCTGTCTTGCTCTACTACGACAAAGCCGCCGTCCGGGCCACCCGGAACTGACTGGGCCTTCCCCGCCTCCGGCCTGGAAGTCCGTGCCTGCTGGACGTCCAGGCTGGTCCATCCAACGCAGACCGTGACCAATCGGGCGATCCGTCACTTTGCCGAAACCCTGGGAAGGCGGGGAGTTCAAGCCGGACACCGTCCGCCAGTACATGAGCCGCCTCTGGAACTGGCAGCCGGAGGACATGCGGCCCGGCCCCTCGCGCGTCCGCGGGAAGATCCGGCTGTGGCGGCAGGAGTGGGCGGCGGCCGGCGGGGAAGTCGACCGGACGGCCGCGCTCACCATCGCCGACTTGCTCAAGTGCCTCGCCCAGTGCGACGAGTCTACGAACATCGGCAAACGCGACGCGCTCATCCTAGCCCTGGCCCACTGCAACCTCCACCGCCGCGCCGAGTTGACCGACCTCCTGGTCAAGCACATCAAGATTCTGCCCACGGGCCTGCTCGTCACCACGGCGACGTCCAAGACGGACCGGCAGGTGAAGGGCGTACCCGAGTTCATCGCCGACCGCGATGACATCCGGCTCGTCGCCCGCGCCCGGGCCTGGTTCGCGGTGCTCAAGGAGCTCGGCGCCGACGGCCCGACACAGCCGGTGTTCCGGGCCCTGACGGTCACGGGCCGCCTCGCGAACCGGGCGCACGCCACCCGGCGCGGGGAGTGCATGAAGGGCGGCGCGATCAACGAGCGCGTGTAGCTCCTCGCCGGCCGGGCCGGAATCCCCTACATCGCCGGGAAGAAGGTGCGCGCGCAGCCTGCGGGTCGGCGCCAACACCGACATGATCGCCGCCGGTGTGTCCCTGCGGGAACGCAATCGGCGCGGCCGCTGGTCGCCGGAGGCGAACACGGCAGACACCGTCTACGACCGGCCGCACCTCGACCTGCAGGACGACCCACTGTCCAAGGTGCCCTTGGGCGGCTTCGGCGGCACCATCTGACGCAGAGACCGCCCGCTGCGCAGTTGCTCAGCGGGCGGCGTGCCACTCCCGATCGAGAATGGCGTGCACCACGGAGTCACGCCACTTCCCCGCCTTCAGCACGTGCTCACGGATCGTTCCCTCTTCGACCATGCCCGCGGCCTCCATGGTCCGGGCAGAAGCCGTGTTGAGGGGCGACCGTGCGCCCCAGACACGGTGAAGGCCCAAGCCGTCGAACCCGACGTCGAGAAGCAGCTTCACCGTTTCCAGGCCGTACCCCACACCCCAGGAAGCGGGGCGCAGCGCGAAACCCATCGTGGCTCCGCGCTGCTGGTGGGGGTCGATGGCCAGACGACCGAACCCGATCAGTTCGGCCGTCTCGCGCTCGACAACCGCGAGGGCGTACTCGGTGCGGGGCGTTGCGGTGGCTGCGGTGACGGACCGAGCCACGATCTGCTCGACCTGGTCGCGGGTGCGTGGATCGAAACTCAGATGTTCTGTTGCTTCGGCGTTGCCGTAGATGTCGAGCACTGCGTCCACGTCGTTTGATGCGAGTTCCCGCAGGTCAAGGCGTTCGCTGGAGCGTTTTACCGGGTACATGCCCCGGACTCTACCCGTGGGGCAGAGCGGGCCTGCTGGCCGGCAACGCCTCGATCTCCGCGCGCAGATCCCGCGCGACGGCGGCCCCTCGGGCGGGGCTGCTCATCAGCGCATGCCGGACGCGCAGCGCCGACATGACGATACCGTTGTTGCGGTGCGAGGCAGGCAGGTCGAGCACCGGCCGGATGGCTGCGGCAGCGCCGTCCAGGTCCCCGCCGAAGAGCCGGACGAGCGCCAGGTCGCACTGGGACCCTGCGAGATCTCCGAACGCCCAGTTCGGGGCACTCGGGTCGCTGAACCCCTGCACGGCCTGTTCTGCCTGCGTGGCGAGTTGTGCATCGCCGTGGCCGAGGAGGGTTTCGGCTTCCACCGTGTAATAGAGCTGTTTCTCCGGGGCGTAGGTGAACAGCCCGCCGAGGGCGTCCAGGTCGTCGGGGACGACACGGTCGCGCCGGCTGGCGGCCTGCTGGTTGGCGGCGCGCACCGTCTCCTCGTCTCCGAGCGCGGCAGCGGCGCGAGCCTGGAGGCCGAGAAGCCACAGGCTGACCGTTCCGCGCAGGTGCTCCGCCGTCGCTGCGCCCTGGCTGGCGTAGTGGTAGGCGTCCGTGGGCTTGTCCGCCCAGTAGGCGATGAGCGACTTGAGGCCGTCGGTGAGTGCGATCAGTCCGGCGTGTTCGGCGTCCCTGGCGCAGGCGGCCGCGACACGGGTCATGGTCAGTGCTTGGTGGGGGACCTCCATGTCGTTGAAGCCCTTGGCCACCATGAACGACAGCACGGCGCCCTTGACGTTCAGGTCGCGCAGCTGCGACGGCCGGACCCTCCCGCCTTCCAGCAGGCGGAAGACCTGTTCCTGGGTCTCCAGCAGGTCGTCCCAAATCACCGAGAGAGGTTCGCGCGGGTACGCGGCAACGAGCCGCTGCACCTCGTCGTCGAGGAGGCCCAGCGTGTTCTCACCGACTCGTTCGCGGTCGGCCCCCAGGAGGAAATCCTTTGCGCGTCGCACAGCCATCGCGCCCGTCCTTTTCATGTCGTCCAGGCCCACACCGGAGTCGGTGCAGGGGGCAGTTGGTGACGCGCCCGCGAGCGGGACGAACTTGGGCGGGGCGCCGTCGGGCGTCTGCGTCCATAACGTGTCGATGCTGTACCCCAGCATCTCGACGATGACCGGTCGGAAGACCCGTTGCGGCTTCCGGCCCTCGTAGAGCCACCCTTCGATGGTCTTCGGGGCTGGCTCGTCCACGTTCTGGAGATTCAGCCGTGCGGCAGCCTCCCGATACTTCGCCAGGAAGTCATCGGGGTGGCGGATACCGCGGGCTTCACAGGCGTACCGGAAGAACAACACGGTCTCTCCCATCCCTCTGCCGAGCGCTTCACTGCCCGACGGTAGAACGCTGTCTCTGGCAAGTTGCCCCACATAGACGCTACTTATCGACTCCGAGGATGGACCGAGGAAGAGCCGAGGAAGTGCGTCAGCTTCGCGCCAGATACCGAGGGCGTTTTGGGGGTAGAGCCGTCCGGAGCTGATTGCCACGCTCATAGCAACTCGCTCAGAGTGCCCAAGCGTGCACAATCGCGAACCAGGGAGTTCCTCCTTATGCTCCGCAGAGTCGCTGAACCCGTCAGCGCGTTAGCAGCCCCTCCATCCGCAGTCGCGGGGCTTGCACTCCCCTCTTTCGGGATGGCAGTCCGGTCGGAACCGTCGAGTGTGAAGGTGGCACGGCGCGTCATCCGGGCGTGGATCCGCTGTCACTGCCAGCTGCCCGGCGACCAATCGGACGCTCTCCTGATCGTGATGTCGGAGCTGTGTACGAACGCCGTGCAGCACGGACGCTGCACCGCGTTCGATGTGCGGGGCTGGATGCCGACGACAGGCGTACTGCGCCTCGAAGTCGACGACAAGACGCCCTCGCCGACTCCGGCTCCGGGAAGCCCTGAAAGCAGCTCGGAGAGCGGACGCGGTCTGTTCCTGGTGGACATCCTCGTCAGGGAGCTGGGCGGCACTTGGGGCTTCAGCGAGGATGGCGCATGTGCCTGGTGCGCTCTCCCTCTGCCCGGGGCCGTCCGGTGACAGCCACCGCACAGCACTTTCCCCCTTCCGTGTCGCAGTGGACATCACCGCTCCCCGAGAGCGATCTCGCCGCCGTCCTGGAGAAGGTCCGCGAGTGGCAGCCGTTCGACGGTGACGCAGTCCTGGACGACGCCGCAGCCGCGCTGGACGACGTCTCCCCGGCCACGGGAGCCGCCGAGGACATCGCCGAGCGGCTCCGCGGCCACCTTGCCCAGATGGTCACCATCGCTGTTGCCACCGAGGAAGACCGGCGGGACGCCGTCACGGCGCAACTCATCGAGCAGGCCCGCACACTGTCCGCCGAGGACGCCCCCGGCGACCGCTGGCAGGCCATAGGGCACCTGCGCCGGATGGGCTGGATAGCCGGCGAGTCCCTTGACCGGCTCGTCGCCGCGCGCTGCCTGCGGGAGGTGGCATGACCCACCTCCCGGCACAGGCACCCGCCCACACCACCCTGCCCCGTATGAGAGAGAACACCGTGCGCACCGAGCCGCCCCTGGTCCCCTTCGTCATCCAGCGGGAGGGGGAGGAGGCCGCCCCCGACAACCTGCTGCTGACCGCGCTCGGGCCGGGCCGCTACCGGCTGAGCTATGCCGATGAGGATCCCCGGGACCGTGATCTGCGCGGTGTGCTGTGGGCCCGCTGCTCCTTCGGCAAGGTTGACAATCTTGGGGTGCCGGTGGGACGGCCGCAGTGGCGGATGATGCACCCCCTGCGGCAGCGGGGGACGATGCAGGCGCTGCGCTGCCAGGTCTGTACCGACCGCGCGCGGACCCCGCTCGGGTACATCTTCCTCGCCGGACCGGACACGGTGGACCTCGAGCAGCCGACGATCCTGACGAACCAGCCGCCGGTGTGCGCCCGGCACGCGCGCCCCGCCGCCGACCTGTGCCCGCACCTGACCCGCCGGCCGATGGTGCTCCTGGCGCAGAGCGCACCCCTGTACGGGGTGAACGGTGTCGGCTATGGATACGGCGAACAGGGTGTGCAGGTCGTGCACCGGCCCGAGGGACCGATCCCCTACGACCACGAACTCCTCTCCACCGTCCTCGCCCCCCAACTGGTACGCCGACTCAGCTCCTTCCGCCTCGTGGACCTCGACAAACTGCTCTGGGAACTGGAACGCACCGCATAAAGCCCCAGCCCGACGGCCCGGCGCATACGCCCCTCCCCCAATTCATACCGGCCGCCAAGCGGCCCCGACCCCTCCCCGGATTCCCGGATCTACGGAGACCCGAACGATGAAACGCCTTCCCCAAATCGAGCAGTACGGCTTGATCGGCGACATGCAGACCAGCGCTCACGTCTGTGACGACGGCTCGATCGACTGGCTGTGCCTGCCCCGTTTCGACCGGCCCGCTGTCTTCGCCGCCCTGCTCGGCACGCAAAAGCACGGCACCTGGCGCATAGCACCCGCCTCCGCCACCGCCACGGAAACCGCTGCTGAGCGGCGATACGTCGGGGACGCCCTCGTCCTTGAAGCGCTGTGGCACACGCCGACAGGCTCCGCCCGTGTCACCGACTTCATGCCGCCTCGGGACGGGGCGCCGCAGGTGATCCGGATCGTCGAGGGGGTCGCCGGCGAGGTTCCGATGCTGTCCGCACTGCGTCCTCGGCCGGGTTACGGGCGGGTCAGCCCTTGGATTCACGGGGTGGGCGGGCGAATGGTCGCCGAGGCCGGCGCCGATGCGCTCTGGCTCGACACCTCCACCCAGCAGACGGAGAAGGACGGCGCGATCGTGAGCACCTTCACGGCCACCGCGGGTGAGAGCGTGGCGTTCGTCCTGAGCTGGGGCCCCTCGCACGGCGCCGCACCCGAGGTAGCGGACCCGGATGCCGCGCTCGCCATCACACTCAAGGTCTGGCAGGACTGGAGCAGGCAGTGCACCTACGACGGACCCGACCGTCAGGCCGTCGTCCGCTCCGCGATCACGCTGAAGGCCCTGACGTACGCCCCCAGCGGGGGGATCGTCGCCGCGCCGACCACCTCGCTGCCGGAGCCCCTCGGCGGCAGCCGGAACTGGGACTACCGCTACACCTGGATGCGCGACGCCTCCACCACCCTGGCCGCCCTGCTGGGCATCGGCTTCCTGGCCGAGGCCGGCGCGTGGCGCAGGTGGCTGCTGCGAGCGGTGGCCGGCGATCCGGAGAACCTGCAGATCATGTACGACGTCACTGGGGAGCGGGACCTGCGGGAGTGGGAACTGCCGTGGCTGCCCGGCTATGAGGGCTCGGCTCCGGTACGGGTCGGGAACGGGGCCGCGGACCAGCTGCAGCTCGACGTGTACGGCGAAGTGATCGAAACCCTCTACCTCGCCCACCGGGGCGGCCTCGCTCATTGCAGCGACACCGCCGCCCTGCACCAGCGCCTCATCGCGCACCTTGCGCAGCGGTGGCGGGAGCCGGACGAGGGCATCTGGGAGATCCGCGGGCCGCGCCGGCACTTCGTGCACTCCAAGGTGGTGGTCTGGGTCGCGGTCGACCGGACGATCCGCCTGGCCGAGGCCGGCGCCCTGAACGTCGACCTGGTCGCCCTGAAGGAATTACGCGCGACCATCCACCACGAGGTGTGCGCCAAGGGGTTCGACCCGGTACGCAATACCTTCACCCAGTTCTACGGTTCGGCCGAGCTGGACGCGTCCTTGCTGCTGATCCCCCGCGTCGGCTTCCTGCCCGCCGACGACCCGAGGGTGATCGGGACGGTGGATGCCGTCCGCCGGGAGCTGTCCACGCCTGAAGGGTTCGTCCAGAGATATGCAACGGCCGCAGACACGGTGGGCGTGGACGGGCTCGTCGGCGAGGAAGGCACCTTCCTGCTCTGCTCCTTCTGGATGGTCGACGCCCTCGCCCTGACCAGCCGCCTCGAGGAGGGCCGCGCCCTCTTCAACCGTCTGCTGGCTCTGCGCAGCGATCTCGGTCTGCTGGCCGAGGAGTACGACGTGGCCACCAGGCGACAGCTGGGCAACTATCCCCAGGCGTTCAGCCACATGGGCCTGATCGAATCGGCGCTCCTCCTGCAGCGCCTCGACGCCCGCAAGCCCGCCCCGCCCGCCACCGTCTTCACGCCGGTGGGGGTCCGATGAACGCCGTCAGCACCGCCCTCGCCCTCCTGCTCACCACCGGTGGATCAGCGGCATGGGTCCTCCGGCACCGCTGGCAGACGGCACGCCAGGAAGCCGAACACCTCGCCCGACAGCAACGGGCCACCGAGCACGCCCTGGTCCACCTCGTGCAGCAGACGCTTCCGCAGTTACGGCACGCCGGCAGGCCGAGCGCTCTCCCGCCCCTGCCCGCGGAGCTGGCCGGCACCACGGTCGGCAAGCAGCTGACGGCGATCGTGGTCCGCGCCGCCGAGGTCGTGCACGCAGTCGCACAAGACATCCAGAGCACGGCCCGCGGGCAGATCGAGCAAGCCCAAGCAGCAGCAGCGGAAGAAGTCAGCCAAATCCGCACGGCCACAGCGCAGGAGACGGCACAGATCCACTCGGCCGCACTGGAGTCCACCCGGACTGCGGTGCGGAGCGTGTCGTCCGCCCTCGTCGGGATGGCAGCGAAGACCGGTCGGCAGGTGAGCGAGGGGGTACGGCGGCATGAGGGCGACGCCGCGTTCGAGACGCTGACTGGCATCGACCACACCGTCCAGCAGATGCTGCTGACCGCCCAGGGGTGGGCCGTACTGGCCGGCGGCAAGCTGACACGACGGTGGCCGGCAACTGCCCTGACCGACGTGGTACGCGCCGCGATGGGCTACATCGAGGACTATCAGCGGGTCCGTACCCAGGAACTGCCAACTGCGGTGACGAGCCGGGCCGTCGGACCCATCGTGCACACTCTGGCGCTCCTGCTGGACAACGCGGTGCGGTACTCGCCGCCGAATGCGACCGTGCACGTGTCCTTCCAGGAGGGGCACCACGGCGTCACCGTCCTGGTGGATGACGCCGGCCTGCGCATGACGCCCGAGCAGCTCGACCGGGCGCGCGACATCCTCACCGGGCACCGCAGCGAGGACCTCACCCAGCTCGGCGCCTACCCGCAGACCGGCTTTCGGGTCGCCGCCGCTCTCGCGGGCGCCTACGGCTTCCGCGTCGACCTGGAAGCACCGAACGCGTTCCTCGGCACGCGCGCCCTTGTCTTCCTCCCCCAGGACCTCCTCACCACAGTCCCCCAAACCCAACCAGCGGCACCGGCTCCCCTCGGGACTACCACCGCTGCCTCTCTCGCCCCCATGCGGCCCAGCCCCCAGCCGAGCCGGACTCCGGCACTACCGCAGACGACGGCCAGCGGTCTCACCGTTCGCGCCCGTGGCAAAGCCCCCTCCACCGGCCCTGCCCCGCGTCTGCCCGCCGCCGAGCCGGGACGGCCGAGCGTCGTCGCCGCCTGGGCCCGCGGCACGCAGCGCGCCCGCAGCGGCGAGACCCCTCCTCCCCCGCACCCGAAGAAGGACCACACTCATGACCGACCACAGCAACAGCAACAGCAACAGCAAGGGCAACGGCAGCGGCTGGCTGCTCAGCGAACTGGAGAAGACCGCCGGGGTGGAGTTCGCCGTGCTGGTCTCCGCAGACGGCATGCTGCAGGCCCACACCGGTGCACTGGACATCGACTACGCCGAGAAGCTGGCGGCCGTCGCCGCCACGCTGCGGGGCGCCTCCCGGGCCTATGCGCAGGAAACCGGTGGTGAAGGGGTGCGGCAGGTCCTCATCGAGACCGTCACCCACATCGCCCTGATCACCCAGGCCGGCGAGAACGCCATGCTCGTGGTGAAGACGGACGGGCCGGACGCCGACATGGGTGTGGTCAGCGAGGCGACACATCGCCTGGCTTCACGCGTGGGCCGCGAGCTGGCAGTCGCCGCACGAAGCACCAGCAGCACGAAAGCACCAACGGCATGACCGGGCCGCGGCAGGACCCGGATCTGATCAGGCCCTACGTCCGCACGGGCGGACGTACCCGCCCGAGCCAGGACGTCCGCCTGGAAAGCCTGGTGTTCGCCGCGACCGGCACCGTTCAGGGCCTCGGGCCGGACGCCCGGCGCGTCCTCGCCCTGTTCACCCCGTCCCAGGGCGGCGGCCTGGCCGTCGCGGACATCGCCGCCACCCTGGCCCTGCCGCCGTCGGCCACCCGGATCCTCGTCGCCGACCTCATGGACCAAGGCCTGCTCACCGCCCCCACCGCTGCCGAACCCGAACGGCCCGCCGCCTCGCTCATGGAAAGGGTGCTCGATGGACTTCGCGCTCTCGCCTAACCGCGTCGACTTCGTCCCGCGCACGGTGACACAGCCCGCGAAGATCGTGATCGCCGGCGCCTTCGCCGTGGGCAAGACCACCTTCGTCGCCAGCGTCTCCGAAGTCGCCCCGCTACGCATGGAAGAGCCGATCATCCGAGCCAGCACCACAGTGGACGACCTGACCGGCACACCCGGCAAAAACACCACCACCGTCGGCCTGGACTACGGCCGCATCCACCTGGGCAACCAACTCGTGCTGTACCTGTTCGGCACCCCCGGACAAATACGGTTCCGGCCCCTGTGGGAGGACCTGACCGAAGGCGCCCTGGGCGCACTCGTCCTGGCCGACACCCGTGACCTGGACGCCTCGCACGACATCCTCGGCCTCCTCGAATCCCAAAACACCCCGTACGCGGTGGCGATCAACCTGTTCGACCACGCCCCCCGCTACCCGCTTCCAGAGATCCGCCAAGCCCTCGCCTTGGAAGACCACACCCCGCTGACCGAGTGCGACGCCCGCGAGTACGGCTCCTGCCTGCAGGCACTGATCACCCTCACCGAATACCTCACCCGCCCCGCACCCCCTCTGGAGCCTCAACCGTGAGCACCACAACCCGCCGCATCCCCCTGTACGAGGCCGACTTCGCCTCCGACCCCCATACCGCCTACCGGCGCATGCGCGAAAAGTTCGGCCCCCTCGTGCCCGTGGACCTGGCCCCCGGGGTGCCGGCGACCCTGGTCGTCGGCTACGAGCAGGCCCGCCGCATCCTCGGCGACCCCATGCGCTTCCCCGCAGACCCGCGCGCATGGCAAAAGACGATCCCGGACACCTGCCCCGTCCTGCCGATGATGGAATGGCGCCCCAACGCCCTGCGCTCCGCCGGCACCGAGCACAACCGCTACCGGAACGCCAACACCGCCGCGCTCGACGCCGTCGACCAGCACGCCCTGCGCTTTCTAGTCGAAAAGGTCGCCCATGAGACGGTCAGCAGCTTCCACCACGACGGCAAGGCCGACCTCCTCGCCCAGTACGCCTGGCCGATCGCCTTCCGCATGCTGAGCACCCTGCTCGGCTGTCCCGACCAGCTCGGCCACCGCATCGCGGACGGCATGGCAAAAATCTTCGACGGCGTGAACGCCACGATCGGCAATCAGATCCTCACCCAAACCGTCGCCGACCTGATCGCCCTGCGCCGGCACCAGCCCGGCAACGACGTGACCACCCGGCTCCTGTCCCACCTCACCCGCCTCGACGACACCGAGATGATCCACCAGATCATCACCCTCTACGGCGCGGGCATCGAACCGCTCACCAAACTGATCACCAACACCCTCCTGCGGCTGCTGACCCACACCGACTTCTCCGGCGACCTGCACGCCGCAGACGCCTCCATCCGCGAAGCCCTGGACACCGTCCTCTACCGCGACCCGCCACTCGCCAACTTCTGCATGAGCTACCCCCCACGCCCCGTGGACGTAGACGGCATTCTCCTGCCCGCCGACCAGCCAGTAGTCATCTCCCTGGCCGCCTGCAACAACGACCCCGCCCTCGGAACCTCACCCACCCTCGGCAACCGCGCCCACCTCGCCTGGGGCGCCGGGCCGCACAGCTGCCCGGCCCGCAGCCACGCCTACCTCATCGCCGAAACGGCCATCCACCACATCCTCGACGCCCTCCCCGAAATGGACCTCGCCTGCCACCCGGGCGACCTCATCTGGCGCCCCGGCCCCTTCCACCGGTCCCTCAGCACACTGCCCGTCCTCTTCCCCACCACCCACTGAAGGAGTTTCCGCCGTGCCCCAGCAGCCAATCCTCATCCTCGACCCCCGCGCCGCCGACCCTCACGCCGAACACCAAGCCTTACGCGCCCGCGGCGCGGCCACCCTGGTGGACATCCTCGGTGTGACCGCCTGGTCCGTCTCCGACCCCGACCTCCTGAAGCACCTCCTGACCAGCCCGGACGTCTCCAAAGACGCCAAGAACCACTGGCCGGCCTTCGCCGAGACCGTCCCCACCTGGCCCCTGGCCCTCTGGGTGGCGGTGGAGAACATGTTCACCGCCTACGGCCCCAACCACCGTCGCCTGCGCCGCATGGTCGCCCCCGCCTTCTCCGCCCGCCACATCGCCGCCCTGGAGCCCGTCGTCCACGACCTGGTGAGCGGCCTCCTGGACAACCTCGACGCCCTTCCCGCCGACGAGGTCATCGACCTGCGCGAGCACCTGGCCTACCCACTGCCGATCGCCGTCATCAGCCAGCTCATGGGCGTCCCCGCCCACCAGCGCACCGAGTTCCGCACCGTGGTGGACAACGTGTTCGCCACTCACCTGTCCGCCGAGGAACAGGCCGCGAACACCGCCGCCCTCTACGGCCTGCTGGACACCCTGATCGAGATCAAGCGCACCGAGCCCGGCGAGGACATGACCTCGCTCCTCATCGCCACCCGCGACGACGAGGGCGACGGCTCCGCCCTCAGCCACGCCGAACTGCGCGACACACTCCTGCTGATGATCAGCGCCGGGTACGAGACCACCGTCAACGTCATCGACCAGGCCATCACCACCCTGCTGACCGACCCCCAGCAGCTCGCCCACCTCCGACAGGGCCGCTGCACCTGGCAGGACATCGTCGAGGAAACCCTGCGCCACCAGCCCGCCGTCAAGCACCTCCCCCTGCGCTACGCCCTCACCGACATCCCCCTGCCCGACGGGCAGACGATCAAGGCCGGCGAGGCGATCCTCGCCTCCTACGCCGCCGCCAACCGCCACCCCCACTGGCACCAGGACGCCGACCGCTTCGACGCCACCCGCCCCCGCAAAGAACACCTGGCCTTCGGACACGGCGTCCACTTCTGCCTCGGCGCCCCGCTGGCCCGCCTCGAAGTCGCCACCGCCCTGCGCCTGCTCTTCGAACGCTTCCCCGACACCCAACTCGCCACAGAACAGGCGGCCCTGAAGACGCTGCCGAGCCTGATCAGCAACGGACACACCGCCGTCCCCGTCCGCCTGCGCCCGGCATCCAACCGCTGACCGATGTCCACGAGGAAAACCCTCATGACCGCCCCCGCCCCGGCCACACCGCTCACCCCGGCCGAGCGAGGCATCGCCCCGCACGCAGAAAACGGCGTCGGCTACGGCGTGCAGGTCACGGCCCGGCGAAAGGACCGGTCCCCTACGGCCGCGAGCTCCTCTCCACCCACCTCGCCCCCCAACTGGCGCGCCGGCTCAGCTCCTTCTCGGGCCGTGGGCCCCTACGAACGGCTCCGGGAGCTGGAACACGCCGCATAAAGCCCCTGCCCGGCGGCCCGGACGTTCCCCTCGGCCTGGGCCGCCGGGCAGGCACAACTCCCGGCGCGGGGGCAACTTTCCGATCCGTGTTCCCCCACGGCAAGGT
>NZ_MSGP01000152.1:0-9507 GCF_002078235.1 Streptomyces viridosporus
CCGACCCTCCCGCTCGTTCACTCGCCCCCTTCGCCGCCCCGGCCCCCGGGCTGTGCGCCTTCCGGCGAAGCGTCGCGACGGCGTAGGGCATCCGGCTTCACCGGGCCCGGGCGCGCGCCGCCCGGACGCGTACGGCCCCCGGCCCCGGGACGCGTGCCCCCCGCCGACGCGCGCGGATGCGGGACCCGGCTGCTCCGGCGGGCCGCCTCCGCCCGCACCCGGAGAGGGGAGCAGTCGCCGGAGCCGGAGGTGCGCGCGCGGCGCCGGCGGCGCGAGGAGGCCTCTCCCGGACCGGAAGCCGCATGTTCGGGTGCGGTGCGTCCGGGCGCGGCGGGTCGGAGGTCCGCGGGCTCCGGGACCTCGGGCCCGCACCCGCTGTTCCCCTCGATGTCCGCGACCGGTCCGCCGGAGGCCGCCCGCCCTCGCTCCGCGCGTTCCTCGCGCTCCTCGCGCAGGCAACGGCGGATCGACTCCGGGTCGAGCCCTTCGTTGCAGGCCTGGTGCAGAAGACGGGCGAAGAGGTAGTCGGGGTCGGCGCCCAGGGCCATGGCGAGCGCCTCCCGGGCCTCCAACTCGTCACCCGTGGACCAGGCGACCCATCCGGCGAGGGTCAGGGGAGCGGCCGCGTGTTCGCCGTACGCCCCCACACAGCGGCGCGCCAGGGCCCGCCACAGACGGAGGGCGGCGCCCGCCTCTTCTCCCTCCATCCACTCGGCCGCGCGGTCGCGCGTCGTGCGGTCCTGCAGGCCCAGGATCAGCGTCGCGGCCTCGTCGTGTCCGAGCAGTGCGTCGTCCCGCAGGTCCGCCGGGAGCGCGCCGGTGACAGCCGGAGCGCCGGCGAGACGGTCCCTGATCTTCTCGGCGAGCTCCAACGTCTCCTCGGCGACCTCGTGCCGCCCCACCGCGTCGAGGATCCTGGGGATCAGGGCCACGCCGGCGGTGTCCAGGGCGGCCTCCTGTTCGAGGGCCGCGGAGTTCTCCCACGGCAGGAGCCTGGCGCGCAGCTCGCGCAGTGTGCCGCGGACCTGGATCCCCGCGTAGGCGGCAGCGGCGGCCAGGACCGAGGTGCCGGGCAGGCCCATCGGCGTCCCCTCGGCCGGACAGCAGCCCTCGTTGTCGCAGCAGTAGGACCAGAAACGGCCGCCGGAGACGCACAGGGCCTCCACCACCGGGACGTCGAGGGCGCCGCACTCCAGGCGCAGCGCGTGGGCGAGCGGTCCCAGCCGCTCCTTGACCTGGCGACCGGATTCGCCCTCGGCCGGTTCGCGGCAGAGGAAGACGACCATCTGCTCGGGCCGGGCGCCTCGGCGCTCGCTGCCCGTCACCAGGCCGTGGGCCAGTTGCCGGGCGGCACAGGGCCAGTCGTCCGGTTTCGCGGGGATGCCGAGACGGGCACGGCCGCCGAACCGGCCCCGCCCGTCCTTGTCGTGCAGGGAGACCAGCACGATGCTGTCCTCGGGGCGGTACCCGAGCAGGTAGGGCAGCGCGTCGGCGAGTTCGGCCGGTGTGCGCAGGGTGACCTGCCGTGCGTCGCCGTGGTGCTCGTACGCGGTGCAGGTGATGTCCGCGGCGCGCGGTGCACCGCCTTCCTCGTCGCCGGGCCCGCGGGGGCCGGGAGGCGCGGTGTGGCCCGCAGGCGCGTCACGCTCCGGGGAACCGGGGTGTTCTCGTCCGTCACACCCGGGAATGTCGCCGTTTCCGGGGGGTCCGACCATTTCGCTGTGGTTCGTCATGGGGAGACGATCTCGCGGAATTTATTGTTCCGCTTCCCCTGTGGACAAGTCCGGTCAGGGACACATCATGAGCGACGGACGTGCCCGCCCGCGCGCCGGGTCCGGGCCGGCGGTTCAGCGGTGGTGGACGGCCAGCGGGCGGCCGTCGACCTCGTGCACCTGGACCGGGGTGTCGAAGATCCGGGTGAGGAGATCGGGATCCATCAGCTCGGCCGGGGTGCCGTTGGCGACGATCGCGCCGTCCCGCAGGGCGATGATGTGATCGGAGTAACCGGCCGCGATGTTGATGTCGTGCACCACCAGGACCACGGTCTTGTTCAACTCGTCGGCGGCGGAGCGCAACTGCTCCATCATCCGGACCGCGTGCTTGATGTCGAGGTTGTTCAGCGGCTCGTCGAGCAGCGCGTAGCGGGTGTCCTGGGCCAGCACCATGGCGACGTAGGCGCGCTGCCGCTGACCGCCGGAGAGCTGGTCGAGGTAGCGGCCGGCCAGGTCGCCCAGGTCGAGGAAGCCCAGGGCCCGGTCGATGTGCTCGTGGTCCTCGGCGGTGAGCCGTCCCCGGCTGTGCGGGAACCTGCCGAAGGCCACGAGTTCCCGCACGGTGACCCGGGCGGTGAAGTGGTTGTCCTGGCGCAGGATCGCCAGCCGCCGGGCCATCTCGGCCGACGGCGTGCGGTGCACGTCCGTGCCGTCCAGCAGCACCGTGCCGGAGGTGGGGGCGGCGAGTCGGCCGAGCAGGGTGAGCAGCGTCGACTTGCCCGCGCCGTTCGGCCCGATCAGCGAGGTGATGCCGCCCTCCTCGATGCGGCCGCTCACCGGACCGAGGACGGTGCGGTCCCCGTAGGACTTGACCAGATCACGGAACTCGATCACAGGGTGCCCTTCTTGAGCAGGTAGGCCAGGAAGACCACGCCGCCGAGGAACTCGATGACGGTGGTGAGCATGCCGGACGCGTACACGATGTGCTCCATCGTGAACTGGCCGACGAGCAGGGTGAGCAGGCCCATCAGGAAGGCCATCGGCAGGACGACGGCGTGCCGGTGGGTCCCCGAGAACTGGTAGGCGAGCAGTGCCGCGGTGAACCCGAAGAAGGTCATCGGACCGACCAGCGCGGTCGACATCGCGACCATCAGCGAGACCACGATCAGCGCGCCGGTCAGTTCCCCGCGGTGGTTCAGGCCCAGCCCGGTGGCCGCGTCCCGGCCCAGCAGCAGCACGTCGAGCCGGTGCCGCCGCCGCCACAGGTAGAGGCCGGCCGCGGCGCACACGGCGAAGGCGAACGGGAGGTGCTCCGCCCCCACCGATCCGAGGCGGCCGAACAGCCGCGCGGAGAGCACGTCGTAGTCCGCGGGCGCGAGCATGCGCTGGAGGAACAGCGACAGGCTCTCGAAGGCCACTCCCAGCACCACACCGGCCAGCAGCAGCACGTGGAGATTGCCGGTGGGACCGCTGAACAGCCACCGGAACAGCACCGTCGTGAAGGCGACCATCAGCACCGTCTGCACGACCAGCTTCGCGAGCCCGTCGGTCGCGGCCAGCACGGTGCCGCCGAAGAAGAACACCATCAGCGTCTGCATCAAGGTGTAGACGGCGTCGAAGCCCATCAAGGACGGGGTGAGGATCCGGTTGTGGGTGACGGTCTGGAACACGACCGTTCCCACGCCCTGGGCGAAGGCCGCCACGACCATGGCACCGACCAGGGTCAGCCGCCGCTCGATCGCGAAATCGAACGACCCCTTGACGAAGAGGAACAGGAAGCAGAGCGCGGCCACCACGACGGCGCCGCCGACCACGAGGAGGCGTACCCGCGGGCTCGGGCCGCGCCGGCGCCCCTTCTCCGAGGTGCCCGGCGACGGCCGCGGGCGACGGCCGGGGGCCGCCGGGCCGGAGGTGTCGGGGCCCGGGGCGGCCGGTACCCGAACGGCTGCGGACTCAGGCATGGACGGCTCCCCCTCGTGCGAACCGGCGCAGGATCAGGCTCAGGAAGATGACGGCCCCCACGGCACCGAGGATCACCGAGGCGGGAATCTCCAGCGGAGCGACGACGGTGCGGCCGATCAGGTCGCACACCGTCAGCAGGGCGACACCGCCCAGCACCGCCCAGGGCAGGTTGGAGCGCACGTCGTCGCCGCGCACCATGGAGACCAGGTTGGGCACCACCAGTCCGAGGAACGGCAGGAAGCCGACCACGATGGAGGTCACACCGGTGGCCAGCGCCACCATCGCCAGGCCCAGGTACAGGATCCGGCGGTAGGACAGGCCCAGGCTCACCGCCATGTCCCGGCCGAGACCGGCGATGGTGATCCGGTCGGCCACCGCGTACAGCACGACGACCAGCACGCCGACCACCCACAGCGGCTCGTAGGTGCCCTTGACCACCGAGCTGAAGCCGCCGGAGCGCCAGGCCGGCAGCGTCTGCATGAGGTTGGCGGAGGAGGCGATGTAGGTGGTGACCGCGCCGACCACGGCGCCCAGCATGATGCCGACGATCGGCACGATCACCTGGGAGCGCAGTGCGAGCCTGCCGAGCAGACTCAGGAAGAGCACGGACCCGACGAAGGCGAACACCGCGGCGCACGCCATCTTCACCAGCACCGGAGCGCCCGGCGCCACCAGGGTGAGCAGCAGCACGCCCAGCGCCGACCACTCGGCCGTGCCGGTGGTGGTCGGCTCGACGAAACGATTCTGCACCAGCATCTGCATGATCACCCCGGAGACCGCCATGGCGGCCGCGGCCAGGATGAGCGCCAGGGTGCGGGGCACCCTGGAGATCAGGAACATCCGCCGCGCCTCGGGGTCGTGCAGCAGGGAGTGCAGATCGATGTCGTAACCGCCGGTCAGCAGCGACGCCACCACCAGCCCCAGGACGACCAGCACGGCGCAGGGCAGGGCGAGACGACGCAGCATGCGCACCTCCGCTCGGGTCCGTGAAGGGATGGGTCCGGGGCTACTCGGCGGCCTTGGTGAAGGCCTCGGCGATCAGGTTGAAGCTCGCCGCGTAGGCCTGGGCGCCTTCGGTCACGTAGAAGTCCGAGGGCAGGTAGACGATCTGGTCCTTGGCCAGGAACGTGACGTTCTTCCAGGCGTCCTGTCCCTTCACCAGGCTCTTGGCCGGGGTCGGCGCCTCGCCCTCGCCCTTGAAGACGGCGGCGTCGCGGTCCATCACGATCATCCAGTCGGGGTTCAGTTCGGCGACGGTCTCGGGCGCCAGGCCGGAGTCGTTGTGGACCGCGGTGTCCTCCTGGCCCTCGGCGGCGAGCACGTTCTTCAGGTCCAGCGGCTCGGCCAGCCGGCCGATGCGGCTCGCACCGTTGTCGATCTTGCCGCCGTTGGCGACGGCCAGGAAGACGGTCTCTCCGTCGGTCGCCTCGACGGCGGCCCGCTCGGCCGTCTCCAGCTCGTCGACGATCTTCGCGGCCTCCCGCTCCTTGCCGAAGAGCTCGCCCAGCTGCTCGGTCTGCGTCTTCAGCGATGCGACGTACCCGCCCTCGGCCTCGTCCGAGGGGGAGATGTCGATGGTCGGCGCGATCTTCTCCAGCTCGTCCTGCTGCTCGCCGAAGCGGTAACCGCCGATGATCAGATCGGGCTCGGCTGCGTTCAGCTCCTCCAGCTTCGGCTCGCGGTGCGTACCGATGTCCGCGATGGAGTCGTCGTTCTTCCAGTCGTCGTACCCGGTGGCGGGCAGCAGTCCCTTGGGCGCGGCGACCGGCTTGACGCCCAGGGCCTTCAGGGTGGCGAAGGAGGTGTTGTCCAGCGCGGCGACCCGCTCGGGGTTCTTCGCAACCTTCTTCTCGCCGAGGTTGGTGGTCAGGGTGACCTGCTCCGCGCCCGCGGCGCCGTCCGTCTTCTCGGAGTCGGTGCCGGAGGAACAGGCCGCCAGCAGGGCCACGGAGCCGACGACGGCGCCGAGGGCGATCAGCGGACGGGCGGGACGGGACGAGCGGGGCCGGGACTGGGGCATGATCTGCTTTCTGGTCATGGACGCCGGCGAGCGGCGCGGAGGCACAGCACGGACCTGGGGACGGCCGGGCACGGCAAAGCCGCCGGCGACGAACCGGTGACCTGCAGGAATAAGGATAGCCTTACCTAAATGGCTACCTGCAGGGGCCATGCATTCTTCCCCGGAGCCCCTCGGCCCCGCCGAGAGGCTCCCGAGCGGCTTCCGCACGGACAGGAACCCGAGAGCCTTCAAAAGGCTTGGAAGCAGGGGGTTTTGGGGGGAGGCGGTCAGCCCGCCGTGGCGAGCACCAGCGGCAGGACCTGGCCGGCCCCCGCCCGCCTCAGCAAGCGAGCGGCGACGGCGAGGGTCCAGCCGGAGTCCGTGCTGTCGTCCACGAGCAGGACGGGCCCGGAGGCACCGGCCAGAGCGTCGGCCAGTTCCCCGGGGACGGTGAAGGCCCCGGACAGCGCCCGGAGGCGCTGGGCCGAGTTGCTCCGCCGGGCCGCGTGCGCGCCGCTCGGGCCCGTGTACGCCAGGGTGCCCAGGAAGGGCAGGCGCCCGATGTCCGCCACTCCCCGGGCCAGGGACGCGACCAGCAGGGGCCGGGTCAGGGACGGTACGGCGACGACGCCCACCGGCCGGGCAGGGGCGTCCGGGTCGTTCGACGCCCAGCCCCCCGCGGAGCGCGCCCAATCGGCGAGGACCGTCACCGCGGCCCGCAGGACGTCGTCGGGGACCGGCCCGTCGGGCGCGTCCTCGGCCAGCAGCGGGCGCAGCCGGTTGCCCCATCCGATGTCCGAGAGCCGTCCCAGGGCTCGTCCGGTGGAGCACTGCTCCGCGGCCGGGATGCGGCCCTTGAGGTCGATGCCGAGCGCGGGCATCCCCGTCGGCCACATCCGGCGCGGCTCGACCGTCACCCCCGGGCGGTCCAGTTCCTTCGCCGCCCCCGTCAGCGCCTCCGCCGAGACCGAGGGGTCGGCCCAGGCACCCGCGCAGTTGTCGCAACGGCCGCACGGGGCCGCCCCCTCGTCGTCCAGCTGCCGGCGCAGGAACTCCATCCGGCACCGGTCCGTGCTCACGTAATCGCGCATGGCCTGCTGCTCGGCGGCGCGCTGCCGCGCCACCCTGGCGTAGCGCTCGGCGTCGTACGCCCAGTCGGCTCCCGTGGCCGTCCAGCCGCCCTTCACCCGCTTGACCGCGCCGTCGACGTCGAGCACCTTCAGCATCGTCTCCAGACGGGTGCGCCGAAGGTCCACCGTCGCCTCCAGGGCCGGTGCGGACAGGGGGCGTCCCGCACCGGCGAGGGCCGAGAGGGTCTGGCGGACCTGCGCCTCGGGCGGGAAGGCGGTGTCGGCGAAGTAGCGCCAGATGGCCTCGTCCTCCTTGCCCGGCAGCAGCAGCACGTCGGCGTGGGCCACCCCGCGGCCCGCCCGCCCCACCTGCTGGTAGTAGGCGATCGGCGAGGACGGCGAACCGAGGTGGACCACGAAGCCCAGGTCCGGCTTGTCGAAGCCCATGCCCAGTGCCGATGTCGCCACCAGCGCCTTGACCCGGTTCTCCAGCAGGTCGGTCTCGGCCTGCAGCCGGTCGGCGTTCTCCGTGCGCCCCGTGTAGGAGGCCACCCGGAAACCGCGCCGGCGCAGGTAGTCCGTGGTCTCCTCGGCCGCGGCCACCGTCAGCGCGTAGACGATCCCGGAGCCCGGCAGTTCGTCCAGGTGCTCGGCGAGCCAGGCCAGGCGGTGCGCGGTGTCCGGGAGCCGGACGACCCCGAGCCGCAGGCTCTCCCTCTCGAGCGGTCCCCGCAGCACCAGGGCCTCGCC
This sequence comes from Streptomyces viridosporus, assembly GCF_002078235.1. GTDB lineage: Bacteria > Actinomycetota > Actinomycetes > Streptomycetales > Streptomycetaceae > Streptomyces > Streptomyces viridosporus. The sequence goes on from NZ_MSGP01000152.1 coordinate 7,494, forward strand.
GGCGCCGGTGCCCAACTGCTCGGCCACGTCCGCGGTGACCCGCGCGTTGGCGGTCGCCGTCGTCGCGAGCACCGGCACGCCGGGGGCGAGCTCGGCGAGCATCGCCCGCAGCCGGCGGTAGTCGGGCCGGAAGTCATGGCCCCAGTCGGAGATGCAGTGCGCCTCGTCGACCACCAGCAGACCGGTCGTGGCCGCGAGCTTGGGCAGCATCTGATCGCGGAACTCCACGGAATTGAGGCGTTCCGGACTGATGAGGAGGACGTCGGTCTCGCCGCGCTCGACCTCCTCGTGGATGGCGGCCCACTCCTCCGGGTTGGCCGAGTTGATGGTGCGCGCCCGGATACCGGCCCGCGCGGCCGACTCGACCTGGTTGCGCATCAACGCCAGCAGCGGCGAGACGATCACCGTCGGGCCGGAGCCGCGCCGGCGCAGCAGGGCGGTGGCCACGAAGTACACCGCCGACTTGCCCCAGCCGGTGCGCTGCACCACCAGGGCCCGCCGGCGCTCCCGCACCAGGGCCGCCACCGCTAGCCACTGGTCCTCCCGCAGCCGCGCCGCCCCCTCCGGGGCGCCGACGAGCTCGGCGAGGATGGCATCGGCTTCGGTACGGAGCTCCAGGTCGTCCATGCCCCCATGCAACCCGACGGCACGGACGATCGGCCACCTCACCCTGTGTGACGGCCCGCTCGCGCACGTTCCTCGGGAACGTGCCCCTCTGGGAGTCCGCCCCCTCATGGCGTACGAACGTGTCGTGATCGAACGCCGCATGCGCGGTCCGGGAGGCAGCGTGTGGGGATATAAGCCGCGCTTCCTCCGATAACGGGCTGCTGCTCCAATTGCTCGTTGCCGCATCCAAGTTCGACAGGAAGAATTGAAGTCCGCACCCGCACGGCTCACCCGCCGATCAGGTAGGGCTCCGTTGCGTGCGCGTTCCCCCGCATCCGACCCCGCCCGCAGTACGGGCGTAGCCGAAGGGAGGACCGTGACCTTCGGATTCGCTCCGTCCTCGGCGGCGCCGCTGTCGACGTCCGCCGCTTCCGTCAACCGTGTGCTCGAACCTGCGGAGTGGGCCGCCGCGGGAATCCCGCTGCTGCGCAACCCGCGCGAGGTCGTCAGCGGACTGCACGTCCGGCACCGTCCCGGGCCGGCGACCGCGGTGGTCGCCGTGCTCGACCCGGACGAGCGGCTGCGGGCGAGCGCCTCGTTCACCCGCCGCCCCGCCCCCGCGGACGGCTGGATGTTCCGCAACGTGCTGCTGGCCCAGTTGCGCCGGATCATCCCGCACGACCTCCGGCGCCGCACACCGGTGCGCACCGCCGTACTGCTCTACTGCCGTGACGGCGACGCGCGGTGGACCGAGGAGGACGGCGCGTGGATGTGGGGGCTGCGGGACGCCTGCACCCTGCACGGGCTGCGCTGCGGGGCGTACATCACCCTCACCCGGGACGGCTGGCAGGTGCTCGGCGAAGGTCGCGGCGGGCGCCACCCCAGCGCCGGATCGGTACCGGAACCGTTCGCCACGTCCGAGGCGCCGCCCCGAATACCGCGCACCGGCGGCGTCCCGTCGGAGATCCTGCGCCGCGCGGCGGCACGCTGACGCCGCGCACGGACCGCTCACCGCCTCCGTCCTGCTCCCCGGGGCAGGACGAACCGCGGAAGGGCACGGTGCGCCCGCACGCCACCGCCCTCGGCCCGGCGCGGGAACGGCACGACCACGCGCACATCGGCCCGGCCGGTCCTGCGGTGCACCGGGCTCAGAGTGTGCGGACGCCGCGATCGCGGCGCTCGCGTCACTCCTCGGCGCCCGTCCCGACGCCGTGATGCCGGATCAGACGCCCGTGCCCAGCACCGAGTTGATCTGCTGCGGGTCGCCACAGACGATCAGCAGGGCGCCGGCCCTGGCATGGGCCACCGACAGGGCGGAGGCGGCCACGGCCTGGGAGCCGCCGTTGACGGCGACCACCACGACGGGCCGTGCACCGGCACGTTCCGCGACGCCGGCGTCCGTGTAGAA
>NZ_MSGP01000152.1:9544-9673 GCF_002078235.1 Streptomyces viridosporus
TCCTCGGCGGCGTCGAGCGCCCCTTGGGCCGAGGCCGGGATCAACTGGATCTGCGGGGTGGTCCCGGCGGGCGCCGCCGGTCCCGAAGGACCGGGCTTGGCCGGGGCGGCCGCGTCACGCGGCGTACGT
>NZ_MSGP01000153.1 GCF_002078235.1 Streptomyces viridosporus
ACCACGCTGCGCAGCGTGGTGCTCCCGCCGTACGGGGGCGACACCCTCGTCGCCAACGCGGCCGCGGGATACAAGGACCTGCCCGCCGAACTGCGGGAGATCGCCGACCGCCTGTGGGCCGTGCACACCAACCACGCCGAACAGCCGCGCCTGGGCACCGAGCGCGGTGAGGAGGTCCGCAGGGCCTTCCTGGCACGCCGGTTCGAGACCGCCCACCCCGTGGTCCGGGTCCATCCCGAGTCCGGCGAGCCCGTCCTCTTCCTCGGCGGCTTCGCCCAGTGGCTGGTCGGCCTGTCGCCGCGCGAGTCGCGCCCCCTCCTCGACGTGCTGCAGTCCTACGTGCGGCGCCCGGAGAACACCGCGCGCTGGACCTGGCGCCCCGGTGACGTCCTGGTCTTCGACAACCGCGCCACCCAGCACTACGCCGTCAACGACTACGACCGCCACCGGCGCGTGCTGCACCGGGTCTCCATCACCGGCGACGTGCCGGTCGGCCTGGACGGGAAGCGGAGCTACGCCATCGAGGAGGGCGCGTGAGCCGCCCCCGCGCCCAGGAGCCGGCTTCCTTCGCCCGGCGCCTGCGCGACCGCGAACGGCTCGTCGGCTACTGGATCGCCCTGAACGACCCGGCCGCCACCGAGCGCATCGCCGGCCTGGGCTACGACTACCTCGGCGTCGACGGCCAGCACGGCGTCATGCACCAGCCGGGCTGGCAGTCCGCGATGCTCGCCGTCGACGCCCGCGGCCGCTCCGCCGGGATCATCCGGGTGCCCTCACCGGACCCGGTGGCCATCGGTGCCGCCCTCGACACCGGCGCCCGCGGCGTGGTCGTGCCCATGATCGAGACGCCCGAGCAGACACGCACCGTCGTCCGCGCCTGCCGCCACCACCCGGCCGGGACCCGCAGTCTGGCCGGGCCCGTGCGGGCGGAGCTGCGCCTGGGCGACGTGCCCGCCGGGATCGACGACCAGATCGCCTGCATCGTCATGATCGAGACCGCTGCCGCGCTGGAGAACCTGGACGCCATCTGCGCCACCGAGGGACTCGACGCCGTCTACGTCGGCCCCGCGGACCTCTCCGCGGCCCTGGGCGCCCGCTGGTTCGGCGACCCCGCCACCGCCGACGCGCTGGAGGCCGCGCTGGTCCGCGTCACCGGTGCCGCCGGCCGGGCCGGGATCGCCTGCGGCATCCACGTCCTGGACGGCGAGAGCGCCGCCAAACGGCTCGCCGAGGGTTTCACCTTCGCCACCGTCTCCAGCGACATCACCCACCTGCAGCAGGCCGCGGCCCGCCACCTGGCGGCCGCCGGCGGGCACCTCGCCGCCTGAACCGGCCGCCGTATCCCACCACTTGGGGAACAGTGATGACAGACACGGACCTGCGACCCGGCCGGGCCGCCCCCCTCGCCCGGTCGCTGGAGGACCTGGTCGGCGGCACACCGCTGCTGCGGGTCGGCCTGCCGGGCCTCGCCGACGGCGTGACCCTGCTCGCCAAACTGGAGATGCTCAACCCGCTCGCCAGCGTCAAGGACCGCGCCGCGCTCGCCATGATGCGCGCCGCCGAGGAGTCGGGCCTGCTGCCCGCCACCGGCGGCACCGTCGTCGAGTGCTCCTCCGGCAGCACCGGCATCTCGCTGGCCGCCCTGTGCGCCCGGCGCGGGCACCGCTGCGTCGTCGTGATGCCCGACAACGCCACCGAGGAGCGCCGCCTGATCCTGCGCGAACTGGGCGCCGAGGTGGTCCTGGTCCCGCACGAGGACGGGTTGACGGCCGCCTGGGCGCACGCCGAGGAGCTCCAGCGCTCCCTGCCCGGCTCGTGGCTGCCGCGCCAGGACCGCAACCCGGCCAACGTCCGCGCCCACTACGACACCACCGGCCCGGAGATCTGGGAGGCCACCGGCGGCCGCGTCGACGTCCTGGTGTGCGGGGTGGGCACCGGCGGCACCCTCACCGGAACCGCCCGCTACCTCAAGGAACGCACCGGCGTGCACGTCGTCGCCGTCGAACCGGCCCGCTCCGCGGTGCTGTCGGGCGGCGAGGGCGGCCCGCACGGCATCCCCGGCATCGGCGCCGGCTACGTCTCCGACATCACCGACCTCACCCTCGTCGACGAGGTCGTCGCCGTACCCGACGAGGCCGCGGCCGCCACCGTGCGCGAGGTGGTGCGCGCCACCGGCCTGCCCGTCGGGGTGTCCTCCGGTGCCGCCGCGTGGGCCTCCCGGACCGTCGCCGCGCACCCCCGGTGGGCGGGCGCCACGGTCGTCACCGTCTTCCCCGACAGCGGGGAGCGCTATCTGTCGACGAGGCTTCGCTGACCGTCCTCTCCGCACGGAAAGACAGGCAGACATGTGCCGGATCCACGGCTATTTCAACGCGGCGGCCACACCGCACGAGATGTGCACCGTCGCCGCCCTCCAGCGCCACGGCGGCCCGGACGCGACCGGCATGACCCGGGCCCCCGGCTGGGGCCTGGGCTACGACCGGCTCGCCGTCGTCGACCTGCACGGCGGACAGCAGCCGTACGGGCTCGGGGGCCCCGTCCAGGCCGTGTTCAACGGGGAGATCTACAACCACGACGAACTGCGCCGCCGGCTGCGGGCGCGCGGCCACGTCTTCGCCGACCGCTGCGACGGCGGCGTCGTCCCGGCCCTGTACCTGGAGTACGGCGAGGACTTCACCGAACACCTCGACGGCATGTACGCCATCGCGCTGGTCGACCGGCGCGGCGACCTGCCCCGGCTGCTGCTGGCCACCGACGGGATCGGGATGAAGCCGCTCTACTACCGGTGGGACGAGGCGGCCCGCTCCCTGCACTTCGCCTCCGAGATCCCCGCCCTGCTGGGCTTCGGCCCGGTCGGCGCCCGGATGCGGGACACCGCTCTGGACGCCTACCTGGCCACCCGTACGCCCTTCGGCGAGCAGACCATGTTCGAGGACATCGAGGTACTGCCGCCGGGCACCACGCTCGTGTGCGACCTGGGCGGCACCCCGCGCCGCGGGCGGCGCGTGGCGGCCGCCGCCGAACTGCCCGAGCCCGACAGGGCCGCCGAACGGGTGCGCGACCGGCTGCGCGAGGAGGTCGGCCGGCTGCTCGTCGCCGACGTGCCCGTCGCCCTGATCACCTCGGGGGGACTGGACTCCAGCCTGGTCACCGCGCTGGCCGCCGAGCACGGCCCCGTGCACTCCTTCAACATCGCCTACCGGGGCGACTGGCCGTTCGACGAGCGGCACTTCGCCCGTGCCGTCGCCGAGCACGCCGGCACGGACCACCACCAGGTCGAGATCGACCCGGCCGACTTCCCCGCCCTGCTGGAGGAGACCGTCCGGCACCTCGGCCAGCCCAACGCCGACCCGATCGCCCTGAGCACGTACGCCCTGTTCCGGGCCGTACGGCAGGCCGGGTTCACCGTCGCGCTGACCGGGGACGCCGCCGACGAGGTGTTCGGCGGCTACGCGCGGATGCGCGCCGCGGCCCGGACGGCCGCGGCCGGCGGCGACTGGGTCGGCGCCTACCTCGACGCGCTCTCCGCGGCCCCGGCCGCGACGCGCGCCGGGCTCTACACCGACGCCTACCGCGACCACCTGCGGCACGTCTCCCCGCTGCCCGAGACGGCCCGTCAGGACCTGCTCCACGGGCCCGGCAGCGTCCTGGAGCGCATCACCCGCTTCGAACTGGGCCACCGCCTGCCCGCCTACCACCTGCGCCGCGTCGACCACCTGAGCATGGCCGCTTCCGTCGAGGCGCGGCTGCCGTTCTGCCAGCGGTCCGTGGTGGCCCTGGGCCGGGCGCTGCCCGATGCCCTGCGCATCGACGGCGGGCAGGTCAAGCGCACCCTGTACGCGGCCGCCCGGGGACTGCTGCCCGACGGTGTGCTCACCCGGCCCAAGCAGCCCTTCACCCTGCCGGTCAGCGCGATGCTCGCCCCCGGCACGGCCCTGTGGGAGTTCGCGCGGGACCTGCTCCGGCCCGCACGCCTGGCCGCCGACGGGCGGCTCGAGGGCGGCGCCGTCGACGCCCTGTTCGACGCGCAGGCACTCCGCCCGGACGAGACCACGGCGTCGACGCTGTGGGCCCTGCTCGTGCACGAGGTGTGGCGCGAGCGGTTCCAGGACGCCGCAGGCCTCGGCGCCCCGTCCGCCCCCGTGGCGGTGGCGGCGTGATCGGCCACCTCGCCCACGCCGCCGGCAGCCCCTGCCCGACGTTCGTGCTGGACGCCGCCCGGCTGCCGCGCGAGGACACGGCGCTGCTGGGCCATCTGACCGAGGCCCGCCGCTACCTGACCTCCGCGGGCGGCGCCCACGTACTGAAGATCGCCCTGGTGGAACCGTCCGCGCACCCGATGTTCGACCTCGACTACCGGTTCGTCCAGGCCCTGCCCGGCGGACCCGACCGGTTCGACGTGCGCGGCTCCTGCGGCCACTCGGCGCTCGCGGCGGTGGTCGCCGCCGCCCGCTCGGGCATGCTGCCGCGGCTCGTGCCCGGCGCCCGGGTGCGGGTACGGGTGCGCAACACCGGCGACAGCGTGGTCTGCGAGGTCGACCGGGTCGAACGCGACGAGGTCGGCTTCACCGTCACCTTCGTCCAGCCGCGCCCGGTGCCCTTCGCCGAGTTGCTGCCCACCGGGCGGACCCGGACGGTGCTGGAGGCCGACGGGCAGCGCGTGGAGGTGTCGATGGTGGCGAGCGCGAACCCCTACGCCTTCGTCGACGCGCGCGCACTCCAAGTGACCGACGAGGCCGCCCTCTTCGCCGCCGGCGGCGATCTGCTGCGGCGCCTGGAGTCGCTGCGCGCCGCCGCGGCCGAACGGCTCGGCTGGCCGCCCGGCGGCGCCTTCCCCAAGATCGCGGCCGTGCTGCCGGCGGAGGGCGGCGGCATCGCGGTGCGCGCCCTGACCGTGCCCGGCTGGCACCCCGCCCTCGCCCTGACCGGGGCGGTGTGCCTGAGCACGGCCGCGCGCATCCCCGACACCGTGCCCTGGCACATCACGCGCGAGACGGACGCCGGCGACGGGCGCCTGGACATCACCACGCCGGGCGGCAGGGTGGCCGTCACCGCGGTCGTCTCCCTGTCCGGCGGCGCCGACGGCGATGGAGCCCTGCTGTGGTCCTCCGTCGCTCGCAAGCACGTCACCTTCCAGGGCTCCTTCGCCCTGGCGCCCCTCAGTCACCTTCAATTCGAGGAGGTTGCCCAATGCCTGGCGCTGTCGGGAGCCGTATGACACCACGGCTGACGCCCGCGTTGCGCGCACTGCTGCGCGAGGGCGCCGAGCAGGCCGACGCGGCCGGCGAGGTGGACCGCGAGGCGCTGGCGGCCCTGCGCGCCAGCGGCCTGCTGGCCACCGCCGTCCCCACCGCGCACGGCGGTGCGGGCCGGGACGCCGCCGCGGTGAACGCGCTGGTCGAGCAGATCGCCGCCGTCAACCCGTCGATGGCGATCATCGCGTTCCAGCACTTCGCCGTCAGCGCCCGGATCGCCGACTGGGGCACCGCGCGGCAGCAGGCCCGCTGGCTGCCGTCGCTGGCCGACGGGACCTGGCTGGCCGCCTCCGCGTGGAGCGAGAGCGGGGCGGGCGCGGCCAAGCAGAACCTGTCCACGGCGGCGGAGCGCCGCGCGGACGGCACCTGGGTGCTCAACGGCTCCAAGACCTTCACCACCGGTGCCGGCGTCGCCGACCTCTACCTGGTCCTGGTCCGCACCGCCCGGCCCGCCGGCGCACCGGCGGGCGGCTACGGGGCGGCGGGGCAGACCTTCTTCCTCGTCGGCGCCGACAACCCCGGGCTGGTCCCCGACCTCGGCCCGGACCTGGCCGGCATGCGGGGCTCCGCGACCGGGCTGGTCACCCTCGACGGGGCCGTCGTGACGGACGCCGACCGGCTCGGCCCGGAGGGGCGGGCCGCCACCGTCATCGCCTCGGTCCGCGAGAGCGGGGCCAGCCTCGGAGCGGTAGCCGTCGGCACCGCGCAGGCCGCCTTCGACCTGGCCGTCGCGCACGCCCGCGACCGCGGACTCATGGACCTGCCCGCCGTACGACACCGGCTGGTGGGCCTGGCCACCCGGCTGGAGGCGGCCCGCGCCGTGGTGGAGCGGGCCGGGGCGCGCACCTCCGCCGACCCGGGCCTGACCACCCTGCACAGCAAGCTGCACGCGACCGAGGCCGCGGAGGAGATCTGCCTCGACGTCGCCCGCATGCTCGGCTCGGCCGGATACCGGGACGGGGCGCGGATCGGCCGCCTGCTCGCGGACGCGCGCGGCGTCTCCCTCATGGGCCCGACCAACGACCTGTGCCGGGAACTGGTGGCGGTGTCGTGGACCGGCTGACCCCCGCCCCCGAACTCGTCGTCAGCGGCCGCAGGCTGGTCACCCCGCAGGGCGTGCGGCCCGGCCACGTGTCCGTCTCCGGCGGGCGGATCACCGCCGTCACGGACACGGACCCCGGGCCCGCAGCAGCCGCCCGCCTCGACGCGGGCGAGCACTACGTGCTGCCCGGACTCATCGACTCCCACGTCCACTTCCGCACTCCCGGCCTGACCCACAAGGAGGACTGGGAACACGGCAGCAGGGCCGCCGTCCGCGGCGGCGTCACGACCGTGATGGACATGCCGAACACGGTGCCGCCCACCCTCGTCCCCGAGGCGGTGCTCGCCAAGGCGGCCCTCGTCGACGGCCACTCCCTGGTCGACTACCGGTTCCACCTCGGACTCGACCCGGACCACCCCGAAGCGCCGGCCGGGCTGGAGCCGCAGATCGCCACCAGCGTGAAGATCTTCATGACCGGGCACCACACGGCGCCCACCGTGGTGCGCGACGCCGGCCAGCTGGAGAAGGCGTTCGCCGCGGCGGCCGAGGGCGGCGTCCAACTGGTCCTGCACGCCGAGGACGACGGACTGTTCTCGCTGCTGGACGCCTGGTGGGGCGAGCCCGGCAGCTACCTGGAGTACGAGGCGCGCCGCCCGCGCAGCGGCGGCATCGTCGCCGTCGCCAAGGTCCTCGAACTGGTGCGCCGGCACGGCACGCGCGCCCACATCCTGCACCTGTCCAGCGCCGAGGAGGCCGACCTGGTGTGCGCGGCGCGGGCGGCGGGGCTCCCCGTCACCTTCGAGGTCACCGGGCACCACCTGTCGTTCACCGACAAGGACACCCGCCGTCTGGGCGCCCGTACCCGGCTGTCGCCGTCCATCCGCGGCACGCGCGACCAGGACCGGCTGTGGCGGGCGCTGCGCGACGGCCAGGCGGAGACGCTGGGCAGCGACCACGCCCCGCACACGGTCGCGGAGAAGACCCGGGGCGTCGCCCAGTCGCCGCCCGGGCTGCCCGGCGTCCAGGAACTGGCGGTCGCCGTCTGGACGGGCATGCGCAGGCGCTGGCCCGAGGAGGACCCCGACACGGCCGCCGTACGGCTGGCCCGGCACCTGTCCGCCCGGCCGGCGGAGCTGTTCCGGCTGCCCGGCAAGGGCCGCCTGGAGGCGGGCGCCGACGCCG
>NZ_MSGP01000154.1 GCF_002078235.1 Streptomyces viridosporus
ACGCGGGGGCGCCCCGGGCCGGTCCGGCCCGGGGCGCCCCCGCGTCGTGTTCGTCGGCGTACGGCCCCGCCCGCGCGGGCGGGGCCGTCCGGCCTAGGAGTGGCTGCGCAGCAGCGTCCGCATCGTCCGCATCGCCACCGACAGGTTGGCGAGGTCGAAGGAGTCGGAACCGTGGATCTCGTCCAGCGTGGCGCGGGCCCGGCCGAGCAGCGCCGCGTTCCTCTGCTCCCAGAGCTGGAAGCGCTGCTCCGGGGTCGCGGAGCCGTTGCCCACCGCCAGGACCTCCGCGGTCACCGCCGCGTGCGCCGCGTACAGGTCCTCGCGGATCGCCGCGCGGGCCATGGACTGCCAGCGGTCGGCGCGGGGCAGCTCGATGATGCGGTCCATCAGCTGGGTGATGCTCAGCCGGTCGGCGAGGTCGTAGTAGACCTCGGCGACGTCCAGCGGGTCCTTGCCCATCCGGTCGGCCACCGACACGATGTCGAGCGTCGGGAAGGCGGAGGAGAACCCGGCGACCCGGGTGGCCAGCTCGTCGGGGACGCCGGCGCCGGACAGCTCGTCGTGGATCTTCTGGTACCAGTCCAGGTCCGCGCCGCGCAGCAGCTTCGGCAGCTGCGCCCAGACCTGCTCGACGCGCTCGGCGAAGAACTCCACCGTCTCCGCCAGCTCCAGCGGCTGCGGCCGGTTGTTGAGCAGCCAGCGCGTGCCGCGCTCCACCAGCCGGCGCGAGTGCAGCCGGATCCGGGTCTGGGTCTCCGCGTCGACCTTGTTGTCGAGGGCCTCGACCCCGTCCCACACCACCGCGGAGCGGAAGATCGCGCGGGCCGCGGTCTGCGCCCGGACGATCTCCTCCAGCGACGCGCCGGTCTCCTCGCGCATCCGGTGCAGATACGTCGTACCGCCCGTGTTGACCGTGTCGTTGACCAGCACGGTCGTGGTGATCTCGCGGCGCAGCGGGTGGCTGTCGATGTGCTCCTGGAACCGCTCGCGCAGCGCGCTCGGGAAGTAGGCGTACAGCAGCCCCTTCAGGTAGGGGTCGTCGGGCAGCGAGGTGTGCAGCAGTTCCTCGGCGACCGTGATCTTCGTGTACGCCAGCAGGACGGCCGTCTCCGGGCCGGTCAGGCCCTGGCCGGCGGCGAGCCGCTCGCGGATCTGGCGGTCGGTGGGCAGGAACTCCAGGGCCCGGTCGAGCAGGCCCTCGCGCACCAGGTGCTTCAGGAAGCGCTGCTGGGCGTGGAGCATGTCCCTGGACTGGGCCAGGGCGTTGGCGATGGCGGTGTTCTGCGCGTAGTTGGTGCGCAGCACCATGCGGCCGACCTCGTCGGTCATCTCGGCGAGCAGCTTGTTGCGCTGCTTGACGGTCATGTCGCCGTCCGTGACCAGGCCGTTGAGCAGGATCTTGATGTTCACCTCGTGGTCGGAGGTGTCCACGCCCGCGCTGTTGTCGATGGCGTCGGTGTTGATCCGGCCGCCGTGCAACGCGAACTCGATCCGGCCGAGCTGGGTGAAGCCCAGGTTGCCGCCCTCGCCGACGACGGCGGCCCGCAGGTCCTTGCCGTCGACCCGGATGGGGTCGTTGCCCTTGTCGCCGACGTCGGCGTTGGACTCGGTGGACGCCTTGACGTACGTACCGATGCCGCCGTTCCACAGCAGGTCCACCGGCGCCTTCAGGACCGCCTGCATCAGCTCGACCGGGGTCATCTTGGTGACGCCGGGCTCGATGCCGAGGACCTCGCGGATCTGGGAGTTGAGCGGGATGGACTTGGCGGTGCGCGGGAACACGCCGCCGCCCGCCGACAGCAGCTCGGTGTCGTAGTCGGCCCAGGAGCTGCGGGGCAGCTCGAACAGGCGGCGGCGCTCGGCGTAGGAGGCGGCCGCGTCCGGGTTCGGGTCGATGAAGATGTGCCGGTGGTCGAAGGCGGCGACCAGGCGGATGTGCTCGCTGAGCAGCATGCCGTTGCCGAACACGTCACCGGACATGTCGCCGATGCCGACGACGGTGAAGTCCTGGGTCTGGGTGTCCACGCCCAGCTCCCGGAAGTGCCGCTTGACGGACTCCCAGGCGCCGCGGGCGGTGATGCCCATGCCCTTGTGGTCGTATCCGGCGGAGCCGCCGGAGGCGAAGGCGTCGCCGAGCCAGAAGTCGTAGGACGCGGCGACCTCGTTGGCGATGTCCGAGAACTTCGCGGTGCCCTTGTCGGCGGCGACGACGAGGTAGGTGTCGTCCTCGTCGTGCCGGACGACGTCCACCGGGGGCACGACCTCGCCGGCCACCATGTTGTCGGTGACGTCGAGCAGCGCCGAGATGAACGTCCGGTAGCAGGCGACGCCCTCGGCCAGCCAGGCGTCGCGGTCGACGCTCGGGTCGGGCAGGTGCTTGGCGACGAAGCCGCCCTTGGCGCCCACCGGCACGATGACGGTGTTCTTCACCATCTGCGCCTTGACCAGGCCGAGGATCTCGGTGCGGAAGTCCTCCCGGCGGTCCGACCAGCGCAGGCCGCCGCGGGCGACCTTGCCGAAGCGCAGGTGCACGCCCTCCACGCGCGGCGAGTACACCCAGATCTCGAACGCCGGGCGCGGCGCCGGGAGGTCGGGGATGGCCTGCGGGTCGAACTTCATGGAGACGTAGTCGTGCGGCGTGCCGTCGCCCGTCTTCTGGAAGAAGTTGGTGCGCAGCGTCGCCTTGATGACGGTGAGGAAGGCGCGCAGGATGCGGTCCTCGTCGAGCGAGGCCACCTGGTCGAGGGCGGCGTCGAGCTCCTCGAGCAGGGCGTCCACCAGTTCGTGTCCGGCGCGCTGGCGCTCCGGCGACATCCGGGCCTCGAACAGGGAGACGAGCAGCCGGGTGGTGTGGACGTTGTTGCGGAGGGTGTCCTCCATGTAGTCCTGGCTGAAGGTGGAGCCCGCCTGACGCAGGTACTTGGCGTACGCCCGCAGCACCACGGCCTCGCGCCAGGTCAGTCCGGCGCTCAGCACGAGGGCGTTGAAGCCGTCGTTCTCCGCCTTGCCGGTCCAGGTCGCGGCGAAGGCGTCCTGGAACCGCTCGCGCGCGTCGTCGCCGAGGTGGTCGGCGGCGGCGCCGGTCAGCTTGGGCATGCGCAGGCCGAAGTCGTAGATCCAGGCCACGCTGCGGTCGGCGCACCGCAGTTCGTACGGCCGCTCGTCGACGACCTCGACGCCGAGCCGCTGGAGCACCGGCAGCACCGCGGAGAGGGAGATCGCCTCGCCCTTGCGGTAGATCTTGAAGCGGCGCTCCTCGGGGCCCGCGCCCACCGGCTCGTACAGGCTGAGCTCGAAGTTCCGCTCGTCGTCGAGCTGCTCGATGCGGGCGAGGTCGGCGACCGCACCGCGCGGGGAGTGGTCGGCCTTGTAGCCCTCGGTGAAGGCGCCCGCGTAGCGGCGCAGCAGCTCGGCGGCGCGCTCCTCGCCGAACTCGGCGTTCAGCGCCTCGGCGAAGCCGTCGGCCCAGGAGCGGGCGGCCTCGACGAGCCGGGCCTCGATGCGCTCCTTGTCGGCGTCGGAGAGCTGCGGCAGCTCGGTGCCCTGCGGGACCCGGACCACGAAGTGCAGCCGGGAGAGGACGGACTCGGTGTTCCAGGCGGTGAAGTCGACGCTGGTGCCGCCGAGCTCCTCCTTGAGGATGTCGATGATCCGCAGCCGGACACCGGTGGTGTAGCGGTCGCGGGGCAGGTAGACGAGGGCGGAGTAGTAGCGCCCGTATTCGTCCTGGCGCAGGTAGAGCCGCAGCCGGCGGCGCTCCTGGAGGTAGAGGACGGAGGTGGCGATGGCCTGGAGCTCGTCGACCGGGGTCTGGAAGAGCTCGTCGCGCGGGTAGGTCTCCAGGATCTGGAGCAGGTCGCGCCCGTCGTGGCTGTTCGGCGAGAACCCGGCGCGCTCCAGCACCTCCTCGACCTTGCGCCGGATCACCGGCACCCGGCGGACGGACTCGGTGTAGGCGGCGGACGAGAACAATCCGAGGAAGCGCCGCTCGCCGACGACGTTGCCGTCCGCGTCGAACTTCTTGACGCCGATGTAGTCCAGGTACGACGGCCGGTGCACGGTGGCCCGGCTGTTCGCCTTGGTCAGCACCAGCAGCTTGTGCTCGCGCGCCTTGGCGCGGGCGTCGGCGGGCAGCCGCTCGAAGGACGGGCTGACCGGGTGTCCCTCGGCGGAGGCGTGGTGCGGGTCGGAGCGCAGGATGCCGAGGCCGGTGCCGGGAATGGCGCCCAGCGAGTCGTCCTCGCGCAGCTCGTACTCGCGGTAGCCGAGGAAGGTGAAGTGGTCGTCGGCCAGCCAGTGCAGCAGCTCGCGGGCCTCCTCGACCTGCTGCTGGGGCAGGTCGCCGGGGACGGGCTCGTCGGACAGGCCCTCCGCCAGCCGGGTCGCCGCCCGGCGCATCTTGCCCCAGTCCTCGACGGCCTCACGGACGTCGGACAGGACGCGCAGCAGGTCGGCGGTGATCTGCTTGAGGTCACCGCGGTCGGTCTCGCGGTCGATCTCGACGTGGATCCAGGACTCGACGTGCGCGTCGTGCGGGAGGTCGTCGCCGGGCGGGGTGGGGAGCACCTCGATCAGCTTGCCGGTGACGTCCCGGCGGACCACGAACTGCGGGTGGATCACCACGTGGATGCCGCGGCCCTGGCGGGTCAGCTCGTTGGTGACGGAGTCGACCAGGAAGGGCATGTCGTCGGTGACCACCTCGACGACGGAGTGGCTGCAGGTCCAGCCGTTCTCCTCGACGGTCGGGGTGTGGACCCGGACGCTGGCCGTGCCCTGCGGGCGGTTCTCGGCCAGCCGGTGGTGCGAGACAGCGGCCCCGAAGACGTCGACCGGGTCGCGGTCGGTGAGGTCCTCCGGTGCGGTGTGCAGGTAGAAGCGCTGGAGGAACGCGAGCACGGATTCCCGGTCGGGAGCCCCCCCGTCCGCGGTCCCGGTCGGTAGTTTCCCCCCGGCCGGGCTGTTCTCAGCTACCCGGGCGGCCCTCTCGAGCAGCTCGGCCTTGGCTTCGTCCAGCTTGGTCTGCATGATCCTCTGGCTCCTGTCGCGCGCCGTTGCGTGACGTAGAAGGAAGTACGGTCTCCGACCCTGTGGTGCGGTGATACGACACGGGGTGTCCAGTCTGTGTCGACGCTATGCCGCAAGGTGAGACGAGCGGGGGCCGTTCGGCCGATCCCGAGGTGTCCGACGGGTGTGACGCTGCTCTCCGCGCCCTCCGTCCCCGGGGGACGCACCGCGTCCCGGGGGCCCGTCGGGTCCCGTCCCGCCCGTGAGGACCAGCGGCCGCCGCCCGGTCACGGTTGTCGTCCGTGCTCTCCGGGCGCACAGCGGAGACGTCCATGTCCCCGCGAGGTATCGCGCTGATCACGGCACCAAGGCTATCGCTCCTCGCCGGGGGCCCGTCATGAGCCGTATGTGTACAAAACCATGGGGCGAAGTTTGACGTTCTGCACAGTGCACATTCGGTGACGACCGGGCAGGAGGGCACCCGGCGGACCCGGGGGATCACCGGAACCCTCACGCCGCGAGGCGTTCCGCCTCCGCCACGGCCTCGGCCAGGGTGTCCACCACCGGCACGCCCACCGCCTCCAGGCCAGCCCGGCCGTGGGAGCCGCCGGTGTAGAGGACCGCCTGCGCCCCGGCGTACCGTGCGGCCAGCGCGTCGTCGACCGCGTCGCCGATCACCACCGTGCGCGCCGGATCCACACCGGTCAGCGCGCCGAGGTGGCGCACCATGTGCTCCGCCTTGCTGCCCCCGGACGGCCCGGTCCGCCCGTCGACCCGCAGGAAGTGCGACTCGATGCCGAAGTCCCGGACCAGCGGCACCAGGTCCTCGTGCCCGTACATGCTGAGGAGCGACTGGCTGCGTCCCGCCGACGACCACCCCGACAGCAGCTCCACCACGCCCTCGGCCAGCCCGCACCGCACCCGGTGCTCCGTGTAGTGCCGGTGGAAGGTCGCGTCCATCAGCTCCCACTCGGCCCCGCTCGGCAGCCGCCCCATCAGCCGCTCGTAGAACTTCGGCACCGGCACGCAGTACAGCTCCCGGTACCGCTCCAGCGTAATCGGCTCCAGCCCCAGCTCGGCGAAGGCCGCGTTGGTCGCCCCGATGACCGCGTCGACATCGTGGAACAGCGTCCCGTTCCAGTCCCAGACGATGTGCGCGTCCCTCTGCATCCCCATGCCCAAGAACGTACCCGCCGGCGCCGACATCCAGGAGGACGGCAGGTCGGCGCCCCGGCCGGACCGTCCGGGCGGCGCTCAGTCCGCCGGGGCCACCAGGTCGGGGATCTCCTGCGTGGCGTACCACAGCAGCTCGTGGTCCTCCGCGCCGTCCACCGTGAACCGCGCGTCGTCGTCCCCGGCGTCCGCCGCGGGCAGCGCCCGGGCGGCGGCCGCCACGTCCGCCTCCGCGTCCACCGCGTCCAGGTGCACCGCGGCCGCCTCGGACAGCGGCACGGGCCCGGCGACCCGCACCTCCCCGAGCGCGGCCGGGTCGAGCCCCCGGTCGGGGTCGACCGTGGCCGCCCGGTCGGGTACGTCGACGGCGACCACCACCCGGCGCCGGGGCGCGTCGGCGTCCGCCGCCAGCAGCCGCAGGGAGGCCAGC
>NZ_MSGP01000155.1 GCF_002078235.1 Streptomyces viridosporus
ACCCCGTCCGCCCCGCAGCCCCGGCCCGAGCCGGACCCGGTGGCGTCCCCCGGGCGGGCCCGGGGCCGGTTGTCCAAACCGGAGCTGGACCTGCTGGAGGCCACCACCGTGATGTTCCGGCAGTGGGACGCCCAGTGCGGCGGCGGCCTGCGCCGCAAGGCGGTCGTCGGCCAGCTGCACGAGGTGACGGACCTGCTCCAGGAGCCCCAGCCCGAGACCACCACCCGGAGGCTGTTCAAGGTCGCCGCCGAACTGGCCGAACTGGCCGGCTGGATGTCGTACGACGTCGGGCTCCAGCCCACCGCGCAGAAGTACTTCGTGCTCGCCCTGCACGCCGCCAAGGAGGCCGGTGACCGGCCGCTCGGCTCCTACGTCCTCTCCAGCATGAGCCGCCAGATGATCCACCTCGGCCGGCCCGAGGACGCCCTGGAACTCATCCACCTCGCCCAGTACGGCAGCCGGGACTGCGCGAGCCCGCGCACCCAGTCGATGCTGTACGCGATGGAGGCCCGCGCCTACGCCAACATGGGCCAGCCCGGCCGGTGCAAGCGGGCGGTCAGGATGGCCGAGGACACCTTCGCCGAGGCCGCCGAGTGGGACGAGCCGGACCCCGACTGGATCCGCTTCTTCTCCGAGGCCGAGCTGTACGCGGAGAACTCCCACTCCTTCCGCGACCTCGCCTACGTCGCCGGCCGCAGCCCCACCTACGCCTCCCTCGCCGAGCCGCTCATGCAGCGGGCCGTGGAGCTGTTCGGCCAGGAGAGCGGCGAGCACCAGCGGTCCTACGCCCTCAACCTGATCGGCAAGGCCACGGTGCACCTGCTCCAGCGGGAGCCCGAACAGGGCGTGGTTTTCGCCACCGAGGCCATCAAGGCGGCCAAGAAGGTCCGTTCCGAACGCGTCAACACTCGTATCCGAAAGACGGTCGACACGGCCGTACGCGACTTCGGGGACCTCGCCGACGTCGTCGATCTCACCGAGCGGCTCGCGATCGAGCTGCCCGAGTCGGCGGAGGCGGTCTGACACTCCCGAGGAACCGTTGAGCCCCGGCCGCGGCCGGCCCTCCCGAACTGCCCGACTCGGCTCCCCCATGCCAGGTCATTCGGAGGCCGGCCGCGGCCGGCCCTTTTCCGCGCCCGGGACGGCGCCGCCCTCGCGGACGGGGCCGCCCGCCGTGGTCTCTCCACGGGCGGTCGCCGTGCCGTGCGGTGAAGGGCACGTCACGACAGCGATCGGTGCTGTCCGGATCCGGCGGTTCACCGACCCGTAACACGCCGGGTCCCTTCGTCACGGCGGCGAAACAGCGAGGGGCTTCCACCGAAACCGCGCTGCGCCAATCTCATGGCGCATAACCGGCCCACCCCTCAATCCGCTCAGGCTTCGCCCGCACGGGGCCGTACCAACGACGAGGAGACGCCGATGGCACCAGCCATCACCCTGGCCGCGGAGACACCCACGCTCTCCGCCGCCAACACAGGGTTCATGCTCATCTGTTCCGCCCTGGTGATGCTCATGACCCCGGGTCTGGCCTTCTTCTACGGAGGCATGGTCCGCGTCAAGAGCACGCTGAACATGCTGATGATGAGCTTCATCAGCCTGGGGATCGTCACCGTCCTGTGGGTGCTGTACGGCTTCTCCCTGGCGTTCGGCACCGACTCCGGCAGCGTCATCGGCTGGAACTCCGACTGGGTCGGGCTCAGCGGCATCGGCCTGACCGAGCTGTGGGACGGCACCACCATCCCGCTCTTCGTCTTCCTGGTCTTCCAGATGATGTTCGCCGTCCTCACGCCCGCCCTGATCAGCGGCGCGCTCGCGGACCGCGTGAAGTTCACCGCCTGGGCGCTGTTCGTCGCCCTGTGGGTCACCGTCGTCTACTTCCCGGTCGCGCACTGGGTCTGGGGCTCCGGCGGCTGGGCCTTCGAGCTGGGCGTCATCGACTTCGCCGGCGGTACGGCGGTCCACATCAACGCCGGCGCCGCCGCGCTCGGCGTGATCCTGGTCATCGGCAGGCGCATCGGCTTCAAGAAGGACCCGATGCGCCCGCACAGCCTCCCGCTGGTCATGCTCGGCGCGGCCCTGCTGTGGTTCGGCTGGTTCGGCTTCAACGCCGGCTCCTGGCTCGGCAACGACGACGGCGTCGGTGCGCTGATGTTCGTCAACACCCAGGTCGCCACCGGCGCCGCGGTCCTCGGCTGGCTCGCCTACGAGAAGATCCGCCACGGTGCCTTCACCACCCTGGGCGCCGCCTCCGGCGCGGTCTCCGGCCTGGTCGCCATCACCCCGGCCGGCGGCGCGGTCTCCCCGCTCGGCGCGATCGCGGTCGGCGCCGTCGCCGGTGTGCTGTGCGCCATGGCCGTCGGCCTGAAGTACCGGTTCGGCTACGACGACTCCCTCGACGTCGTCGGCGTCCACCTCGTCGGCGGCATCCTCGGCTCCCTGCTCATCGGCTTCTTCGCCACCGGCAAGGGCCAGTCCGACGTCGCGGGCCTCTTCTACGGCGGCGGCCTCGACCAGTTCTGGAAGCAGTGCGCCGGTGTCGCCGGGGTCCTCGCCTACTCCCTGGTCGTCTCCGCGGCCCTCGCCTTCCTCCTCGACAGGACCATCGGCATGCGCGTCTCCGGGGACGACGAGGTGGCCGGCATCGACCGGGCCGAGCACGCCGAGACCGCATACGACTTCAGCGGCGCCGGCGGCGGCGCGGCCCGCACCGCCGCCACCACCCCCGCCGCCCCGGCCGAGAGCAAGAGCAAGAAGGTGGACGCATGAAGCTCATCACCGCCGTCGTGAAGCCGCACCGGCTCGACGAGATCAAGGAGGCCCTGCAGGCCTTCGGCGTGCACGGTCTCACCGTCACCGAGGCCAGCGGCTACGGCCGCCAGCGCGGCCACACCGAGGTCTACCGCGGGGCCGAGTACACCGTCGACCTGGTCCCCAAGATCCGCATCGAGGTGCTGGTGGAGGACGACGACGCCGAACAGCTCATCGACGTCGTCGTCAAGGCGGCCCGCACCGGCAAGATCGGTGACGGCAAGGTCTGGTCGGTCCCGGTCGAGACGGCCGTACGGGTCCGGACCGGCGAGCGCGGTCCGGACGCGCTCTGACCGCGGTCCGACGGAACGGGAGTCGCCGGATGACGGGCACGGACACGCACGACGAGACGAGGGACCCGGGGCCCGGCGGCTACGCGGCGGCCCGGCTGCGCCTCCTCACCGAGGGGGCGCGGTCCGGGCCGCCGCGCCGTACCGCCCTCGCGGGCCTCACGGACGCCTGGCTCGCCGCACTGTTCGCCGCCGGGGCACGGGAGCCGCGCGGCGTCTCCCTGGTCGCCGTCGGCGGCTACGGCCGCGCGGAGCTGTCCCCGCGCAGCGACCTCGACCTGCTCCTGCTGCACGACGGCGGCGACCCCGGGGCGGTCGCCGCCCTCGCCGACCGGCTCTGGTACCCCGTCTGGGACCTGGGCCTCGCGCTCGACCACTCCGTACGCACGCCGGGGGAGGCCCGCAGGACCGCGGGCGAGGACCTCAAGGTCCAGCTCGGACTGCTCGACGCCCGGCACCTCGCCGGCGACCTCGGCCTCACGGCCTCCCTGCGCACGGCGGTGCTGGCCGACTGGCGCAACCAGGCGCCGAGACGGCTCCCCGAACTCCAGGAGCTGTGCGCCGAACGCGCCGAACGCCAGGGCGAGCTGCAGTACCTCCTGGAACCCGACCTCAAGGAGGCGCGCGGCGGACTGCGCGACGCCACCGCGCTGCGCGCCGTCGCCGCCTCCTGGCTCGCCGACGCCCCGCGCGAGGGCCTCGTCGAGGCCCGCCGCCGGCTTCTCGACGTGCGGGACGCACTGCATCTGACGACCGGCCGTGCGACCGACCGGCTCGCGCTCCAGGACCAGGACCAGGTGGCGTCCGAGCTGGGGCTGCTCGACGCCGACGCGCTGCTGCGGCAGGTGTACGAGGCGGCCCGCGTCATCGCGTACGCCGGTGACGTCACCTGGCGCGAGGTGGGGCGTGTGCTGCGGTCCCGGGCCGCGCGGCCGAGGCTGCGCGCCCTGCTGGGCGGGGGCGGGCCCGCCGCCGAGCGCTCCCCCCTGGCCGAGGGGGTGGTGGAGCAGGAGGGCGAGGTGGTGCTCGCGCGTACCGCGCGCCCCGAACGCGACCCCGTGCTCCCGCTGCGGGCGGCGGCCGCCGCCGCGCAGGCCGGGCTCCCGCTCTCCCCGCACGCCGTACGGCGCATGGCGGCCGGGGCGCGTCCGCTGCCCACGCCCTGGCCCGCCGAGGCCCGGGAGCAGTTCGTCACCCTGCTGGGCTCCGGCCGCCCCGCCGTGGAGGTCTGGGAGGCGCTGGAGGCCGAGGGCCTGGTCACCCTGCTGCTCCCCGACTGGGAGCGGGTGCGCTGCCGGCCGCAGCGCAACGCCGTGCACCTGTGGACCGTCGACCGGCACCTCGTCGAGACCGCCGTGCGCGCCTCCGCGCTCACCCGCCGGGTCGGCCGCCCCGACCTGCTGCTGGTCGCCGCGCTGCTGCACGACATCGGCAAGGGCCGGCCCGGGGACCACTCGGTGGTCGGCGAGGTCATCGCCGGGGACGTGGCCGCCCGCATCGGCTTCGACCACCACGACACCGCGGTGATCGCCGCCCTCGTGCGCCACCACCTGCTGCTCGTGGAGACCGCCACCCGGCGCGACCTGGACGACCCGGCGACCGTGCGCGCGGTCGCCGGGGCCGTCGGCTCCCAGGGCACCCTGGAGCTGCTGCACGCCCTGACCGAGGCCGACGCGCTCGCCACCGGCCCCGCCGCCTGGTCGTCCTGGCGCGCCTCGCTCGTCGCCGACCTGGTGAAACGGGTCTCGGCGGTGCTCGCGGGGAGAGCCCCCGCCGCTTTCGAGGAGAGCGCGCCCACCACCGAGCAGGAGCGCCTCGCGCTCGAGGCGGTGGCCACGGGCGGCCCGGTGCTGGCGCTGCGGGCGCGGGCCGAGCCGCCCGCGAAGCGGCGGGAACCCGCCGGTGACCCGGAGCCGCTGGGCGTGGAACTGCTCATCGCCGTCCCCGACCAGCCGGGCGTGCTGCCCGCGGTGGCGGGGGTGCTGGCCCTGCACCGGCTGACCGTGCGGACCGCGGAGCTGAGGGCGGTGGGCCTGCCGGACGGCGTCGAGGGGTCCGTGCTGCTGCTGGACTGGCGCGTGGCCGCCGAGTACGGCTCCCTGCCCCAGGCCGCCCGGCTGCGCGCGGACCTCGTACGCGCCCTGGACGGCACCCTGGACGTCGCCGGCCGACTCGCCGAACGGGACGCCGCCCACCCCCGGCGCCGGGGCGTGGTCGCCCCGCCGCCGCGCGTCACGGTCGCCCCGGCCGCCTCCCGGCACGCCACCGTGATCGAGGTCCGGGCCCAGGACGCGCCGGGGCTGCTGTTCCGGATCGGACGGGCGCTGGAGGACGCGGGGGTGCGGGTGCGCAGCGCGCATGTGAGCACGCTGGGCTCCAACGCGGTCGACGCCTTCTACGTGACGACCCCCGCGGGGGCGCCCCTGCCGGGAGACGACGCGGCCTCGGCGGTCGGGAAGCTGGCGGAGACGCTCCGGGCATGACCTCGTCGGCCGACCACACGTGTACCGGGCGTGCTCCCCGCCGGCGCGGGATCTCGTCCCTGCCCGCTCTCCGCAGCGGGCAGGGACGATTTGCTCGCCGGGCCGGATACCCTGGAGGGCGACCCACACCACTGCCGACGCGAGGACCTACGCCGCCGTGTTCGATACTCTCTCCGATCGCTTGTCAGCCACCTTCAAATCCCTCCGGGGCAAGGGCCGGCTGTCCGAAGCGGACATCGACGCCACGGCCCGCGAGATCCGTATCGCCCTTCTCGAGGCGGACGTGGCCCTGCCGGTCGTCCGTACGTTCATCAAGAACGTCAAGGAGCGCGCGCTCGGCGCCGAGGTCTCCAAGGCGCTGAACCCGGCCCAACAGGTCCTCAAGATCGTCAACGAGGAACTGGTCACCATCCTCGGCGGCGAGACCCGGCGGCTGCGCTTCGCCAAGCAGCCGCCCACCGTGATCATGCTGGCCGGTCTGCAGGGTGCCGGTAAGACCACCCTCGCGGGCAAGCTCGGCAGGTGGCTCAAGGAGCAGGGCCACTCGCCGGTGCTGGTCGCCGCCGACCTCCAGCGCCCGAACGCGGTCAACCAGCTCAGCGTCGTCGCCGAGCGCGCGGGCGTCGCCGTCTACGCGCCCGAGCCGGGCAACGGCGTGGGCGACCCGGTGAAGGTGGCCAAGGACTCCATCGACTTCGCGCGGGCCAAGGTCCACGACATCGTGATCGTGGACACCGCCGGCCGCCTGGGCATCGACCAGGAGATGATGCAGCAGGCCGCGGACATCCGGGACGCGGTCTCGCCCGACGAGATCCTGTTCGTCGTCGACGCGATGATCGGCCAGGACGCCGTCAACACCGCCGAGGCCTTCCGCGACGGCGTCGGCTTCGACGGCGTGGTGCTCTCCAAGCTCGACGGTGACGCCCGCGGTGGCGCGGCCCTGTCGATCCGCCAGGTCACCGGCAAGCCGATCATGTTCGCGTCGAACGGTGAGAAGCTCGACGACTTCGACGCCTTCCACCCGGACCGGATGGCCTCCCGCATCCTCGACATGGGTGACCTGCTCACCCTGATCGAGCAGGCGGAGAAGACGTTCAGCCAGGAAGAGGCCGAGAAGATGGCCTCCAAGCTGGCGTCGAAGAAGGGCCAGGACTTCACCCTGGACGACTTCCTGGCCCAGATGGAGCAGGTCAGGAAGATGGGCTCCATCTCCAAGCTGCTCGGCATGCTCCCCGGCATGGGCCAGATCAAGGACCAGATCAACAACCTCGACGAGCGCGACGTCGACCGCACGGCCGCCATCATCAAGTCGATGACCCCGGCCGAGCGCCAGGACCCGACGATCATCAACGGCTCGCGCCGCGCCCGTATCGCCAAGGGTTCCGGTGTCGAGGTCAGCGCGGTGAAGAACCTGGTCGAGCGGTTCTTCGAGGCCCGCAAGATGATGTCCCGCATGGCCCAGGGCGGCGGCATGCCGGGGATGCCCGGGGTGCCGGGCATGGGCGGCGGCCCCGGCCGGCAGAAGAAGAAGCAGAAGCAGGCCAAGGGCAAGCAGCGCTCCGGCAACCCGATGAAGCGCAAGCAGCAGGAGCAGGAGGCCGCCGAGCGCCGCGCCGCCGCCGCGGAGGGCGGCAACGCCTTCGGGCTGCCGCAGCAGGGCGGCAAGGACTTCGAGCTCCCCGAGGAGTTCAAGAAGTTCATGGGCTGACGCCCACGCCGTGACCGTACCGGGGCGCCCCTCGCACGGGGGCGCCCCGCAGGCGTGCCCGGCGGTCCCGGGCGCCGGCGGCGTCAGGGCACCGGCGCCGGGTTCACGGTGTCCGCGCGATCAGGTACCGGAACACGTTCGGCATCCACACGGTGCCGTCCTGCCGCTGGTACGGGTGGAGCGCCTCCGCCAGCTCCTTGTCCACCTGCTCCTGGCCCGTGGCGGTGATCGCCGGGTCGAACAGCCCCGTCGACCTCAGGCCCCGCACCGCGCTGTCCACGTCGGCGTAGCCGAAGGGGCAGGCCACCCGCCCGGAGCCGTCCGGCGTCAGCCCCGCCCGCCGGGCGACCCGCTCCAGGTCGTCGCGGTGCGCGGGGCGCCAGGTGCCCGCGGCGCGCAGGGGCTCCGCCAGCTCGGTGGCCACCCGGAGCACGGACGCCGTGGTGCACCGCTCCGGCGGACCCCAGCCGGCCAGGACCACGGCCGCGCCGCGCTCGGCGAGCGGCGTCGCCTCGGCGAGCAGTTCGCCGAGCCCTTCCGCGTCCCCCGCGAGACAGCCGATCGGCTCGAAGGCGGTCAGCACGGTGTACGGGGGCGCGTCCGCGCGGGCCGCGTCCGCGGGCGAGCCGTCCACGAGCCGGGTGTCCGTGGGCGTGCGCGTGTCCCGCTCGTCGGGCAGCAGCCGCTCCCGCGCGAGGGCCAGCAGGTCGGCGGAGGTGTCGACACCGGTGACCGTGGCACCGCGCGAGACCGCCATCAGCAGGGCCAGCCCGGAACCGCAGCCGAGGCCGAGCAGCCGCGTCGCGGGCCCCACGTCCAGTCGCTCGTAGACGGCCTCGAAGAGCGGTACGAGCATCCGTTCCTGTATCTCGGACCAGTCACGCGCGCGTGCACGCAGGTCCACGCGGGGGGCGGCCCCCGGGTGAGGCAGGTGCTGCCGCACGAGCGTAGGTGTCATAGGTAAGCGCCCCAATCAGCCGAGAGTTGCCGCAGTGCCCGATTCCCTGGCCCCCGTGCAGTGCGCTCGCACTTCCCCCGTATGCCAGGAAACTGCCCCCTCGACGTGTCGTCCAGTGGAACGGGGCGGCGGTTTGGCAGTTGCACGTGCCAGTGGCAAGAATTCACATTCCGGCGATCCGGGACCGCGCGATCCGGTCGGGTGCGGGGTGGTGCGGATCGGTACGGACCGGGGCGGGGCGGTGCGGAGCGCCGGCGGGGCACCCGGTAGCGTGCGGTCCGGACGGGTGCGGACCGGGCCGAACGGCTCCGCCGCGAGAGCGGCCGAAAACGCCTCTTGCGCATCAGCGGGCTCTCCGCACACCGGCGCGCGGACCCTGCGTACGCGCCGGGCCGTACGTCGGCCTACGCACCACCTTGCGGTGAGCTGCGAGGCTTCTCCGCAGATCAGCGCACCCGCCCTCGTCGGCACGCATCAGTGACAACTGACGGGTACGTGCAAATTATTTGGGATGCCCCGGAATCGGAACACAGAGGCACCCCGGCTCGTTGTCATTACGTGAGCACGACACAGACACCACCTGTTCTCGCCGCAGAGCTGGCGCAGGCGTGGGCCGACATTCAGCGGCACCACCCCGAGCTGCCCGATCTTGCCGCGCCCGAGTCCCTGATCGGGGAGTCGTCGTCCGCGTGCGGTCACGAACTCTCCTTCGAACGACTGCTGCACGAAGCAGTCCACGGCGTCGCCGCCGCGCGCGGCGTGCGCGACACATCCCGTGCCGGCCGCTACCACAACCGCAGGTTCCTCGCCATCGCGGAGGAGCTGGGCCTGGACCACCCCGAGGAGCCGCATCCCAGCAGCGGTTTCTCGCTGGTCACGCTCACTCCCGAGGCGAAGCGCCGCTACCGCCCGACGATCGAACGCCTGCAGCGCGCCCTGAAGGCCCACTCCGCGGCGACCGCGGGCGACACCGCCCGCAGCTTCCGCGGCCCGGCCGCCCGGCACGGCTCCTCCGGCGGCGGCGTCCGGGTCAAGGCCGTCTGCGACTGCGGCCGCAACGTCCGCGTCGTCCCCTCGGTCCTGGCCCAGGCCCCCATCGTCTGCGGCGGCTGCGGCAAGCCCTTCCGCATCCCGGAGGTCGTGGGAGCGGCGAGCTGACCCTCTTCGGTATCTCGTGGGTACCGGACGGGCGACGACAGAACCGAACAGGGTGCCGGCGGCCCTGCCCACGCGGCTGAGGGCAGGGCCGCCGGCACCCCCTGACACCGGGCCGTGCACCCGGTGTGCGGC
Source organism: Streptomyces viridosporus (assembly GCF_002078235.1). Classification (GTDB taxonomy): domain Bacteria; phylum Actinomycetota; class Actinomycetes; order Streptomycetales; family Streptomycetaceae; genus Streptomyces; species Streptomyces viridosporus. The sequence continues at coordinate 9,538 of NZ_MSGP01000155.1, forward strand.
CCTCGCGGCACCGGGCGGTTCCCGGCGCGCCCCCCTCTTTTTCGCGCGCCCCTTCGGTCCGAGGGGCCCCGCGGCGTATGGCACAATGGCTAGCTGTACTCGACAGCCGCACAGGATCCCTCTCTCCTCCGGCTGACGCGTCCATCGGGCACTCGGGTACCGCAACCCCACGCGGCTTCTCTCGCCGTGCCCAACCACGTCAAATCCAGGAGAACCCACTCCCGTGGCAGTCAAGATCAAGCTGAAGCGTCTGGGCAAGATCCGTTCGCCTCACTACCGCATCGTCGTCGCCGACTCCCGCACCCGCCGTGACGGCCGGGCCATCGAGGAGATCGGCAAGTACCACCCGACGTACAACCCGTCGGTGATCGAGGTCGACGCCGAGCGTGTGGCGTACTGGCTCGGCGTCGGCGCCCAGCCGACCGAGCCCGTGCTCGCCATCCTGAAGAAGACCGGCGACTGGCAGAAGTTCAAGGGCGAGCCCGCTCCGGCTCCGCTGCTGCAGCAGGCCGAGAAGTCCGCCCGCCCGTCGTTCGAGGCGCTCGGCGGTGACGACGAGGGCAAGGGTGAGGCGATCACCCAGAAGAAGAAGGCTGAGAAGAAGGACGAGGCCGCCGCCGAGTCCGCGTCGACCGAGGCCTGAGCATGCTCGAGGAGGCTCTCGAGCACCTCGTGAAGGGCATCGTCGACAACCCCGACGATGTGCAGGTCGCCTCACGCAACCTGCGTCGCGGGCGAGTGCTCGAGGTCCGGGTCCACCCGGACGACCTCGGCAAGGTGATCGGCCGCAACGGCCGCACCGCACGCGCTCTGCGCACCGTCGTGGGCGCCATCGGCGGCCGCGGTGTCCGGGTCGACCTCGTCGACGTGGACCACGTCCGCTGACGCTTATCGCAACCGGCTCGGGCCGGGGAGGGCCTTCAGGGCCGTCCCCGGCCCGTAGTCGTGCCGGGGGCAGCCGTAGAGGCCAGTCGTAGATCAGGAGAACCAAGCACCGTGCAGCTGGTAGTCGCTCGCATCGGCCGCGCCCACGGCATCAAGGGCGAGGTCACCGTCGAGGTCCGTACCGACGAGCCGGAACTGCGGCTCGCCCCCGGCGCCGTCCTGGCCACCGAACCGGCCTCGGCCGGTCCGCTGACCATCGAGACGGGCCGCGTCCACAGCGGCCGCCTTCTGCTGCGCTTCGAGGGCGTACGCGACCGCAACGCCGCCGAGGCCCTGCGCAACACCCTCCTGATCGCCGAGGTCGACCCGGAGGAACGGCCCGAGGACGAGGACGAGTACTACGACCACCAGCTGATCGACCTCGACGTCGTCACCGCGGACGGCGAGCGGGTCGGCCGGATCACCGAGATCTCCCACCTGCCCACCCAGGACCTCTTCGTGGTCGAACGGCCCGACGGCAGCGAGGTGTTCGTGCCGTTCGTCGAGGAGATCGTCGCCGAGATCGACCTGGAGGAGCAGCGCGCGGTCATCACCCCGCCGCCCGGCCTGATCGACGACCTGACGGTCCGCAACGAAGCCGCCGACGGACACGACGCGTCCCCCCGGGACGAGGCCTAGATGCGCCTCGACGTCGTCACGATCTTCCCCGAGTACCTCGAACCGCTGAACGTCTCCCTCGTCGGCAAGGCACGCGCGCGCGGGCAGTTGAGCGTGCACGTGCACGACCTGCGCTCCTGGACCCACGACCGGCACCACACCGTCGACGACACCCCGTACGGCGGCGGCCCCGGCATGGTGATGAAGACCGAGCCGTGGGGAGACGCCCTCGACTCGGTGCTGGCGGACGGGTACGAGACCGGCTCCCACGAGCCGGCCCTGATCGTCCCCACCCCCAGCGGCCGCCCCTTCACCCAGGAACTCGCGGTCCACCTCTCCGAGCGCCCCTGGCTGATCTTCACCCCGGCCCGCTACGAGGGCATCGACCGGCGGGTCGTCGACGAGTACGCGACCCGGATGCCCGTGTACGAGGTGTCCATCGGCGACTACGTCCTGGCCGGCGGCGAGGCGGCCGTCCTCGTCGTCACCGAGGCCGTGGCGCGGCTGCTCCCCGGCGTTCTGGGCAACGCCGAATCGCACCGGGACGACTCCTTCGCGCCCGGCGCCATGGCCAACCTCCTGGAGGGCCCCGTCTACACCAAGCCGCCCACCTGGCGTGACCGGGGGATCCCCGAGGTGCTGCTCAGCGGCCACCACGGGAAGATCGCCCGCTGGCGGCGCGACGAGGCGCTGCGGCGCACCACGGCGCACCGGCCCGACCTCATCGAGCGCTGCGCCCCCGAGGCCTTCGACAAGAAGGACCGCGAGATGCTGTCCATCCTGGGCTGGGAACCGGACCCGGAGGGAAAGCCGTACGGTCGATTTTGGCGCAGGACCGACGGCGTGGAAGAATAGGCCGCTGTTGTGCGCCGTCCGGCGTGCGCCCCTGCCGCAGGGGGACACGACGCCCGCCCGGCCCCGCACACCTGTGATCCGAACTCTAGTTGCCGTTGATGACCTGCGGCATCAGCGAAGAAAGCAGACGAAATGTCTCACCTGCTCGACTCCGTCGACTCCGCGTCGCTGCGCAGCGACATCCCGGCCTTCCGCCCCGGCGACACCGTCAACGTCCACGTGCGCGTCATCGAGGGCAACCGCTCCCGTGTGCAGCAGTTCAAGGGCGTGGTGATCCGCCGCCAGGGTGCCGGCGTGCGCGAGACCTTCACGGTCCGCAAGGTCTCCTTCTCCGTCGGCGTCGAGCGCACCTTCCCGGTGCACACCCCGATCGTGGAGAAGATCGAGCTCGTCACCAAGGGTGACGTCCGTCGCGCCAAGCTGTACTACCTGCGCGACCTGCGCGGCAAGGCGGCGAAGATCAAGGAGAAGCGCGAGAGCTGAGCGTCTTACCGGCGTCGTCCCGCGGCCGGATAACATCTGGCCCCGATGGACACCGAAGCACAGCCGACGGAGCGCGATCGCTCCTCCCGCCCGGCCGCACCCGAGGAGACCTCGGGAGCACCGGGCCCGGAGGGGCGGTCGCGTTCCGCGTTGGGGCCGCGCGTGAGGGGGTGGCTCCCGGGCGGGCGGGTCACGCTGACCCTGCTGCTCTGCCTGCTGTTCCTGCTGGCGCTCAACACGTTCGTGGCGCGGCCGTTCCAGATCCCCAGCGGTTCCATGGAGCCGGCTTTGAGGGTCGGCGACCGTGTTCTCGTAAACAAGGTGGTGTACCGCTTCGGCCCCGGACCGCTCCGCGGCGACGTGGTTGTGTTCGACGGCACCGGGTATTTCGGTGAGGCCGACTACATCAAGCGGGTCGTCGGGGTGGGCGGGGACCGGGTGGTCTGCTGTGACGAGGAGGGGAGGATCCGGGTGAACGGCCGGGCGATCGACGAGTCGGGCTTCCTGTTCCCCGGTGACGCTCCCTCCACCGTGCCCTTCGACGTCGTGGTGCCCGACGGGCGCCTGTTCGTCCTGGGTGACCACCGCGGTGACTCCAGCGACTCCCGCGACCACCTCGGGTCGCCCGGCGGCGGCATGATCCCGGTCCGCGAGGTGATCGGCCGCGCCGACTGGATCGTCCTGCCCTTCGACCGCGCCACCCGGCTGCACCGTCCCGACGCCTACGCGCGCGTACCCGCCCCGGGGACGGACGCGGCGCACCCGGCGGAGGGTGCCCATGGGTAACCGAGGTCGACCCCGCGGCGTCCCGGCCGAGGCCACGGAGAGCCTGCTGCCCACCGGCTACCGCCGTGCGTCCAGCCCGGCCGCCGGCCGCACGCGCGCCGAGCGGCGCAAGCTCCAGCGCAAGGTCAAACGGAGGCGCAGGCGCAGCGCCGTCAAGGAGATCCCCCTCCTCGTCGGTGTGGCCGTCCTGATAGCGCTGGTGCTGAAGACGTTCCTCGTCCAGGCCTTCGTGATCCCGTCCGGCTCCATGGAGCAGACGATCCAGATCGGCGACCGTGTGCTCGTCGACAAGCTCACCCCGTGGTTCGGCTCCAGACCGCAGCGCGGGGACGTCGTCGTGTTCAAGGACCCCGGCGGCTGGCTGCAGGACGAGCAGACCGCCCCGAAGAAGGACGACCCCGTCGGGATCAAGCAGGTCAAGGAAGGGCTCACCTTCATCGGCCTGCTGCCGTCCGACAACGAGAAGGACCTGATCAAGCGGGTCGTCGGGGTCGGTGGCGACCGCGTCCTGTGCTGCGACGCGCAGGGCCGGGTCACCGTCAACGGCGTTCCCCTGAACGAGGACTACCTGTATCCCGGCAACGCCCCGTCCGCGACGCCGTTCGACGTCACGGTCCCCGAGGGGCGGCTGTGGGTGATGGGCGACCACCGGGACAACTCCGCCGACTCCCGCGCCCACCAGGACACCGATTACGGCGGCACCGTCTCCGAGGACCAGGTGGTGGGCCGGGCCATGGTCATCGCCTGGCCGCTCGGCAACTGGAGCACGCTGGAGGAGCCGAAGACCTACGCCTCCGTGTCGGACTCGGCGTCCGGGTCGACCGCTGCCGCCCGGCTGTCGCATAGGGTTGCCCCGGACGACCCGAACGGAACGGTCCGGCTCCCGACCCCTGCGGAACTCCCGCTCGTTATGGGAGTGGTGGGCCTGCGTCGCGCACGGCGCGGGCGGCGGCAGAGAGTGAGGAGTTGGCGTGGGGGATGCGGCGGTTGGCGCACGGTCCGGACACGAGGGCGAGGAACGGCGTGGGCGTTCCCTGGGAGCGGCGTACCAGGCCGCGGACGACTCCGTGACCCCCGGGAACCACACCCCGGCGGGCGGTGGCGACGGGCCCGGGGACCGGCAGCCCCCCACGGCGGAAGGGGGGCCGGGCGACGGCGCCCCCCAGGCGAAGAAACCCCGCTCCTTCTGGAAGGAACTGCCGATCCTGATCGGCATCGCGCTGGTGCTGGCGCTGCTGATCAAGACGTTCCTGGTGCAGGCGTTCTCGATCCCGTCCGACTCGATGCAGAACACCCTCCAGCAGGGTGACCGCGTCCTGGTCGACAAGCTCACCCCCTGGTTCGGCTCCGAGCCCGAGCGCGGCGAGGTCGTCGTCTTCCACGACCCCGACAACTGGCTGGCGGGCGAGCCGACGCCCACCCCGAACGCCCTGCAGCAGGTTCTCAGCTGGATCGGTCTGATGCCGTCCGCGGAGGAGAAGGACCTGATCAAGCGGGTCGTCGGGGTCGGCGGCGACACGGTCGAGTGCAAGGGCACCGGCCCGCTGAGGGTCAACGGCAAGGAGCTGAACGAGTCGTACGTCTACCCCGGCAACACGCCCTGCAGCCAGGACGACCAGGGCGGCCAGTTCAAGGTCCAGGTCCCCGAGGGGTACATCTGGGTGATGGGCGACCACCGGCAGAACTCCCGGGACTCGCGGTACAACCAGGCCGACAAGAACCACGGCATGGTCCCCGTGAAGGAGGTCGTCGGACGCGCCGTCGTCATCGCCTGGCCCGTCAACCGCTGGAACAACCTGCCGGTCCCGGACACCTTCGACCAGTCCGGTCTGGACGCCCAGGCGCCGGCCGGCGCGGTCCTGTCGGTCGCGCCCCAGGGGCTCGCGCTCGCCGGCGCGGCGCCGCTGGTGCTGCTGCGCCGCAGGTGGCGCGGCGACGGCGACGGCCGCTGAGCGGTCGCCGGGAGAGCGTCCCGGGGAGGGCTGCCCCCGTCCGGTACTGCCGGGTAGGGTGCGGCCATGAGTGGTCGGAGCACGACGCGTACGGCCCCCCGCGGGGGCCAGGCGGGCAGCCGGACCGGACAGCGGCTGTCCGGACTGGCCGTGGCCCTGGGCATGGTGCTGTTCCTCGGCGGTTTCGCCTGGGGGGCGGTGGTGTACCGGCCGTACACCGTGCCCACCCCGTCGATGGCGCCGACGATCGACGCCGGCGAGCGCGTGCTGGCCCAGCGCATCGACAGCGGTGACGTCCGCCGCGGTGACGTCGTCGTCTTCAAGGACGAGACCTGGGCGAACGTCCCGATCATCAAGCGGGTGGTCGCCGTCGGCGGCGACACCGTCTCCTGCTGCCGGGACGGCAGGCTCGAGGTCAACGGCAAGCAGATCGACGAACCGTACCTCTCCGAGGCCACGGCGACCGGGTTCAACGGCTTCCCGGAGGTGACCGTGCCGGAGGGGCGGCTGTTCCTGCTCGGCGACGAGCGCTCCGGTTCGGTCGACTCCACCGCCCATCTCGCCGACGCCGCGCACGGCACCGTGGCCCGGGGGGCCGTCGAGGCCCGGGTCGACGCCGTGGTCTGGCCGATGGACGGCATGCTGACGGCCGCCACCGGCTTCGAGGAGCTCGGCCCCCTCTCCTCGCCCGGCCCGCTGCGGACGATCACCGCCATGGTGGTCGCCGGTGCCGTCCTCGTCCTCGGTGGGGCCGCGTACGGTCCCCTGGCCCAGTGGGCGGGCGCGTCCCGGGCCCGGACGAAGGCGGGGTCCGCCGGTGCCCGTTGAGCCGATCCCGGTGGCCGGGGACCTCGCCGAGGGCGGACTGCGCAGGGTCGCCCGGGTCGTCCTGCTCGACCCGCGGGACCGCATCCTGCTGCTGCACGGCCACGAACCGGACGATCCGGCCGACGACTGGTGGTTCACACCCGGTGGCGGCGTGGAGGGCGACGAGACGCGTGAGCAGGCCGCCCGGCGGGAACTCGCCGAGGAGACCGGCATCACCGAGATCGAGCTCGGGCCCGTGCTGTGGAAGCGGCGGTGCTCCTTTCCCTTCGCCGGCCGCCGCTGGCACCAGGACGAGTGGTACTACCTCGCCCGCACCGACCGGACGGCCACCGCGGCCACGGCACTGACCGAACTGGAGCGGCGCAGCGTCGTCGGAGCACGCTGGTGGACGTGCCCGGAACTGACCCGGGCCCGTGAGACGGTGTATCCGACCAGACTCGCCGAGCTGCTGCGCACGCTGCTCGACGAGGGTCCCCCGGCCGGACCCGTGACCCTGGACACCGAAATCGTCTAGGGGTTCCCGGGACTGGAGCACAATGGGGGGATCACACGGCTGAAGGGGAACATGCCATGAGCGCCGAGGACCTCGAGAAGTACGAGACCGAGATGGAGCTGAAGCTCTACCGGGAGTACCGCGATGTCGTCGGTCTGTTCAAATACGTGATCGAGACCGAGCGGCGTTTCTATCTGACCAACGACTACGAGATGCAGGTGCACTCGGTCCAGGGCGAGGTGTTCTTCGAGGTGTCCATGGCGGACGCCTGGGTCTGGGACATGTACCGGCCGGCTCGGTTCGTGAAGCAGGTGCGGGTCCTTACGTTCAAGGACGTGAACATCGAGGAGCTCAACAAGAGCGATCTGGAGCTCCCGGGCGGGTGACGGAGTTGTCCACAGCCGCTGGGTTTCCCACCGGCACCCACTCCGCGGGGCGGGATGCGTGACGGTTGGCGCCGGAGGTGGTGCCGACATGAACGCACAACGGGCACGCAGCGCGCTCGGACGGTACGGCGAGGCGCTGGCCGCACGGCGGCTGGTCCAGGCCGGGATGACGGTCCTGGAGCGCAACTGGCGCTGCGGCAGGACCGGCGAGATCGACATCGTGGCCCGGGACGGGGACGTCCTGGTCGTCTGCGAGGTGAAGACCCGCAGGGCGGGGTCCTTCCAGCACCCCATGGAGGCGGTCACGCCGGCCAAGGCGAGCCGGCTGCGCGGCCTGGCGGAACGCTGGCTCCAGGAACACGGGGGAGCGCCGCCCGGCGGCGTCCGCATCGACCTGGTCGGCGTCCTGCTGCCGGCCCGCGGTGCGCCCGTCGTCGACCACGTCCGGGGGGTGGTCTGAGGTGGGGTTCGCCCGCACGTGCTCGGTCGCACTGGTCGGCGTCGAGGGCGTGGTCGTGGAGGTCCAGGCCGACCTGGAACCGGGGGTGGCGGCGTTCACGCTGGTGGGGCTGCCGGACAAGAGCCTGACGGAGAGCCGGGACCGGGTCCGCGCGGCCGTGGTGAACTCCGGTGGGCAGTGGCCGCAGAAGAAGCTCACCGTGGGGCTCAGCCCGGCCTCGGTGCCGAAGGCCGGCAGCGGGTTCGACCTGGCGGTCGCCTGCGCGGTGCTCGGCGCCGCCGAGCGGATCGACCCACGGGTGCTCGCCGACATCGTGATGATCGGCGAACTGGGGCTGGACGGCAGGGTGCGGCCGGTGCGCGGCATCCTGCCGGCGGTGCTGGCCGCGGCCGACGCGGGCTACGAGCAGGTGGTGGTGCCGGAGAGCGCCGCCGCCGAGGCATCCCTGGTGCCGGGCGTGTCCGTGCTCGGCGTCCGCAGCCTGCGCCAGCTGATCGCGGTGCTCACCGACGAGCCCGTGCCGGACGAGGTCCCCGACGAGCAGGGGCGCCCCGACCCGCTCCTGGCCGGGCTGCGCGTCCCCGGCGCCGGAGCGGCCGCCGGCATGCACGGCCCCGGCGCGGCGCAGCACGACCACGGCCACGACCTCGCGGACGTCGTGGGCCAGCTCTCGGCACGGACGGCGGTGGAGGTGGCCGCGGCGGGCGGACACCACCTGTTCCTCGAAGGGCCGCCCGGGGCCGGCAAGACGATGCTGGCGGAGCGGCTGCCCTCGGTCCTGCCACCGCTGGACCGGCAGGAGTCGCTGGAGGTCACCGCGGTGCACTCGGTGGCGGGCCTGCTGCCCCCGGGCAAACCGCTGATCGACGTCGCCCCCTACTGCGCCCCGCACCACTCGGCCACGATGCAGGCGCTGGTGGGAGGCGGCCCCGGGGTGGCGCGGCCCGGAGCGGTGTCCCTCGCGCACCGGGGCATCCTGTTTTTGGACGAAACACCCGAATTCAGCAGCCACGCCCTCGACGCGCTGCGCCAGCCGCTGGAGGCCGGGCACGTGGTCGTCGCGCGCAGCGCGGGCGTGGTGCGCTTCCCGGCGAAGTTCCTGATGGTGCTGGCCGCCAACCCCTGTCCCTGCGGCCGCTTCTCGCGGACGAACGACCTGTGCGAGTGCCCGCCCTCGGCGATCCGCCGCTATCAGGCCAGGCTCTCCGGGCCCCTGCTCGACCGGGTCGACCTGCGGGTCGAGGCCGACCGCGTCACCCGCGCCGAACTGACGGCGAGCGGGGTCCGCGGCGAGTCCACCGCCACGGTCGCCGCCCGGGTGCGGGCGGCCCGGGAGCGCGCCGCCGCGCGGCTCGCCGGCACTCCGTGGCGCACCAACAGCGACGTCCCCGGCCGGGAGCTGCGCAGTCGCTGGCACGCCGCACCCGGCGCGATGGAGGAGGCCGAACGCAGTCTGGAGCGGGGGGTGCTCACCGCCCGGGGGCTCGACCGGGTGCTGCGGGTCGCCTGGACCGTCGCCGACCTGGCCGGCCACGACCGGCCCGACGCCGGGGACGTCGCCCTCGCGCTGCAACTGCGCACCGGTGTGCCCCGCGGTGTGCCCATGACCATCGGAGCGCCGGCATGAGCGCCGCCGACGAGGGCGAGGACGGGCTCCTCGCCCGGATCCTCCTCACCCGGGTCGTCGAGCCCGGGGACGAGACCGGCGGGCGCTGGGTGCGGGAACTCGGAGCGGAGGCCGTGGTGCGGCGACTGCGGGAACGGGGCGGGCCCCTGCCCGGGGTGAGCGGCAAGCGGTGGGCCGGGATGCTCGCCCGGGCCGAGCGGGCCGACCCGCACAGGGACCTCGCCGTCGCGCGGGAGGCCGGCGCGCGGTTCGTCAGCCCCGGGACCACCGAGTGGCCCCGGCAGCTCGACGACCTGGGGGACGCCCGGCCCCTCGGGCTGTGGGTGCGCGGCGGCGCCGATCTGCGGATGTGGGCGCTGCGCTCGGTCGCCCTCGTCGGCGCCCGCGCCTGCACCGAGTACGGCGCCCACATGGCCGCCGTCCTCTCCGCCGGCCTCGCCGAACGCGGCTGGGTCGTGGTCTCCGGCGGTGCCTACGGCGTCGACGGTGCCGCCCACCGCGGCGCGCTCGGCTCGGGCGGCGCCACCGTCGCCGTCCTCGCCTGCGGAGTCGACCGGCCCTACCCGCGCGGGCACACCGGGCTGATCACCAGGATCGCGGAACAGGGACTGGTGATCGGCGAGTTGCCGCCCGGCGATCACCCCACGCCGAGCAGATTCGTCCTCCGGAACCGGGTGATCGCCGCGCTCACCCGGGGCACCGTGGTCGTCGAGGCCGCCCACCGCAGCGGCTCCCTGGTGACCGCCAGGGCGGCCCGGCGGCTGGGGCGCCACACGATGGGGGTGCCGGGACCGGCCACCAGCGGGCTCTCCGCCGGGGTGCACGAACTGCTGAGGCAGGAAGCGGCGCTGGTCACCGATGCCGCGGACGTCGTCGAGCTGGTCGGCGACATGGGCGAGCTCGCGCCGGAACGCCGGGGGCCGGTGCTGCCCCGGGACCTGCTGGAACCGGCCGGCCGCCAGGTCCTCGCCGCGCTGCCGGCGCACGGGGCCGCCCGGGCGGAGGACATCGCGTGCGGCGCGCAGACCACCCGGGACGACGCGATCGCGAGACTGTACGAACTGCGAGCACTTGGTTACGTCGAACGACACGGCGACGGCTGGAAGTTGACACGCCAGGCGCTGATCTCGGCTCGCGGCGGTCCGCACGCGCACTGACGGAGCGTGTTCGGCCGTCCGGGGGAACCCTGACGCCCCTTGAAAAATACGCCAGTTGGGACACCCGGGTGATCACGCTGAGCGACCGCAATGCCCCGGTGGGGCGGCGCCCGGAACGAATCTGCGCACGGCTCCGCCCCGCCTCTTCGCACACCGCGACGCCCCAGTCACGCTACGCTCACGAGGATTCCGGCACGCACAGGCAACTCGACACGGGACAGACGACTCACCCAGGCAGTACCAGTCCACGGCAGAACGGCACAAGGCGACGAATGCCCCAGCACACCTCCGGGTCCGACCGGGCGGCGATCCCCCCAGCCGCCCGCGACGGTGGCAGCGTGCGGCCGCCCGCTCCCTCGACACTCGACGAGTTGTGGCGGTCGTACAAGGCGACAGGAGACGAGCGGCTGCGGGAACAGCTGATCCTGCACTACTCGCCGCTGGTGAAGTACGTCGCCGGCCGGGTCAGCGTGGGACTGCCGTCCAATGTCGAGCAGGCGGACTTCGTCTCCTCCGGGATCTTCGGGCTGATCGACGCGATCGAGAAGTTCGACGTCGACCGGGAGATCAAGTTCGAGACGTACGCGATCACCCGCATCCGGGGCGCGATGATCGACGAGCTGCGGGCGCTCGACTGGATCCCGCGCTCGGTCCGGCAGAAGGCGCGGAACGTCGAGCGGGCCTACGCCACCCTGGAGGCGCGGCTCAGACGCACGCCGTCGGAGAGCGAGGTCGCCGCAGAGCTGGGCATCGCAGTGGAGGAGCTGCACGCGGTTTTCAGCCAGTTGTCGCTCGCGAACGTCGTCGCCCTGGAGGAGTTGCTGCACGTCGGGGGCGAGGGCGGCGACCGGCTGAGCCTCATGGACACGCTGGAGGACACCGCCGCCGACAACCCGGTGGAGGTGGCCGAGGACCGGGAGCTGCGGCGGTTCCTGGTGCGGGCGATCAACACGCTGCCGGAGCGGGAGAAGACCGTGGTCACCCTGTACTACTACGAAGGGCTCACCCTCGCCGAGATCGGCAACGTGCTGGGGGTGACCGAGAGCCGGGTCAGCCAGATCCACACCAAATCCGTGCTCCAGCTGCGGGCGAAACTGGCGAGTTTCGGACGCTGAGCCCGTTTGGCCCGGGTTCCGCCGGGCCCCGTGTGACCTGAGCCTGCGAACGGGAGACTCCCGTCGCGGGTGAGGCGTCCGTAAAGTGGACGACGTGCCAAGGATTCGAGCGGCCTCCGTGGCCGAGCACCGGTCGATGCAACGAGCCGCCCTGCTGGACGCGGCACGCTCCCTGCTGTCCGAGGGCGGGACGGAGGCGTTGACCTTCCCGGCCCTCGCCGAGCGGACGGGCCTCGCGCGCTCGTCCGTGTACGAGTACTTCCGCTCGCGAGCGGCCGTCGTCGAGGAGCTGTGCGAGGTCGACTTCCCGGTCTGGGCGGCGGAGGTCGAGGCGGCGATGGCCCTCGCCGACGGGGCCGAGGCGAAGATCGAGGCGTACGTCCGCAAGCAACTGGAACTGGTCGGGGACCGGCGGCACCGGGCCGTGGTGGCGATCTCCGCCAGCGAGCTCGACGCGGGTGCCCGGGAGAAGATCCGCGCGGCGCACGGCGGACTCATCGCCATGATCGTCGAAGCCCTGGGCGACCTGGGCCACGACCAGCCCCGGCTCGCGGCGATGCTGCTCCAGGGCGTGGTCGACGCCGCGGTGCGCCGCATCGAACTGGGCGCGGCGGAACACCCGGACGCGATCACCGAGGCGGCGGTCTCCATGGTGCTGAGGGGAGTGCGGGGCTGACGGACGGGACGCACGGCCGGGCCCGGCACGCCTTCGCGGTGCCTTCCGGCGGTGTCCTTCCGGCGGCGGAGGGTCCGGCCCTGGTCACTCCTCCGGCGGCCGCTTTCGAGGCGCCGGGTCACCGAGGCGACGGCCGTCCTCCGGCACCGGCCCGGCGCGCGGGGGGCCCGGCCCCCGTCACCGGGGTACCGGGACCCCGAGCACCGGCAGCAGTCTCGGCGGGCCCCTGTGCAGCAGCCACGGGGGCAGCAGGGTGAGCGGGTCCAGGTAGGCGTCGCCCCTCAGGAGCCCCCAGTGCACGCACGGGGCCGAGCAGTGCGAGCCCGCGGGCTCCACCGTGCCGACCACCTCGCCGGCCGCCACCTCGTCGCCCTCGTCCACCGACGCCCGGACGGGCTCGTAGGTCGTGCGCAACGGGGGATCACCCGTACCGGCCAGTTCCACCGAGACGACGCCCCTCCCGGCGACCCGGCCCGCGAACGAGACCCGGCCCGCGGCCACCGCCCGTACCGGTGCCCCCGGCGCCGCCGCCAGGTCCACGCCCCGGTGCCCCCGGCCGTACACCGTGGCCGGCGGCTCCCAGCCGCGCAGCACCCGCGGCCGCACCCCCACGGGCCACGCCCGTCCCACGGCCGGAGTCCCGCCGTCCCCGCCCGCCGGCACCGCGTTCCCCGCGCCGCTGTCCGCGCCCGGCACCGGCCACCACGGCACCGGCGCCGACAGCGCCGTCAGGATCAGGGCCACCCACAGGGCCGCTCGCGCACCCGCTCCCGGACATCGCCTCACTCGCATGCGGGAAGCGTCCCGGAAGAACCGTGATCATGGCCGGGACCTGTGGATCGGCCGCCGGTTGTGGACAACGGCGTCACCCGGCACCCCGCCGGTCCCGTACACTTCTGGTGGCGACCCGGGCCACCGGGTCGACTTCGCACGCCCCGACACCGAGACCGGTCACGGCCGGATCCCGATGTCAGCGCCCCTCGGTCCTTCGTGGCAACGGCGCGTCGCGGGCGTCAGGCGCGGAGGCCGGCCGGTCTCCGCGGCACAACCGAGAAATTCAAGGAGATACGGCCATGGCCGTCGTCACGATGCGGGAGCTGCTGGAGAGCGGCGTCCACTTCGGTCACCAGACCCGTCGCTGGAACCCGAAGATGAAGCGCTTCATCTTCACCGAGCGCAACGGCATCTACATCATCGACCTGCTCCAGTCGCTGTCGTACATCGACCGCGCCTACGAGTTCGTCAAGGAGACCGTCGCCCACGGCGGCACGGTCATGTTCGTCGGCACGAAGAAGCAGGCGCAGGAGGCCATCGCCGAGCAGGCCACCCGCGTCGGCATGCCCTACGTCAACCAGCGCTGGCTGGGCGGCATGCTCACCAACTTCTCGACCGTCTACAAGCGCCTGCAGCGCCTGAAGGAGCTCGAGCAGATCGACTTCGAGGACGTCGCGTCCTCCGGTCTGACCAAGAAGGAGCTCCTGGTCCTCTCCCGCGAGAAGGCCAAGCTGGAGAAGACCCTCGGCGGTATCCGCGAGATGCAGAAGGTGCCCAGCGCCGTCTGGATCGTGGACACCAAGAAGGAGCACATCGCGGTCGGCGAGGCCCGGAAGCTCAACATCCCGGTCGTCGCCATCCTCGACACCAACTGCGACCCCGACGAGGTCGACTACAAGATCCCGGGCAACGACGACGCCATCCGCTCCGTCACCCTGCTCACCCGGGTGATCGCCGACGCCGTCGCCGAGGGCCTCATCGCCCGCTCCGGTGTCGCCACCGAGGGCAAGGGCGAGAAGGCCGCGGGCGAGCCGCTGGCCGAGTGGGAGCGCGACCTGCTCGAGGGCGAGAAGAAGGCGGACTCCGAGGGCGCCGCTCCGGCCGCCGCCGAGGGCGAGAAGCCGGCCGAGGAGGCTCCCGCCGCGGAGGCCCCGGCCGCGGAGGCCCCGGCCGAGCAGGCTCCGGCCGAGCAGGCCTGACCGACCCGTCAGGGCCGATGACGGCGGGAGCGGTGTCCTCGCCCCCCTCGCCCCGAGGGCGGGGGAGGCACCCCCATCGCTCCCGCCGTTCGCCCGCAGGTCGGCGGCGCGTCGGAGACCTGCCCCCGGGCGGGCCCCGATCCGCAGATCTTCGAAACTCCAGACTTCGAGAAAGACTCACAGACTCATGGCGAACTACACCGCCGCCGACGTCAAGAAGCTCCGGGAGCTCACCGGCGCCGGCATGATGGACTGCAAGAAGGCGCTGGACGAGGCCGAGGGCAACGTCGACAAGGCCGTCGAGGCGCTTCGCATCAAGGGCCAGAAGGGCGTCGCCAAGCGCGAGGGCCGCTCCGCCGAGAACGGCGCGGTGGTCTCGGTCATCGCCGACGACAACTCCTCCGGCGTCCTGGTCGAGCTGAAGTGCGAGACGGACTTCGTCGCCAAGGGCGAGAAGTTCCAGTCCGTGGCCACCGCCATCGCCGAGCACGTCGCCAAGACCTCCCCGGCCGACCTCGAGGCCCTGCTCGCCTCCGAGATCGAGGCCGGCAAGACCGTCCAGGCGTTCGTGGACGAGGCCAACGCCAACCTGGGCGAGAAGATCGTCCTGGACCGCTTCGCGCAGTTCACCGACGGTTACGTGGCGGCGTACATGCACCGCACGATGCCCGACCTGCCCCCGCAGATCGGTGTCCTCGTCGAGCTCGACAAGCAGACCGACGAGGCCGCTGCGGTCGCCAAGGGCGTCGCCCAGCACATCGCCGCCTTCGCGCCGAAGTACCTCTCCAAGGAGGACGTGCCGGCCGAGGTCATCGAGTCCGAGCGCCGCATCGCCGAGGAGACCACCCGCGCCGAGGGCAAGCCCGAGGCCGCCCTGGCGAAGATCGTCGAGGGTCGCCTCAACGGCTTCTTCAAGGACGCCACGCTGCTCGGCCAGCCCTACGCGCTGGACAACAAGAAGTCCGTCCAGAAGGTCCTGGAAGAGGCCGGTGTCACCCTGAAGCGCTTCGCGCGCATCAAGGTCGGCATCTGAGTCCGTACCGCGACGGGCGCGCGACCCGGATAGGGTCGGCAGCAGTCGTACCGGTACGCCGTCACGTACGCGCGGATGCCGGGCGACAGCAGATCTGACGAGGAGGCCATTGCCGTATGGGATGCGAACCACGCCCCACCGGCAATGGCCTTCTTCGTATGTGCAACACGTGAAAGAGGCGGGATCCCCGATGACCACCAAGGCTGAGAAGAGCGACGACGGCAAAGTGTGCGGCCGGTTTCTGCTGAAGCTGTCCGGAGAGGCCTTCTCCGGGGGCGGGGGCCTGGGCGTCGATCCCGACGTGGTGCACGCCATCGCACGCGAGATCGCGGCCGTCGTGCGGGACGGCGCGCAGATCGCGATCGTCATCGGCGGCGGCAACTTCTTCCGCGGCGCGGAACTCCAGATGCGCGGCATGGACCGGGCCCGCTCGGACTACATGGGCATGCTCGGCACCGTGATGAACTGCCTCGCCCTCCAGGACTTCCTGGAGAAGGAGGGCGTCGACTGCCGGGTGCAGACCGCCATCACCATGGGGCAGGTCGCCGAGCCCTACATCCCGCTGCGCGCCGTGCGGCACCTGGAGAAGGGCCGTGTGGTCATCTTCGGCGCCGGTATGGGCATGCCGTACTTCTCCACCGACACCACCGCGGCCCAGCGCGCCCTCGAGATCGACGCCGAGGCACTGCTGATGGGCAAGAACGGCGTGGACGGGGTGTACGACTCCGACCCGAAGGCCAACCCCGACGCGGTGAAGTTCGACCATCTCGGCTACGGCGAGGTCATCACCCGGGACCTGAAGGTCGCCGACGCCACGGCGATCACGCTGTGCCGTGACAACAAGCTCCCCATCGTCGTCTTCGAGCTTCTGACGGAGGGCAACATCGCGCGCGCCGTCAAGGGTGAGAAGATCGGCACGCTCGTGGGTGACCAAGTCAGCCAGGGCTGATGACCCGGGCCGGGGGATGGACAATGTCCCGCCGGTCGGGAACCGTGCAGGAAGAAGACGCGACGCAGCAGCCGGCCGCCACCCCGACGGGGAACCGCAGCCGGGCCTACTCAAGACACGCAGGAGCAAGTGGTGATCGAAGAGACCCTCCTCGAGGCCGAGGAGAAAATGGAGAAGGCCGTCGTGGTCGCCAAGGAGGACTTCGCCGCGATTCGCACCGGTCGTGCGCACCCGGCGATGTTCAACAAGATCGTGGCCGACTACTACGGCGCGCTGACGCCGATCAACCAGCTGGCCTCGTTCTCCGTGCCCGAGCCGCGCATGGCCGTGGTGACGCCGTTCGACAAGAGCGCGCTGCGCAACATCGAGCAGGCGATCCGCGACTCCGACCTGGGCGTCAATCCGAGCAACGACGGCAACATCATCCGGGTGGTGTTCCCCGAGCTGACCGAGGAGCGCCGCCGCGAGTTCATCAAGGTCGCCAAGGCCAAGGGTGAGGACGCCAAGGTCTCCATCCGCGCCGTGCGCCGCAAGGCCAAGGACGCCATCGACAAGCTGATCAAGGACGGCGAGGTCGGCGAGGACGAGGGCCGTCGTGCGGAGAAGGAGCTCGACGACACCACCGCGAAGTACGTCGCCCAGGTGGACGAGCTCCTGAAGCACAAGGAAGCGGAGCTTCTCGAGGTCTGATGAACGACTCTTCCTGGGGGACGCCGCAGACCGGGTACTGGGGGCCGTCCGACCACGGACCCGGCCGGGGAGCTGCCCCGGCGGGTCCCGCGTACGATGCGCACTACGCACAGCAGACTCGCCCCATGCCCATCGTGCCCGACGTACCCGAACACGGCGGAGACCAGGATGCGGACCCGGGGGCCGCTCGGTTGAGCGGTCCTCCGTTCCGAGACGAGCCGACGCGGGCCCGCCCCCACCCGGGGGAGGCGCCGCAGAATCCGGAGCCCATGCCCGACGCCCCGCAGCCGGCGCGTGCCCCGCAGAAGAAGAGCGCGGGGCGCGACCTGGGCGCCGCGATAGGCGTCGGCGTCGGACTCGGCGCGGTGATCGTCGCGTCGCTGTTCGTCGTCAAGGCCGTCTTCGTCGGCGTGGTCACCGTCGCGGTCGTGGTGGGCCTGTGGGAGCTGACCACGCGGCTGAAGGAGTGCAAGGGCATCAGGGCGCCCCTGGTGCCGCTCGCGCTCGGTGGCGCGGCCATGGTCGTCTCCGGGTACGCCCGGGGAGCCGAGGGCGCGTGGGTCGCCATGGCGCTCACCGCGCTGGCGGTGCTGGTGTGGCGTATGACGGCGCCTCCCGAGAACTACCTCAGGGACGTCACGGCGGGTCTGTTCGCGGCGTTCTACGTGCCGTTCCTGGCGACCTTCGTCGCGATGATGCTGACGGCGGACGACGGGCCCTGGCGCGTGCTGACGTTCCTGCTGCTGACGGTCGTGAGCGACACGGGCGCGTACGCGGTCGGCTGGCGTTTCGGCACGCACAAGCTCGCCCCGCGGATCAGCCCCGGCAAGACCCGCGAGGGGCTGCTGGGCGCGATCGCCTTCTCGATGGCGGCGGGCGCGCTGTGCATGCAGTTCCTGATCGACGACGGCAGGTGGTGGCAGGGTCTGCTGCTCGGTCTCGCGGTCGCGGTCAGCGCCACGCTCGGTGACCTGGGCGAGTCCATGATCAAGCGGGACCTGGGCATCAAGGACATGGGCACGCTGCTGCCCGGCCACGGCGGCATCATGGACCGGCTGGACTCCCTGCTGCCGACGGCACCGGTGGTGTGGCTGCTCCTCGTCCTCTTCGTCGGGTCGGGCTGACCCGTTCCCCGGCCGTACCCGTGGTGAGAAGGGCCCGTCCCGGTGGGACGGGCCCTTCCGCGTGCCGGCGCCGGCCCGTGCGCCGGAGTTATTCGGCGGGGTGTGTCCGCGGTACGGGGGCCGGAGCGTCGAACGGAGTGGACCCCTCGTCGGCACGAGGGGACTCCGGTGGAGCGGGCCGGGCGCGACGGCCGTCCGCCGACACGCCGTCGGCCGGGGTACGGACGGGGGAACGGCGCAGCGCCACCATGGCGATGTCGTCCACGATCCGGGCGCCCGCGTACCGCCGCAGATCGGCGTGGAGGGCGGCCAGCAGCGCCTCCGGTTCCTTGTCCGCCCAGCGCCGTACCCGCTCGGCGAGCGGGTAGAAGGTCCCCGACGTGTCGCGGGCCTCGGTCACCCCGTCGGTGTACAGCAGCAGCGTGGCCCCGGGCGGGATGTCGGCCGCGTCCACGACGAGTTCGTCGGCGCTCAGGTCTCCCAGACCCATCGGTGGGGCCGGAACGGTCGGTTCGAGGGCCGTGACCGTGCCCCCGTGCAGCAGCAGCGGGGCCGGGTGGCCCAGGTTCACCAGACGGACGCGGCCGTCGTCGGACAGGTCGACCGCCACCCCGGTGACGAACGACTCGGCCGCGAGTTGACCGGCCGGGCGGACCCCCGGGTCCGTCGCGGCGGACTGCTCCTGGACCTCCTCGCGGAACGCCGCCTCGATCTCGCCGACCATCTCGTCCAGCGGGAGACCGTGCCGCGTCGACCGCCGGAAGCTGTTCAGCACACAGCTGACCATCTCCAGCGAGGCCAGCCCCTTGCCCTGGACGTCCCCGACCAGCACCCGGGTGCTGCGCCCGCACCGGGCGACACCGTAGAGGTCACCGCCGACGGCGGCCTCCTCGTCCGCCGCCAGGTACAGCGAGGCCACGTCGAAGGGGCCGGACCGGCGCGGCAGCGGGTGGAGCAGCACCCGTTGGGTGACCTCGGCCACCCAGCGGGACGCGGCCAGCCGGCGCTCCCCGCGCACCCGGATCGCGCTGGCCGCCACGGAGGCCGCGCCGATCAGCACCGTGCTGCCGAACTGGACCGGGAAGTTGACGGTGTCCAGGTGCTGGTTCACCGCGGAGGCCGCGACCGAGCACGGGAGGGTCACGGCGAGCACCACCAGGACGCAGCGGGGGGCGCAGAAGATCGCGGCGAAGGCCGGACCCGCGACCATCAGGGGGCTCAGGCGCACATGCGGTCCGGTCACCACGTCCACCAGCAGCAGGAGCAGCGGCAGGAGGCAGAAGGCCATCACCCGGACCGCGGGGCGACGCCAGATATCGGAAGCGGCCAGCCTGTCGACGACAGTCCGCACTCCGACCACCTCCAGCGCCGGCACTCCCGCGCGCCTCAGCGCGTTCCTCACGCTCGGGGAGCGGACCACGGGCTCCGCTCCACCGGGGCGTTTTGCCCCTTGTTCCAGCAATTATGAATGATGCCCGCGGGTGTCTTCCTGCGGTGTGCGGGACGGGGAGCACGGCCGGGCCGGGGAGCGGCAGCGGACCGGTCCGGCGCGGAGATGATCACCGTGCACGTCCGCGACACCGGTAAGGCCGTGCCTGAGCCCGGAGGACCGGCAGCGGCCGGGCACGAACAAACCCCTCACCAGCGCGTTCAGCGTCGGCAGGGGGCTCGGTCGGGGCCGTCGGGCCCGATGTGGCGGGCGCGGTGGCGCAGGCCGGTGCCGTGCCGGTCGGCGACTGCTTCACGGGCGAGTTCGCGGCTCGCTCGCAGGGCCCGGCGGATGTCGGCGGCGAGCCAGGATTCACCGGGGGTGTGGCCGTGGCCGGTGTAGGTCCAGTGGGCGAGGGGCAGGGGGGGTCGCCTCCTCGTCGTCGGGGTCGGGCAGGCCGAGGGCGGTGCGTTGCCGGGCGGCGCGCAGCACGTCGTAGCCGGTCATCCGCAGCTCCACGAACCCGGGCCCGGTCTCCACCACGGTCACCGAGTGCGCGCCCCAGGCGTGCCGCGGCGGCTCCGAGGAGGCGATCACGTCGGCGGCTCCAGCCCGGCCGACCGCCGCAGGGTGACCCGCAGACCGGTCGAGGTGGGCCACACCCCGGAGGATGCGCGCGTCGACGTCGGTCCTCGATCAGGCGATGGCGATCCGTGCCATGCCCCACAAAATGATCAGGTCGAGCGCCATCACACTGATCGACCACAGAGGGTAGTAAGGGATGAACATGAACTGGGTCACCAGACTGATCGCGGCGGTCGTCACGCCGGCCGCACGGCCCCAGCTCATCGCCCGCAGCACTCCCACCCCGACAACGACCAGCGCAACACCTACGACGAGATGGATCCAGCCCCAACTGGTGAGGTCGAACCGGTACTCGTAGTACCGCGGCACGCCAAAGAGACGATCCTTGGCAATGCCGGCGATGCCCTGAAGGACGCTCAGCACTCCGCTGAGGAGGAGCAGCACACCGAAGTACCTCATCGGTCCGACCGGCCGGCCGTCGTTTCGGGCGCCTCTGGTCTCCTGCCGTGCTCCATGAGGCATGTCCACCATTACCTGTTGCCCCTTCGTCTTGGTGCGGTCGTCACCGCACCTCACAGCGCGGCGGAAAGCGAGCGCATCCGTCACGGTCACAGCGTCACCCGGAAGTGGTCGCGCGGCGACCGCACCGAGGCATACGGGTCTGCTCCGGATGTCAGGGGCCCACTGGTGTCCGACATCAACGTCTGGCACCGACAGCGACGACCGGAGCCGAACCGGGACGGACCCCGGCGGCCAGGACACCAGCGCACATCGGAGGGTCTTCTCGGTGGGAGCGGCCCCGTGATCGACCTGACGAGGACGAGGCCATGGGTTCGATCCCCGTCGGCCTCACCAGCGCAGGCCCCGGACCGGATGGGCCGGACGTCCTGCCGCGGGTTCGGACGACGCGGCAGCCGGAGACGGCTGCCGCCGTCAGCGCACCAGGGTGTACAGCCCGACCGCCAGAAGGACGACTCCCGCGATCCCGCATTGGATCCGCAGGGTGGTGAGGCTCAGCCAGGGCGTTCCGTACCGTGTCCGCCGCGTGACCACCACGTCCGCCCAATCCCACACCCACACGTCGACACCGCGGTAGCCGCATGCCACCGCCAGGAAAGCGCTGCCCGCGAGCAGCGCGAGCACTCCACGAAAGACCAACGCCGCTCCCTTGCCCAACCCCATGACCGGTGTCACATCGCACCATGCCGCAAGCCTCGGGCGTGACCGGCCCGGGCCGTCCCTGGGCCGTCCGGCGCCGCTCAGTGATGACTGGTGGCGACTGCCGACGACAGGCGTCGTGAGCGACAGCCGCAGGTCACCCGATTGGATCTGCGACACTGGTACCACCATGCCCAAGCCCGGAGAACTCACTTTCGTCGCGCCGCGCGGAGCCAAGAAGCCGCCGCGGCACCTTGCCGACCTCACGCCCGCCGAGCGCAAGGAGGCGGTCGCAGCGGCCGGTGAGAAGCCGTTCCGTGCCAAGCAGCTCTCGCAGCACTACTTCGCGCGGTACGCGCACGACCCGGAGCAGTGGACCGACATCCCGGCCGGCTCCCGGGCCCGGCTGCGGGAGGCGCTGCTTCCCGAGCTGATGACGGTCGTCCGGCACCTGTCGACCGACCAGGGCACCACCCGCAAGACGCTGTGGAAGCTGTTCGACGGCACGCTCGTCGAGTCCGTGCTGATGCGCTACCCGGACCGGGTGACGATGTGCATCAGCTCCCAGGCGGGCTGCGGCATGAACTGCCCGTTCTGCGCCACCGGGCAGGCCGGACTCGACCGGAACCTGTCCACCGCGGAGATCGTGCACCAGATCGTGGACGGCATGCGCGCCCTGAGGGACGGCGAGGTGCCGGGAGGGCCGACGCGGCTGAGCAACATCGTGTTCATGGGCATGGGTGAGCCGCTCGCCAACTACAACCGGGTCGTGGGGGCCATCCGCCGCCTCACCGATCCCGAGCCGGACGGGCTGGGGCTGTCGCAGCGCGGGATCACGGTGTCCACGGTCGGCCTCGTCCCGGCCATCCACCGGTTCTCCGACGAGGGCTTCAAGTGCCGCCTCGCCATCTCGCTGCACGCCCCCGACGACGAGCTGCGCGACACCCTCGTCCCCGTGAACACGCGGTGGAAGGTGCGCGAGGTGCTCGACGCCGGGTTCGCCTACGCGGCCAAGTCCGGGCGGCGGCTGTCCATCGAGTACGCGCTCATCCGGGACATCAACGACCAGGCCTGGCGCGGCGACCGGCTCGGCCGGCTGCTCAAGGGCCGGCCCGTGCACGTCAACCTCATCCCGCTCAACCCGACGCCCGGCTCCCGGTGGACCGCCTCCCGGCCCGAGGACGAGAAGGCGTTCGTGGAGGCGATCGCCGCCCACGGCGTGCCGGTGACGATCCGGGACACCCGCGGCCAGGAGATCGACGGGGCCTGTGGTCAGCTCGCCGCGAGCGAGCGGTAGCCTGGCCGGCGTCAGCACAACTTCATAGTCGAGAATCAGACAAGCACATCTTCATATTCCGACAGGGGAGCGCCACAGCGCTGAGAGTGCGGCACCGGCCGCAGACCCTCCGAACCTGGCCCAGGTCATTCTGGGTAGGGAGATCGGTCACCACTCGAGCTGTTGCACCCTGCCCGGGACACCTGTGAGGGGTCCCGGGCAGGGCCGCGTCTCTTCCTGGTCACCCAGGAGGAATCCAGTGAGCATCACCAAGAAGGTCACGATCCTGGCCGTCGGGCTGGGCCTGGTCACCGTGTCCGCCTGCGGCTCGTCCGGTGGCGACGACCGGAGCGGCGGCGGGTCGAAGACCGTGACCCTCGTCAGCCACAACTCGTGGGCCGCGTCCGAGGAGGTCGTCGCCGCCTTCGAGAAGGAGTCCGGCTACAAGCTCAAGGTCCTCGAGGACGGCGACGCCGGACAGGCCGTGAACAAGGCGATCCTGACCAAGGACAACCCCCAGGGCGACGTCTTCTTCGGCGTCGACAACACCCTGCTGTCCCGCGCCCTCGACAACGGGCTGTTCCAGTCGTACGAGGTGAAGGACGCCGACTCCATCCTCCCCGAGTACCGCGTCGACGGGGGCGAGCACCGGGTCACGCCCGTCGACACCGGCGACGTCTGCGTCAACTACGACAAGGAGTGGTTCGCCGAGCGGAAGCTGACCCCGCCGCGGACCTTCGACGACCTGACCGAGCCCGAGTACAAGAACCTCCTCGTCGTCGAGAACGCCTCCACCTCCTCGCCCGGCCTCGGCTTCCTGCTCGGCACCGTCGCCGAGTACGGGGACGACGGCTGGACGGACTACTGGAAGAAGCTCAAGGCCAACGGCGTGAAGGTGGCCGACGGCTGGGAGCAGGCCTACAACGAGGAGTTCACCGGCTCCGCCGGCGGCAAGAAGGCCAAGGCCGACCGGCCGCTGGTGGTGTCCTACGCCTCCTCGCCGCCCGCCGAGGTGATCTACGCCGACCCGAGGCCGGACACCGCACCCACCGGTGTGGCCGAGGGCACCTGCTTCCGCCAGGTCGAGTACGCGGGGCTGCTGAGCAACGCGAAGAACCCCGAGGGCGGCAAGGCGCTGCTCGACTTCCTGGTCGGCAAGCGGTTCCAGGAGGACATGCCGCTCAACATGTTCGTCTACCCGGTGCGCGAGGACGCCCGGGTGCCCGCGGAGTTCACGGAGTTCGGACCGCAGGCGAAGGACCCCCGGACCATGGCCCCGGCGAAGATCGCCGACCACCGTGACCAGTGGGTCAAGTCGTGGACCTCGCTCGTACTGAAGTGAGCGGGACCGCGCCGGTGAGCCGCACCGCGGCCGGGTGGCGGGGGAACGCGGCGCGGCTCGGTCTCATGGCCGTGCCCGTCGCGTTCTTCGCCGTCTTCTTCGCCTACCCCGTCGCCGCGATCGTCGCGCGCGGGCTGAAGGCCGAGGGGACCTGGCAGCTCGGCCGGATCGGGGAGGTCCTGGCGCAGTCCGACGTCCGGCAGGTCCTGTGGTTCACCACCTGGCAGGCGCTGGCCTCCACCGCCCTCACCCTGCTGATCGCCCTGCCCGGCGCCTACGTCTTCGCCCGCTTCGAGTTCCCCGGCAAGCAGGTGCTGCGGGCCGTGGTCACCGTCCCGTTCGTGCTGCCGACGGTGGTCGTCGGGACGGCGTTCATGGCGCTGGTGGGACGCGGCGGGCTCCTCGACGAGCTGTGGGGCCTGCGGCTGGACACCACCGTGTGGGCGATCCTGCTCGCGCACGTCTTCTTCAACTACGCCGTGGTCGTCCGGACCGTGGGGGGACTGTGGGCACAGCTCGACCCCCGGCAGGAGGAGGCCGCGCGGGTGCTCGGCGCCTCGCGGTTCGCGGCCTGGCGGACCGTCACCCTGCCCGCGCTCGCGCCGGCCGTGGCCGCCGCCGCGCTGATGGTCTTCCTGTTCACCTTCACCTCCTTCGGTGTGGTGCAGATCCTCGGCGGGCCCACCTTCTCCACCCTCGAGGTGGAGATCTACCGCCAGACCTCCGAGATCTTCGACCTGTCCACCGCCGCCGTCCTGACGATGATCCAGTTCGTCGCCGTGGGCGCGATCCTCGCCCTGCACGCCTGGACGGTGCGGCGGCGGGAGACCGCGCTGCGGCTGGTGGACGCCTCGGTGACCGCGCGCCGGCCGCGCGGCGCCGGGCAGTGGGCGCTGCTCGGCGGGGTCGTGGCCACCGTCGGCGTGCTGCTCCTGCTGCCGCTCGCCGTACTGGTGGAACGGTCCTTCGCGGGCGCCGGACTCGGCTACTACCGGGCGCTGACCCGCGGGGACGGGGGAGTGTTCCTCGTGCCGCCGATCGAGGCGGTCGGCAACTCGCTGCAGTACGCGGTGGCCGCCACCGCCATCGCCGTGGTGATCGGCGGCCTCGCCTCCGTCGCGCTCACCCGGCGGGACGCGGGGCGGCTGGTGCGCGGGTTCGACGCGCTGCTGATGCTGCCGCTCGGGGTGTCCGCGGTGACCGTCGGCTTCGGGTTCCTGATCGCCCTCGACGAGCCGCCGCTGGATCTGCGGGCCTCCTGGATCCTGGTGCCGCTCGCGCAGGCACTGGTCGGCGTCCCGTTCGTGGTCCGGACGATGCTGCCCGTGCTGCGGGCCGTGGACGTACGGCTGCGGGAGGCGGCGGCCGTGCTCGGGGCGTCGCCGTGGCGGGCGTGGCGGGAGGTGGACCTGCCGATGGTGCGGCGGGCGCTGCTGATCGCCGCCGGGTTCGCCTTCGCGGTGTCGCTGGGCGAGTTCGGGGCGACGGTGTTCATCGCGCGGCCCGAGAACCCGACGCTGCCGGTGGCCGTGGCCCGGCTGCTGGGGCGGCCCGGCGACCTCAACTACGGCCAGGCGATGGCCCTGTCGACGATTCTGATGATCGTGTGCGCGGTGGCGCTGCTGGTGCTGGAGCGGCTGCGGACCGACCGGACCGGGGAGTTCTAGATGCTGTTGAGCCTTCGGGCCGCGACCGTCCGCTTCGGCGGACGGCCCGTGCTGGACGCCGTCGACCTGGAGGTCGCCGAGCACGAGATCGTGTGCGTGCTCGGACCCAGCGGCAGCGGCAAGTCGACGCTGCTGCGGGCGGTGGCCGGGCTGCAGCCCCTCGACTCCGGGCGGGTCGTGCTCGACGGCCGGGACCGGACGGACGTGCCCGCGCACCGGCGCGGGGTCGGGCTGATGTTCCAGGACCACCAGCTGTTCCCGCAGCGGGACGTCGGCGGCAACGTGGCCTTCGGGCTGCGGACGCGTGGGGCGTCACGGAGCGAACAGGCCGAGCGGGTGGGGGAGTTGCTGGAGCTCGTCGGGTTGCCCGGAGCGGCCGGGCGGGCCGTCGCCGCGTTGTCCGGCGGGGAGCAGCAGCGCGTGGCGCTGGCCCGCGCCCTTGCGCCCAGCCCCCGGTTGCTGATGCTCGACGAGCCGCTCGGACAGCTGGACCGCTCGCTCAGGGAGCGGCTGGTCGTCGAACTGCGTGAGCTGTTCGGCCGGCTGGGCACCACCGTGCTCGCCGTGACCCACGACCAGGGGGAGGCGTTCGCGCTGGCCGACCGGGTGGTGGTGATGCGGGACGGACGGATCGCCCAGTCCGGTACGCCCCTCCAGGTGTGGCAGCGGCCGGCCGACGCCTTCGTGGCCCGCTTCCTCGGTTTCGAGAACGTGGTCGAGGCGACGGTGGGTGACGCGGTCGCCGTGACCCCCTGGGGCAAGGTCCCCGCGCCCCGGGACGCCCCGCAGGGAACGCGGACGCTCCTCGTCCGGCCCGCCGGTGTCCGCCTGGTCCCGGCCGACACGGGCCTGCGCTGCACCGTGGCCGCGCGGACCTTCCGGGGCACCCATGTCGCCGTCCGCCTCCAGCCCGAGGACGCGCCCGGGCTGGAGGCGGCCTGCGCGCTCAGGTCGGCGCCGGAGGTCGGGGACGAGGTCGGGGTGGAGTTCGACGCCGACGAGATCGCCGTGCTCGGATGAGGGGTCCCTCCCGGGACGAGCGGCACGAAGCCCCTCGCGCCTGACCGCCACCGCGACGGCATCGCCCCCGGGCGGCCGGTCGGGGGCCGTGGTGACCTCGGGCGCCGCTCCGGACGGCACCGCGCCCGCCACCTCGGACCGGTCGCCCGGGTGAACCGCCGGGGGGCGGCCCGTTCCCGCAGCACGATGGCCCGCCCCCCTCGGGGACGGGCCATCGCATCGCGTCCGTGAGACGTCAGTTCTCGCTCTTCGCCCCTCGGCGGCGCATGCCGAGGAAGACCGCGCCGCCGCCGACCGCGACCAGCGCGGCCGCGATGCCGACGATCAGACCGGTGTGGGAGTTGGCACCGGTTTCGGCGAGGTTCGACTCACCGGCCGGGGAGGGCACGTTGTTCGTCGTGTCCGCCGGAGCGGTGCTGCCGCTCTCCGAGGCCGACGGGGTCGGCGAGCCGGCCTCCTCGGCCGGGGACGAGGCGGCGTCCGACGGGGTCGGCGCGGGCTCCGAAGCCGGGGGCTTCTCCTCGTCCTTCTTGCACGCCGTGGCCGGGGTGACCAGGTTCGGCTTGATGTCCTCGTCCACGTAGGGCACGGCCTTGACGTGGATGCGGTACTCGGCGTTCGGCTCCCAGTCCTCCTCGAAGGTGATGGTGGTGCCCTTGCGGGAGCCCTTGACCACCTGCTCGCCGACCTTCTTCACGTCGGCGCCGTTGTTCTCGAGGAACACGCTGACGGTGGCGGGGATGCCGGCCGGGTCCACGTCGGTGACGGTGATGACGCCCTTGTCACCCACGCACTCGGCCTTGGCCGAGAACTCGTTGATGTTGCATGCCGCCGCGCTGCCGGCGGCGCTGAGCGCGAGCGCGGCCGATGCGGAGACGACACCGAGGACGCGTACGCTGCGCGCGACGGTGCGGCGGGATACGGACAGAACTGCCACGTTTGTCCTTTGCGGGAGATGCGCAAATGCGGGGGGTTGAGGGAGTGCTGACGAAGCATCACCACTCCCGGGAAGCTCCCAGGTCTATAAGCGCCGCGTAAGGAGTGTCAACGCATATGCCCGCAGCAGGCTCCGGTTTTGCCTTCTTATTAAGCAACCGGATGTTTCAACGCCGTCAGGGCGGTCCTCGCCCCCGGCGGGGGAGGGTGGGACCCGTCCGTACCCGCCCCTGCCGGGCCCGCCCGTCCCTCACCCCTCCACGGCGGCCGGGTCCATCCACACGACCTCCCAGGTGTGGCCGTCGAGGTCGTCGAAGGCGCGGCCGTACATGAAGCCGTGGTCCTGGGTCTCGCCGGTGACCGAGCCGCCCGCCGCGACGGCCTTCTCCACCAGCTCGTCGACCTTCTCGCGGCTCTCGGCGCTCAGGGCCAGCAGCACTTCGCTGCTCTTCGTGGCGTCCACGATCTCCTTCTTCGTGAACTCCGCGTACTTCTGACGGGTGAGCAGCATCGCGAAGATCGTGTCACTGATCACGACCGACGCGGCGGTCTCGTCGCTGAACTGCGGGTTGATCGAGTAGCCGAGCTCCGTGAAGAACTTCTTCGACGCGTCGAGGTCGTTGACGGCCAGGTTCACGAAGATCATCTGCTGGTACATGGCGGGGTCTCTCCCATCGGTTCCGTGGTGTTCGAGGGGTGGACCCCGGGGCGGCGCGGAACTCATCGGTCCGCGGAGAACCCGTTCGAGGAACTGTCCGTACGGGCCTCAGCGGGCCAGCGGCCACGCCGACAGCTCGGCCACGGCCAGGGTCAGCGGCCCGAACAGCGCCAGCAGGGCGACGGCGCGGAGCGCGGCGGCCTTGCGCAGCATGGTGAGGGGTGCCCCGAGGCGCAGCAGCGCGGCCGTGGTGTCGGCGCGGGCGTGCTTGGCCTCGACGGCGGCCGTCAGCAGGGTCGCCGTCGTGCAGCCGGCCACCAGCAGCACCCCGAGCGTGGTGAGCGGACCGACCGACGGCCCGTCGGACTCGTTCAGCGAGGCCATGGCGCCGACGGCCGACAGCACCGCGCAGACCACCCCCAGCGGGCGGCCGATGCGGGCGGCCTCCGTCATCAGGATCCGCCCGGCCAGCAGGCGCAGGGCACCCGGCCGGACCGCCTGGAGCAGCAGCCCGCACAGATGGGTGAGACCGGGGCCGGCCAGGGCGAGGCCGACGGCGGTCAGGGCCAGCCCGACCAGCGCGCCGGGCCGGTCGACGGGTGCGCCGTCGGAGCCCGTACGGCTCGCGAAGGCCTCCACGGCCAGTCCCACGGCCAGCACGGAGATGCCCCAGGGGAGACCGGACAGCACCGAGCGGGCAGGGGCGGGCGGGGCACCGGTGCCCCCTGGGACCGCCTCGGCGGCGTCCGGGGCCGCTTCGGGCACTCCGGGGACCGCTTCGGGAACGCCGGAGACCGCCCCGGGGGTGTCGGGGACGGCTCCCCGCTTCTCCTCCTGCGGTGCGCGGGCCGTCCGCCGCCCGCGCGCCGCCGCTCCCAGCTGCCTGCCGAACCGTCCGTACGCCCCGAAGGTCTCCGGCCCCGCCGGGCGCCGGGCCGCGCCGAACCGTCCGTACGCCCGCGCGATGCGGGACGCGTCCGGCGCCGGTTCGCGCGGACGCAGCGTCACCGCCACGGCCGCCGACGCGCTCAGCGGCACCAGGGCCAGCAGCGTCAGGGTCGCCGGGAACGGCAGCGGCCGGTCCGCGGCGAGGAAGTCCGTCGCGGCACCGCCGGAGGGCACGCCGGTGAGGCCGCCGCGCAGGAACAGGAAGACCAGCAGGGCGAGCAGCGAACCCAGCGCACAGGACAGGGCCGTGGTCGTCGCGGAGATCGCCATCAGACGGGCCGGGCCCAGGCCCACCGCCGACAGTCCGGGCCGGGGCCGGGTGCCCGGGTCGGTGCGGGCCACCGCGACCGCGAGGTGCACGGTGGCCGCCATCGGGGCTGCGCACCAGGCCAGCCGGAGCACCGAGGCGGACGGCGCGCCGGAGTGGCCCAGCGCGTGGCCGAGGGCGCACAGGAGCAGGAAGCCCGTGCCCGCCGACGCGGCCGCGACCAGCAGACGGCGCACCTGGACGGCGGGGTGGGCGCTTCGGGTCAGACGGAGAGCGAGCACGCCGCCCGGCCTTCCGCCTCGGCGCTCCCGGGGACCGGGGGCAGGTGCACGGTGCGCACGCGCCGTCCGTCGAGCAGCGACACCGTGCGGTCGGCGACGGCCGCGGTGTCCGGGGCGGCGGTCGCGAGGACCACGGTGATGCCGTGCGAACGGGCCGCCGCGGTGAGCGTGCGCAGCACGTGCCGGTGGTCGGCACGGTGCAGCGGGGCGGTCGGTTCGTCGGCGAACACCACCGAGGGCGCCGGGGCGAGGGCGCGGGCGATGCACACCCGCTGCCGCTCCGCCTGCACCAGTTCGTCCGGGCGCCTGCGGGCCTTGTCGCCGATGTCGAGGCGTTCCAGCCACTCCATGGCGGCCGTCTTGGCCCGGCGCCGTCCGGTGCCGCGCATCATCAGGGGCAGGGCGGCGTTCTCCCAGACGTTCAGTTCGGGGATGAGCGCCGGGTCGGAGTCGATCCAGCCGAAGCGCTCCCGGCGCAGCCGCTCCCGGGCTACGGGGCCCATGGTGTGCACGGGCACGCTGTTGAACCAGACCTCGCCGCTGCGGACGGGCACCAGCCCCGACAGGCAGCGCAGCAGTGTCGTTTTTCCGCTGCCTCGCGGGCCGCTGACGGCGAGGATCTCGCCCTCCCGGACACCGAGCGAGACCCCGCTCAGTCCGGGTGAGCCGTCGTCGTGCCGGAAGTGCAGGGCACGGGTCCAGAGCACGTCGTTGTCCGGTGGGGCCACCATGGCGTACACCTCGGTTCGGATCGGAAATGCCGTGCGTGGTTCGGGCTTGGTCCCCCGTCCGGGGGAACGAAGGCAGGGCCGATCGGTCACAGGAACGCTAGGCAGGCCACGGCGACGGGCCGGACAGCACGCGGCCCCGGGCCGCCGTTTCTCACTCGAACGGGCGGCACCGGGGCCGTGGATGATCATCCCAACGGAAGATCACAGCCGTCGGCGGCTCACAGCTTCGTCCACGCCTCCGACAGCGTCGCGCGCAGGATCTGCTCGATCTCGTCGAAGGTCCCCTGGTCGGAGATCAGCGGCGGGGCGAGCTGGACGACCGGGTCGCCGCGGTCGTCGGCACGGCAGTACAGGCCGTTCTCGAACAGCTTCTTCGACAGGAAGCCGTACAGGACCCGCTCGGTCTCCTCCGCGTCGAAGGACTCCTTGGTGTCCTTGTCCTTGACCAGTTCGATGCCGTAGAAGAAGCCGTTGCCGCGGACGTCGCCGACGATCGGCAGGTCGTGCAGCTTCTCCAGGGTGGCGCGGAAGGCGCCCTCGTTGTCCAGCACGTGCCGGTTCAGGCCCTCGCGCTCGAACAGGTCGAGGTTGGCGAGACCCACCGCGGCCGACACCGGGTGGCCGCCGAAGGTGTAGCCGTGCAGGAAGGTGTTGTCGCCCCGGTAGAACGGCTCGGCGAGCCGGTCGGAGACGATGCACGCGCCTATGGGGGAGTAGCCCGAGGTCATGCCCTTGGCGCAGGTGATCATGTCCGGGACGTAGCCGAACTTGTCGCAGGCGAACGTCGTGCCGAGCCGGCCGAAGGCGCAGATGACCTCGTCGGAGACGAGCAGCACGTCGTACTGGTCGCAGATCTCGCGCACCCGCTGGAAGTAGCCGGGCGGGGGCGGGAAGCAGCCGCCGGCGTTCTGCACCGGCTCCAGGAAGACCGCGGCGACCGTGTCGGGGCCCTCGAAGAGGATCTGCTGCTCGATCTGGTCGGCGGCCCAGCGGCCGAACGCCTCGGGGTCGTCCCCGTGGATCGGCGCCCGGTAGATGTTGGTGTTGGGCACCTTGTGCGCGCCCGGGACGAGGGGCTCGAACGGGGCCTTCAGGCCCGGCAGTCCGGTGATGGACAGGGCGCCCTGGGGGGTGCCGTGGTAGGCGACCGCGCGGGAGATGACCTTGTACTTGGTCGGCTTGCCCACCAGCTTGAAGTACTGCTTGGCGAGCTTCCAGGCGGTCTCCACCGCCTCGCCGCCGCCGGTGGTGAAGAAGACCTTGTTGAGGTCGCCCGGCGCCTCGTGCGCGAGCCGCTCCGCGAGCTCCACGGCCTTGGGGTGGGCGTAGGACCACACCGGGAAGAAGGCCAGTTCCTGCGCCTGCTTGGAGGCGGTCTCGGCGAGCTCCGTACGGCCGTGACCCGCCTGCACCACGAACAGGCCGGCGAGACCGTCGAGGTAGCGCTTGCCCTTGTCGTCGTAGATGTGGGTGCCCTCGCCCCGGACGATGGTGGGGACGGGGGAGTTCTCGTACGAGGACATGCGGGTGAAGTGCATCCACAAGTGGTCGTACGCGGACTTGCTGAGGTCGTTGGGGCTGTCGCTGCTCACGGTTATCGGGTTCCCCACATGTAGGTCTGCTTCTTGAGCTTGAGGTAGACGAAACTCTCGGTGGAGCGCACGCCGGGCACGGCCCGGATGCGTCTGTTGATGACCTCCAGAAGGTGGTCGTCGTCCTCGCAGACGATCTCGACCATCAGGTCGAAGGAGCCCGCGGTCATCACCACGTACTCGCACTCGTCCATGGCGCTCAGCGCGTCGGCCGCGGACTCCACGTCGCCCTCGACGTTGACCCCGACCATCGCCTGGCGCCTGAAGCCCACGGTGAGCGGATCCGTGACGGCGACGATCTGCATCACGCCCTGCTCCAGCAGCTTCTGGACGCGCTGGCGCACGGCCGCCTCCGACAGGCCCACGGCCTTGCCGATGGCGGCGTACGGACGGCGGCCGTCCTCCTGGAG
>NZ_MSGP01000156.1 GCF_002078235.1 Streptomyces viridosporus
CCGGTACTCGGACTACCTGGCCGCCGACGGCTTCACCGCGCTGAACACGGTCTCCACGATCGCCTCGTTCCTGCTCGGCCTGTCGCTCCTGCCGTTCTTCTACAACGTCTGGAAGACGGCCAAGTACGGCAAGAAGGTCGAGGTCGACGACCCCTGGGGCTACGGCCGTTCGCTGGAGTGGGCGACCTCCTGCCCGCCGCCGCGGCACAACTTCCTCACCCTGCCGCGGATCCGCAGTGAATCCCCGGCGTTCGACCTGCACCACCCGGAGATCGCCGCGCTCGACCAGCTCGAGAACGCCGGTCACGGTGAGAAGGCCCTCGCCGGTGGAAAGGAGGCGGGCAAGTGAAGATCCAGGGCAAGATGTTCATGTGGCTGAGCCTCTTCCTCCTCATCGTCGCCGTGGTCTACGGCGTGTGGTCGAAGGAGCCGGTCGGCACCACCGCTCTCTTCCTGGCCTTCGGCCTGGCGATCATGATCGGCTTCTACCTGGGCTTCACGGCCAAGCGGGTGGACGTCGGAGCGCAGGACAACAAGGAGGCGGACGTCGCGGACGACGCCGGCGAGGTCGGGTTCTTCAGCCCGCACAGCTGGCAGCCGCTCTTCCTGGGCATCGGCGGTGCCTTCGTCTTCCTGGGCGTCGCCGTCGGCTGGTGGCTGGTGTACTTCGCGCTGCCGGTGATCCTGGCCAGCATCTGGGGCTGGGTCTTCGAGTACTACCGCGGTGAGAACCGCACCCAGTAGCACGCGGCACGGCACATGAGGGCCCGGACACTCCGTCAGGAGCGTCCGGGCCCTCTTCCGCTTCACCGGAAATCACTCGTTCGGGCCGCTCGGTGCGCCGGAGCCGACGCGGTTTCCTAGCGTGAGGACATGAGACAGACAGAGTCCTTCCACGGCGGGGGAACCGGCCGGAATCGCACCGTCGCAGGCTGCACACTGCTGGCGCTCGCCCTCGGCGCGAGCCTCACGAGCTGCGGCGACGGCAACCCGCTGTCCGCCGAACCGTACGACGCGGGGCAGCAGATCTCCTTCAACGGATCCGTCGGGGAGGGGAAGACGGTCGACCCCGACCAGCCCCTGGAGGTCGTCGCCGAAGGCACCGACGGGCGCATCACGGACGTCACCACCGTGGACGCCTCGGGCCGCCACGTGGCCGGCGAGCTGGCCGCCGACGGCAGCCGCTGGCACAGCACCTCGCCGCTCGCGGCCGACGCCCGGTACACGATCCGGGTGAGCACCGAGGACGAGGACGGCCGACCGGGCCGCAAGGTCCTCGCCTTCACCACCGGGAAGCCCACCACCCAGGGCCTGACCGTCGCCTTCGGGCCGGCGGCCGGCACCTACGGCGTCGGGCAACCCGTCACCGCCGAGTTGAGCGCGCCGATCGAGGACCGGGCCCAGCGCGCCGTGGTGGAACGCGCCCTGAAGGTGGACTCCACGCCCGCGGTGACCGGCTCCTGGCACTGGGTGGACGACCGGAAGCTGCACTACCGCCCGAAGGACTACTGGCCGGCCCACGCCACCGTCCGGGTGCGCAGCACCCTGGAGGGCATCAAGGTCAACGAGCGGCTCCGGGGTGCCCCGTCCGACCCCCTGTCGCTCAGTATCGGCGACCGGCTCATAGCCGTCGCCGATGCCGCCGCGCATCGGCTGACGGTCCACAAGAACGGGGAGGAGATCAAGCAGATACCCGTCACCACCGGCAAGCCCGGCTTCGAGACCCGCAACGGCGTCAAGGTCGTGCTCGGCAAGGAACGCTTCGTACGCATGCGCAGCAGCACCGTCGGGATAGCGGAGGGATCGGCCGAGTCGTACGACCTGAACGTCGAGTTCGCCACCCGGGTGACCTGGAGCGGCGAGTACGTGCACGCCGCCCCGTGGTCCGTCGGCTCCCAGGGCTACGCCAACGTCAGCCACGGCTGCGTCGGCATGAGCACCGAGAACGCCGAGTGGTTCTTCGGGACCGTCCGCGAGGGCGACCTCATAGAGACGGTGAACTCGGACGGCGGCACCATGGAGCCCTTCGGCAACGGCTTCGGCGACTGGAACCTCACCTGGCAGAAGTGGCGCGAGGGCAGCGCGCTGGCGGACGGCGCCCAGGACGACCCCCGCACCGAGGAGAGGGCGCGGCTGCGTCCTCAGCCGGTCTGAGGGCGGCCCGGGGCGTGCCCCGGCCCGTTCCCCGGAGGGCGGTGCCTCAGGCGTTCAGGACGCTCTTGCGCCGCAGCAGGGAGGCGAGGGCCGAGGCGAACTCCACCGGCTCCACCGGCAGGGTCACCGCCGCCTCCGCACGGCTCCAGGTGGCCAGCCAGGCGTCCTGGGGTCGCCCGATCAGCAGCAGCACCGGCGGGCAGTCGAAGATCTCGTCCTTGATCTGGCGGCACACCCCCATGCCGCCCATGGGCACGGCCTCGCCGTCCAGGACGCAGACGTCGATGCCGCCCCGGTCCAGTTCCTTGAGGACGGCGGGGACGGTCGCGCACTCCACGAACTCCACGACGGGGACGTCCGGGGCCGGCCGCCGGCCGGTGGCGAGCCGCACCTGCTCCCGGGTGCCTGCGTTGTCGCTGTAGACCAGCACCGTGGCGGTCGCCTGCATTGTTCCTCCACGCGTCGAGAGAGGGCACGGCATCGTCGGGGCTTCGGGCCCCGATGGCGCGGATGCTACCCCTTCCGGGCGCTTGTCAACACTGGTTCGGACACGCCTTCGACCCACCGCCCGATGGGCCATCCGGGCAGTACAGGAGGGGCGAACACACCGAACGGCACCCCCCGGGGTGAGGGCGGGATAAGCGACCGACATAATGTCGGCGTGGCGACAGCAACGACAGTAGATACCGGGCACGCGCACCCGTCGGTCAACCGACCGAACCTCACCAGCGTCGGAACCATCATCTGGCTGAGTTCCGAGCTGATGTTCTTCGCGGCCCTCTTCGCGATGTACTTCACCCTGCGATCGGTGACCGGACCCGACTTCTGGTCGGAGAAGGCCGACACCCTGAACTTCCCGTTCTCGGCGACGAACACCACGATCCTGGTGCTCTCCTCCCTCACCTGCCAGCTCGGCGTCTTCGCCGCCGAGCGCGGTGACGTGAAGAAGCTCCGGATGTGGTTCATCGTCACCTTCATCATGGGTTCGGTCTTCATCGGCGGCCAGGTCCTCGAATACACCGAGCTGGTCAAGCACTACGGTCTGACCATCTCCTCCGACCCGTACGGCTCGGTGTTCTACCTGACCACCGGCTTCCACGGCCTGCATGTGCTGGGCGGTCTCATCGCCTTCCTGCTGGTCCTGGGCCGGACCTACGCAGCCCGGAGGTTCACCCACGAACAGGCGACCGCGGCCATCGTCGTGTCCTATTACTGGCACTTCGTCGACGTCGTCTGGATCGGCCTCTTCGCCACGATCTACATGATCAAGTAGCCGGGCCCACATCCGCGCGCGCCGAAGCGCCGCACCAACCAGAAGCATCGACGCAGAAGATCCTGACACCGGGGTAATCCGTGAAAAAGCTCTCCGCACGACGACGCCACCCGCTGGCGGCGCTCGTCGTCCTACTCCTCGCGCTGGCATGCACCGGGGGGCTGTACGCCGTGTTCGCACCCGCGGACAAGGCGCAGGCCGACGCCACCGCCCAGTCCCTCACCATCGAGGAGGGCAAGAAGCTCTACACCGTCGGCTGCGCCAGCTGCCACGGCACCGGTGGTCAGGGCACCTCCGACGGTCCGAGCCTGGTGGGCGTGGGCGCCGCAGCCGTGGACTTCCAGGTGGCCACCGGCCGTATGCCGGCCGCCACCTCGCAGGCCGCCCAGCTCCCGGACA
>NZ_MSGP01000157.1 GCF_002078235.1 Streptomyces viridosporus
CCCGGGGGATTCATGCGTACAGACGGCTGGAGTCGTCCCCGTACAGACGTCGTGCATGTGCGTGATGCACCCTTTGTGCCGATAGTGGCGTAAAGGTCACGCGCCACGGCGCACGGACGAGGAGGCACTCCATGCGCGGAGCCACGCACGCCGGACGGGCCGTCTGTGCGGTGGCCCTCGCCCTCGCCGCGACGGCCTGCGGAGGCGGGAGCGGGAGCGGGGACGCCGGAGCCGTGCTGAGCGCCTCCTGGGGCGACCCGCAGAACCCGCTGGAGCCGGCCAACACCAACGAGGTGCAGGGCGGCAAGGTCCTCGACATGATCTTCCGGGGCCTGAAGCGCTACCACCCGGAGACCGGCGAGGCCCAGGACATGCTCGCCGAGAGCATCGAGACCCCGGACTCGCAGAACTTCACCATCACCGTCAAGGACGGCTGGACCTTCAGCAACGGCGAGAAGGTCACCGCCCGGTCCTTCGTGGACGCCTGGAACTACGGCGCGAGCCTCAGGAACAACCAGCGCAACGCCTACTTCTTCGGCTACATCGAGGGCTACGACCGGGTCCACCCGGAGAGCGGCGAGCAGGGCGCCGACACCCTCTCCGGCCTGAAGGTCGTCGACGACCGCACCTTCACCGTCAAGCTCACCCAGAAGTTCTCGACCTTCCCCGACACCCTCGGCTACAACGCCTTCGCCCCGCTGCCCCGGGCCTTCTTCGACGACCACGACGCCTGGGTCAAGAAGCCGATCGGCAACGGCCCGTACCTGGTCGACTCGTACGCGCGCGGCTCGCAGATGTCGCTGCGCACGTGGAAGGACTACCCCGGCCCCGACAAGGCGCGGAACGGCGGGGTCGACCTCAAGGTCTACACCGACAGCAACACCGCCTACACCGACCTCATGGCCGGCAACCTCGACCTGGTCGACGACGTCCCCGCGGCCCAGCTGAAGAACGTGAAGAACGACCTCGGCGACCGCTACCTCAACACCCCCGCCGGCATCCTCCAGACCCTCGCCTTCCCCTACTACGACGACGCCTGGAACAAGCCCGGCTCGGAGAAGGTCCGCAAGGGCCTGTCCATGGCCATCGACCGCGAGCAGATCACCGACACCATCTTCCGGAGGACCCGCACCCCCGCCACCGACTGGACCTCCCCGGTGCTCGGGAAGGACGGCGGCTTCCAGGCGGGCCTGTGCGGCGAGGCCTGCGAGTACCGGCCCGACGAGGCCAGGAAACTGATCCAGGAGGGCGGCGGCCTGCCCGGCGGCCGGGTGACCATCACCTACAACGCGGACACCGGCTCCCACCGCGCATGGGTCGACGCCGTCTGCAACTCCATCAACAACGCGCTGGAGGACGAGCGCGCCTGCACCGGCAACCCGGTCGGCACCTTCGCCGACTTCCGCGGCCGGATCACCGAGCAGAAGATGTCCGGCCCGTTCCGCGCCGGCTGGCAGATGGACTACCCGCTCATCCAGAACTTCCTCCAGCCGCTCTACTACACCAACGCCTCCTCCAACGACGGCAAGTGGTCGAACCAGGACTTCGACGACCGTGTCGACCGGGCCAACCGGGAGAGCGACAACGCCCGGGCCGTCGCCCTGTTCCAGCAGGCCGAGGAGGTCGTCCGCGACAACATGGCCGCCATCCCGCTCTGGTACCAGAACGGCAGCGCGGGCTGGTCCGACCGGCTGTCCGACGTCACGCTCAACCCGTTCAGCGTCCCCGTGTACGACCAGATCAAGGTGAGCTGATCCGCCATGGGGAGCTACGTCGTCCGGCGTCTGCTCCAGATGATCCCGGTGTTCGTCGGGGCCACGCTGCTGATCTTCCTCATGGTGAACGTGATGGGCGACCCCATCGCGGGCCTGTGCGGCGAACGCCGCTGCGATCCGGCGACCGCCGCCCGGCTGCGGGCGGAGTTCGGCCTCGACGAGCCGGTCTGGCGGCAGTACCTGACCTACATGGGGAACGTCTTCACCGGCGACTTCGGTACGGCGTTCAACGGCCAGGAGGTCACCGAGCTGATGGCGACGGCGTTCCCCGTCACCGTCCGGCTGACCCTGATCGCGATCCTCTTCGAGATCGTCGTCGGCGTCACCCTCGGCGTGGTCACCGGGCTGCGCCGGGGCCGTCCCGTCGACACCGGCGTCCTGCTGTTCACCCTCGTCGTCATCTCCGTGCCCACCTTCGTCACCGGCCTGCTGCTGCAGTTGCTGCTCGGGGTGAAGTGGGGCTGGATCCGGCCCTCGGTCTCCTCCGCGGCGCCCTTCGACGAGCTGATCCTGCCCGG
The DNA here is from genome assembly GCF_002078235.1 of Streptomyces viridosporus. Classification (GTDB taxonomy): domain Bacteria; phylum Actinomycetota; class Actinomycetes; order Streptomycetales; family Streptomycetaceae; genus Streptomyces; species Streptomyces viridosporus. The sequence continues at coordinate 2,294 of NZ_MSGP01000157.1, forward strand.
CCTGGTGCTGGCCTCCGTCTCCCTCGCCTACGTCACCCGGCTGACCCGCACCTCCATCGCCGAGAACCGCCGCTCCGACTACGTCCGCACCGCCGTCGCCAAGGGCCTGCCCCGGCGCCGGGTCATCACCCGGCACCTGCTGCGCAACTCCCTCATCCCCGTGGTCACCTTCATCGGCGCCGACATCGGCTTCCTCATGGGCGGCGCGATCGTCACCGAGCGGATCTTCAACATCCACGGCGTCGGCTACCAGCTCTACCAGGGCATCCTGCGGCAGAACACCCAGACCGTCGTCGGCTTCGTGACCGTGCTGGTGCTGGTGTTCCTGGTCGCCAACCTCGTCGTCGACCTCCTCTACGCCGTACTCGACCCGAGGATCCGCTATGTCTGACCAGCAGTACGAACCCGAGCGCGCCCTCGCGGGCACCGGCACGGGCGGCACCATGGACCTGGGCGTCGGCGAGGCGGAGGCCCTCGAGCGGGTGCCGGACGGCACGGCCGGCACCGAACCGCGGGGCAAGCCCCGCTCCCTGTGGTCCGACGCCTGGCGCGACCTGCGCCGCAACCCCGTCTTCCTCGTCTCCGCCCTGGTGATCTGCTTCCTGGTCCTCATCTCGCTGTGGCCCTCGGCGATCACCTCCGGCAGCCCCCTCAAGTGCGACCTGGCCAAGGCCCAGGAGGGCCCCCAGCCCGGCCATCCCTTCGGCTTCGACGGCCAGGGCTGCGACGTCTACACCCGCACCGTCTACGGCGCCCGCACGTCCGTCGCGGTCGGCGTCCTGGCCACGCTCGGCGTCGCGGTCCTCGGCAGCGTCCTCGGCGCGCTCGCCGGCTTCTTCGGCGGGGTGTGGGACTCGGTCCTGTCCCGCGTCACCGACGTCTTCTTCGCCATCCCGGTCGTCCTCGGCGGGCTGGTGCTGCTGTCCGTCATCACCAGCAACACCGTCTGGCCGGTCATCGGGTTCATCGTGCTGCTCGGCTGGCCGCAGATCTCCCGCATCGCCCGCGGCTCCGTCATCACCGTCCGGCAGAACGACTACGTCCAGGCCGCGCGGGCGCTGGGCGCCTCCCCCTCCCGGCTGCTGCTGCGGCACATCGCGCCCAACGCCGTCGCCCCGGTCATCGTCGTCGCCACCATCGCGCTCGGCACGTACATCGCGCTGGAGGCGACCCTGTCCTACCTCGGCGTCGGGCTGAAGCCGCCCAGCGTCTCCTGGGGGATCGACATCTCCGCCGCCTCCCCGTACATCCGCAACGCCCCGCACGCGCTGCTGTGGCCCTCCGGGGCCCTCGCGATCACCGTCCTGGCGTTCATCATGCTCGGCGACGCCGTCCGCGACGCCCTCGACCCGAAGCTGAGGTGAGCCGCCGTGCTGCTCGAAGTGCGCGACCTGCACGTGGAGTTCCGCACCCGGGACGGGATCGCGAAGGCCGTCGACGGGGTCGACTTCGCCGTGGACGCGGGCGAGACGCTGGCCGTGCTCGGCGAGTCCGGCTCCGGCAAGTCGGTGACCGCGCAGGCGGTCATGGGGATCCTCGACACGCCGCCCGGCCGGATCACCGGCGGCGAGGTCCTCTTCCAGGGCAGGGACCTGCTGAAGCTCAAGGAGGAGGAGCGCCGCAGGATCCGGGGCGCCGAGATGGCGATGATCTTCCAGGACGCCCTGTCGTCGCTCAACCCCGTGCTCTCCGTCGGCGACCAGCTCGGCGAGATGTTCGTCGTGCACCGGGGCATGTCGAGGAAGGACGCCCGGGCGAGGGCCGTCGAGCTGATGGACCGGGTGCGCATCCCCGCCGCCCGGGAGCGGGTCGGGCAGTACCCGCACCAGTTCTCCGGCGGCATGCGCCAGCGCATCATGATCGCGATGGCGCTGGCCCTGGAACCGGCCCTGATCATCGCCGACGAGCCCACCACCGCCCTCGACGTCACGGTCCAGGCGCAGGTCATGGAACTGCTCGCGGAACTGCGGCGCGAGTACCGGATGGGCCTGGTCCTCATCACCCACGACCTGGGCGTGGTCGCCGACGTCGCCGACCGCATCGCCGTGATGTACGCGGGCCGGATCGTGGAGTCGGCGCCGGTGCACGACCTCTACAAGGCACCCGCCCACCCCTACACCCGCGGCCTGCTGGACTCCATCCCGCGCCTGGACCTCAAGGGCCGGGAGCTCTGTGCCATCAAGGGCCTGCCGCCCAACCTCACCGCCGTCCCGCCCGGCTGCGCCTTCCACCCCCGCTGCCCGATGGCCCGCGACGTGTGCCGCACCGACGTGCCGCCGCTGTACGAGGTCACCGGGACGGACGCCGCCCGGAGGAGCGCCTGCCACTTCTGGAGGGAGTGCCTGGATGGCTGAGCCGATCCTCCAGGTCGAGAACCTGGTCAAGCACTACCCGCTGACCCGGGGCGTGCTGTTCCGCAAACAGGTCGGCGCCGTACGGGCGGTCGACGGCGTCGACTTCACGCTCGGGCGGGGGGAGACCCTGGGCATCGTCGGCGAGTCCGGCTGCGGCAAGTCCACGGTCGCGAAGATGCTGGTCAACCTGGAGCGGCCGACGGCCGGTTCGATCCGGTACAAGGGCGAGGACATCACCCGGCTGTCCGGCCGGGCGCTGAAGGCCGTCCGCCGCAACATCCAGATGGTCTTCCAGGACCCCTACACCTCGCTCAACCCCCGCATGACGGTGGGCGACATCATCGGGGAGCCCTTCGAGATCCACCCCGAGGCGGCGCCCCGGGGCGACCGGCGCAGGAGGGTCCAGGACCTGCTGGACGTCGTCGGCCTCGACCCCGAGTACGTCAACCGCTACCCGCACCAGTTCTCCGGCGGCCAGCGCCAGCGCATCGGCATCGCCCGCGGACTGGCGCTGCGCCCCGAGATCATCGTCGCCGACGAACCGGTCTCCGCGCTGGACGTCTCCATCCAGGCCCAGGTCGTCAACCTGATGGACCGGCTGCAGTCCGAGTTCGAGCTCGCCTACGTCTTCATCGCGCACGACCTGTCGATCGTGCGGCACATCTCGGACCGGGTCGGGGTGATGTACCTCGGGCGGATCGTGGAGACCGGCACGGACACCGAGATCTACGACCACCCCACGCACCCCTACACCCAGGCGCTGCTCTCCGCCGTCCCCGTGCCCGACCCCGCCGCCCGGGAGCGCCGCGAGCGGATCCTCCTCAGCGGCGACGTCCCGTCCCCGACGGACATCCCCTCCGGCTGCCGCTTCCGCACCCGCTGCTTCAAGGCCCGGGAACGCTGCGCCGTGGAGGTCCCGCTCCTCGCGGTCCCCGAGGAGTTCCGGGCGGCCGGCGGCCCGGCCGCCCACGCCTCGGCCTGCCACTTCGCGGAGGAGAGGAAGGTGGTGCCGCAGGAGCGCCGCGGGGGACCGGCGTAGCCGTACGGACCGGGTCGACCGCGTTAACGGACGCGCAACTCCACGGAAGTCGTCCCGATACACGGACGGGCGAAGCTGGACGACGTACGGCCGTGCGGGTGCCGTAAACGGGCCGGGGCGCGCCATGTCGCCCCGGCCCGTCGCCGTGCTCAGCCCGCGTCGAGCCCCAGGGAGCGCCTGAGGAAGTCGAGCTGGAGGCGGAGCAGGTTCTCGGCGACCTCCTCCTGCGGGGTCATGTGCGTGACGCCGGACAGGGGCAGCACCTCGTGGGGCCGGCCGGCCGCCAGCAGGGCCGAGGACAGGCGCAGCGAGTGGGCGACCACCACGTTGTCGTCCGCCAGCCCGTGGATGATCATCATGGGGCGGTGCGGTTCGGCTGCGTCGACCAGGCCCGCGTCGTCGATCACCGAGTTGCGGCGGTAGACCTCCGGCTGCTCGCCCGGGTGGCCGAGGTAGCGCTCCTGGTAGTGGGTGTCGTACAGGCGCAGGTCGGTGACCGGGGCGCCCACCACCGCCGCGTGGAAGACGTCCGGGCGGCGCAGCACCGCGAGGGCCGCCAGGTAGCCGCCGAAGGACCAGCCCCGGACGGCGACGCGGCCCAGGTCGAGCGGGAAGTCCGCGGCGAGCGCGTGGAGCGCGTCGACCTGGTCCTGGAGCACGGTCGCGGCCACGTCGTCCTTGACGGCCTTCTCCCAGGCGGGGGAGCGGCCGGGGGTGCCGCGGCCGTCGGCGACCACCACCGCGAAGCCCTGGTCGGCGAACCACTGCGAGGTCAGGTGCGGGTTGTGGGCGGCGAGCACCCGCTGCCCGTGCGGACCGCCGTAGGGGTCCATGAGGACCGGCAGTGGAGTGTCACCGGCGTAGTCCCGGGGCATAAGCACGGCGCACGGAATTCGGCGTGCGCCCCCCTGTGTCAGGGTCACCCGAGGGGACATACCGGGGTCTTCGGCGTACGAGGGGACAGTCGCCGTCGCTTTTCCGTCACGCAGGATCCGCACCCGGGAACCTGGCCGGTCCAGGGTCGCGGAGACCAGCACGGTCACCCCGCCGGCGCGGACCGCCGAGTGGACGCCGGGTTCCTCCGAGAGGCGCTCCACGCCCAGTTCGTTCACCCGGTGGACGTGCACCTCGCCGATCCCCGGATCGGCCGCCTCCTCGCCCGCGGACGCGGAGACCAGCACGTCGTCGGCGGAGACGTCCAGCACGGCGCGGATGTGCAACTGCGCTCCGGTCAACGGCCGTTCCCCGACCACCAGCCGCCGCGCACCCCCCTCGTCGGCGATCCGCACCAGCTGCCCGGAGGGGCTCCAGCACGGCACCCCGGGGAAAAGTTCCAGCCAATTTCGATCTTCGTCGGCGTGCACCATCCGGGTCGCCCCGGAGTCCGGGTCCACGGCCAGGATCAGCTGGCTGCGCTGGTCGCGCGCCTGGACCAGCAACAGTGGAGCACCCGCCGCTGACCAGTGCACTCGTGCCAGATACGGATAGCGCGCCCGGTCCCAGGAGACCTCCGTGCGCACCCCGTCCAGCCCGATCACGAACAGCCTCACGTCCGCGTTCGCGGTGCCCGCCGCCGGGTAGGCAACACGGCTCGGTTCACGCCCCGGGTGGGCGGGATCGGCGATCCACCACCGCTCGACCGGCGTGTCGTCCACCCGCGCCACCAGCAGCCGGTCCGACTCCGGAGCCCACCAGAAGCCCCGTGAACGCCCCATCTCCTCGGCCGCGACGAACTCGGCCAGACCGTAGGCGACGTCCTCCGCCTCGGGGGTCGCGAGCGCGCGGTCGCCCGTCCCCTCGGCCGCCACGACCCGCAGCGCACCCCGGGCGACGTAGGCGACGTGACGCCCGTCGGGCGACGGCCGCGGGTCGATCACCGGCCCCGGTACGGGCAGTTCACGCGCCGTCCCGGCCCGCAGTTCGGCCGTGAAAAGCCGCCCTGACAAGGCGAAAGACGCCCATTCCACGGCCGCGTCGGTGGCGTAGCCGACGATGCCGGCACCGCCCTCGCGGCTCCGTTCGCGCCGTGCCCGCTCCTCGGCGGAGAGGTGTTCGGCGGCCCCGCCCAGGAGGACACGCGGGTCGGCCGCCACGCGTTCCCCGCCCCCTTCCGTGTCGAGGACCCAGAGGGAATTCGCCCGGTCCGTACCGGAACCGGAGCGCAGGAACACGACACGTGAGCCGTCGGGCGCCACGGTGAACGAACGCGGCGCGCCGAGCGTGAAGCGCTGGGTGCGGGCGTGCCGTCGGGGGAAGGAGTCAGCCTCGGTCGTCATGCCCTGACCATATTGGCCATGCGCCCCCTTGTGCGGCTGTGCGCCGACCGATGCGCACGTACGGATAGTTATGATCGTTAGCGCATAGTGGGTATGAACCTGCTGGCTCATGCGTGAACTGCAACTGCCCCCATATTCCTACCCCCGCGCCTTGGGATCCTTGGAGGTGAGCCGCCGTGGCACTCTCGATTTCGGCGGTGGTGCTGCTGGCGATCGTCGTCTTCCTGCTGATCAAGAAGTCGGGTCTGAAGGCCGGGCACGCAGTCGTCTGCATGCTGCTCGGCTTCTACCTGGCCTCGTCGACGGTGGCACCCACCATCAGCGAGCTCACCTCGAACATCGCGGGGATGATCGGCAGCATCAAGTTCTGACGCGCCGCGTCTTCCGGCCGGAGCCCGAGGGAAGTCCCGGGCCCCGGCCGGAGTCCACCATCCCGTCCGTCCCGTCGTCCGGGTGCCCCGCATCGGGCCCCGTATGCCCGACGGATTCGGCGGGCTCGGCGAAATCGGCGGAATCGGCGGATCCGGTGAGGTCGGGGGCCGAGGGGCGGCATGCGGTGCCCCCCACGCGGTGGGCGCGCGTCCGCTCCGTGCCGAGCGAGACCCGGGGCCGGGTCACCGCCCTGCCTGCGGTCCGGTCTACAGCAGAAGCAGCACCGCCGCGCCCCACAGCACCGACAGGGCCACCAACGGCGGCCCGACCGGCATGCCCTGCCGACCTGTCGGCGCCTCCTCCAGCGGCCGCAACTCCGGGCGGAGCAGCAGCGCCCCCACCTCCTCGACGACGCGCTCCGCACGCGGCTCACGGCCCAGGCGGCGCTCCAGCCACGCCCAGCCGGTGGGGGAGAGATCGACGGAGGAGTCCCTGGCCCGGCCGACGCGGATGCCGTCGTCGGAGTGCCGCACGGACGTGATCACGTCCCACGGGACCCGCCGCACGCGCCACGCCCCGGTCACCCACAACCCGTCACGGTCGGCGGTGATCCGCCAGGTGAGCGCCGTCGCCACGGCCGTCACCAGCCACGGCAGACCCACGACCAGCCACAGCCAGCTCCACGACGGCCCCTCGTCGAGCGCGGCCCAGATGCCGCCGCCCTGCACCAGCAGCAGACCGAGGCCCACCGCACGCGAGAAGCCGTGCGCCGTCCACACCCGCGGGCCCGCCGTGGGCGTCATGCCGACGGCGATCTCGTCGACGGGCCGCCGCAGGTTCTTCCGCTTACGGCGCTGCGGCCCGCGCTCCACCAGCCCCGGGACGGCCGGCTTCACCGCGGTGACGCTGCACTCCACCGACACCTCGGGGTCGTCCGCGTCGTCGCGCGAGACGAAGGCGACTTCGGCGCCGGCGTAGGGGGCGCCGTACAGGACGGCCTCCCGCAGCGCTGGGGCGGGGTCCTCGCCCCGGAGGATCTCCGCGATCTTGCCGAGTTCGACGGCGGCCGCGGGGTCGTCGTCCGCGTCGGGGCCGTCCTCGTCCTCGTCCTCGGCGTCATCCTCGTCTTCGTCCTCGACGGCGTACAGCGAGTGAAAGTGCAGGACCGGCCGGAGGCCCTCCGGGTCGTCGGTCGCGAACACCCAGGTGCGGCCGTCGTCGTGACCCTCGCGCACCAGCACGCGCAGCACCGGCAGCGGGCCGCGCCGCAGCCGCTTCGCACGCGTCAGCCCGTCCACGCCGTTCACGAGGAACGCCAGCCCCGCGACGGAGCCGCCCAGCACCAGCAGTTCCCAGCCGAAGGCGTCGTACGGCTCCGCGACCAGCGCCGCCCAGTCGCCGTCCACGACGATGTCGACCCGGCTGTCCACGGGGAAGTCCTCGGGGAAGGCCGTCTCGAAGCGGTGGGTACGCCCCTCGGCCTCCACCTTGAGGATGTCGACGCCGTCGTCGTCCTGCTCCAGGGCCGTGACCCGTCCTGACAGGTGGGTGGCGCCCGCGGCCCGCTCCTCGTACGCGTCGGCGACCTGCTGGGCCTGCCAGCAGCCGAACCCGGCGACGGCCAGCAGCAGCGCGGCCAGGGCGAAGGAGAGCCGGCCCCGGCGGAACGTCCGCGCGGCGGCGGGCAGCGGCTGTGCGACCGGCCCGGCCGCCTCCAGGGCCAGTGACCGCTGCCGCCCGGCGACGGCCAGCCGGTGGACGAGCCCGGCGGCGGTGAACGCGGCGGCCACGAGGAACATGAGCGCGGACGGCTCATCGAGCGCCGCCGCGAAGCCGCCATCCGCGGCGAACCCCGCCAGCACGGCCGCCAGTCCCGCGAGCGCGAACCGCGGCTGCCGCCACACCCAGTACAGGGTCAGCACCAGCACGACGGCTGTTCCGAGGCCCAGCCAGTCGGTGCCGCACGGGTCGGCGGACGTGCAGAGGGCGGCGGGAACCGCGACCACGTCCCACACCAGCGAGGCGACCAACGCCAGCAGCGCCCACAGGGGGTGGGCCCACCGTGCGGGCACGGCGGTGAGCCAGCGCTGGGCTTCGGGAGTCCGCCAGTCGGCGGTGCCGGGCGGTATGTGCTCGGCGGACAACGGCACAGGAGGTCTGGACACCCGCGCATTATGGCCACACGCGGGGTCCGGACGACTCACACCGGTTCAGTGCTCACACGGTTCTCCGAGGGAGGGCGGTCGGGGAGGCCGGATCAGCCCTCGACCGCGTACGGCACGAAGTCGGCCCAGGCGGCGGGGGCGAAACTCAGGTGAGGGCGCGCGACGTCCTTCGAGTCACGGACGTGGACGGTGCTGGGCTCAGTGGCGATCTCCACGCACGAGTCGCCCTCGCTGCTGCTGCTGTAGCTGCTCTTGAACCACGCCAGGTCGGAGGTGTCCCCGGAAGAGGTCTTGCGGCTCATGTCTCCCCCAGCAGTTGCTCGATGAATGAGGCGGACTCACGTGGCGTGAGGGCCTGCGCCCGGATGATGCCATACCGGAGTTCCAGGATACGGAGCTGTCTGGGCTCGGAAACCGGTCGACCGTTGGCAACTGCCGGGGAGCGCCCTACCGTCGAGCCGTCCTCGAACTTCAGCACCTCGATGCCACCTGCCAGACCGGCGTGCTCCTCGCGGTCCATCGGCATCACTTGCAGCTCGACGTTCCTCAACTGTCCGACCTCAAGCAGGTGTTCCAGTTGCTGACGCAGCCTTGTCCTCCCACCCAGTGGCCGCCGAAGCGTCCACTCTTCCAGGACGAAACTGAGTTCAGGCGCAGGGTCCCGCTCGAAGACGGCCTTGCGGGCCACACGCGCGGAGATGAACCGCTCCACCTCCTCCGCTGAGTAGGCGGGGCGCCTCATGAGAAGCAGCCCACGCGCATAATCAGGCGTCTGCAACAGCCCGTGGATGTTCAAGGGATCGTAGAGCTGAAGCTCGACCGCCCGCGCCTCCATCTGCGCCAGGTCCCGCACCTTCTTCGGGTACCGGACCTTCTTCACGTCCTCCTTCATGGCGGCGACGAGGCCCCCGGCGCCCAGCACCTCGTCCGCCGTGTCCAGGTACTCGGGCCGGGGGATCCGCTTGCCGGTCTCGATCTTGTAGACGAGGTCCTCGCCGTACCCGACCGCCGCCGCGAACTCGCCGACCCGCATCCCCGCCGCCTCCCGGCGGAGCCTCAACTGCCGTCCCACGGTGGCGACCACCGCGAGCGCCCAGTCGTCGTCCGGGTCCACCTCCCAGCCCGGCTCGTCGGTCTGATCCGCCTCGGTCCTGACCCGCACCGCCTCACCGTTCACCGACATGCGCGCCCCTCCGTAGTGCCGCGTCGTACCGTTCGGCCCCGCCGGCGGGAGCCGCGTCGACAGTCCGGACAGCACCGGACAAGCCTCGGACCGTTGCTCTACGTAGCGGGGCGATCACACGTCACGGTACGTCCGGTCGGCCACCCTGAGTGACGTGAATCAGGAAATTCAGGAAATCGCCGACCCCGGGGCCCGCCCCGAACCCAGCGGCGAGGTCCGCAACTTCACCGTGCTGCTGTCGTCCACTCCGCGCGGTGCCCGCCTCGCCCGCCTGCTCGCGGTGGACGCGCTCCGGAGCTGGGGGCTTCCGTACGAGAGGGCGAGCCACGTCGTCGCGGAACTGGCGGCCAACGCGGCCACCCACGGCCGTCTGCCCGGCCGCAGCTTCCGCCTCACGCTCTACGTGGTGGGCGCCACGCTCCGCATCGAGGTCACCGACACGCGCGGTGACCGGCTGCCCGCGCCCCAGGCGCCCGACGCCCTGGCCGAGTCGGGCCGGGGTCTGCTGCTCGTCGAGACGCTGGCCGACCGCTGGGGAGTGACCGAAGGGCGGTTCCCGCGCAAGACCGTCTGGGCCGAACTCGGCTTCACCCCGCCGGAACCCGGCCCCTCACGTTCCGGTGCCGTCGGCGATTGAAGGGCGAAGAGCGCCAGGGAAAGGACCCTGCCGAGCCCCACCTCCCCGCCCGCGACCCGCGGCTGC
>NZ_MSGP01000158.1 GCF_002078235.1 Streptomyces viridosporus
CTGGGTGGGGGTGCCCCCGGCAGCGGAGCTGCTGGGGGAGGGTGACCGTGGCCCGACCGTGTTCGCCCTCCCCCCGGGCTTCGTCCGGGGGGAGGGCGAACATCGTCCGGCTGTGTGCTCCGGTCGCTTACTTCAGCCCGCCGTCGATGGCGTTCACCAGCTCACCGTTCGCGGTGTCGCCGCTGAACTCCCAGAAGAAGGCGCCGCCCAGGCCCTGGTTCTTGGCCCAGGCCATCTTCGAGTTGATGGTGGCCGGAGTGTCGTAGGACCACCAGTTGGTGCCGCAGTGGGCGTACGCCGTGCCGGCGATGGTGCCGGTGGCCGGGCAGGAGTTCTTGAGGATCTTGTAGTCCTCGATGCCCGCCTCGTAGGTGCCGGCCGCCGGGCCGGTCGCGGTGCCGCCGGGCGCGGACTGGGTGACGCCGGTCCAGCCGCGGCCGTAGAAGCCGATGCCGAGCAGCAGCTTGCTCGCCGGGACACCCTTGGCCTTCAGCTTCGCGATCGCGGCGGCCGAGTTGAAGGCCTCCTGCGGGATGCCGTTGTACGAGGTCAGCGGCGAGTGGGGAGCGGTGGGTCCGGTCCGGTCCCAGGCGCCGAAGTAGTCGTACGTCATCACGTTGTACCAGTCGAGGTACTGCGCGGCGCCGCCGTAGTCGGCCGCGTCGATCTTGCCGCCGGCCGAGGCGTCCGCGGTGATCGCGGCGGTGACCAGGTAGTCCTTGCCGAACTCGGCGCGCAGGGCCTGGGACAGGGTCCGGAAGGCCGCGGGGCCGCTGGTGTCACAGGTGAGACCGCAGGCGTTCGGGTACTCCCAGTCGATGTCGATGCCGTCGAACACGTCGGCCCAGCGCGGGTCCTCCACGACCTGCTTGCAGGACTTGGCGAACGCGGCCGCGTTCTGCGCGGCCTGGCCGAAGCCGCCGGAGTAGGTCCAGCCGCCGAAGGAGTACAGCACCTTGATGTGCGGGTACTTCGCCTTCAGCTGGCGCAGCTGGTTGAAGTTGCCGCGCAGCGGCTGGTCCCAGGTGTCGGCGGTGCCGCTGACGGACTGGTCGGCGGTGTAGGCCTTCTCGTAGGCGGCGAAGGTGTCGTCGACGGTGCACTGACCGTTCTTGACGTTGCCGAACGCGTAGTTGATGTGGGTGATCTTGGAGGCAGAGCCGGACGTCACCAGGTTCTTGACGTGGTAGTTGCGGCCGTAGACGCCCCACTCGGTGAAGTAGCCGAGCTTCACCTTGTCGCCGGTGGGCGGCGGTTCCTCGGTGTTGCCCGTGGTGCGGACCTTGACCGAGCCGCTGACGGGGCCGGTCTGGTCGGCGGTGTCGCGGGCCTGGACCGCGTACGAGTAGTCGGTGCCCTTGGCGAGACCGGTGTCCGTGTAGGACGTGCCGGTCACGGTGGCGACCCGGGCGCCGTCGCGCAGCACGTCGTAGTTCTTGACGCCCTTGTCGTCGGTGGCCGCGGACCAGGACAGCCGCACCGAGGTGTCGGTGATGTTCGAGGCCGTGGGGGTGCCGGGCGCGGAGGGGGCCTTGTCACCGGGGACGGAGGAGCCGTCGCAGCTGCCGCCGTTGAGCTTGCAGCCGGACGGGGAGCCGGAGCCGCTGCCGTTGAAGCCGAAGGAGATCGACGCCCCGGGGGCGAGGGTGCCGTTCCAGCCGAGGTTCTTGGCGGTCCAGTGGTCACCGGAGTTGGTGACCGTGGCGTCCCAGGCGGAGGTGACCCTGGTGCCGGCGGGGAAGTCCCATTCGACGGTCCAGGAGTTGAGGGGCGTGGTGCCGGTGTTCTTCACCGTCCACTTGCCCTCGAAGCCGGAGCCCCAGTCCTGGGTCTTGGTGTAGGTGGCGGTCGCGGAGTCGGCCGCCTGAGCGGGGCTCGCGAGGGCGACGAGGCCGGAGAGGGGAAGCAGCAGGGTCGCGAGACCTGCCGCGGCTTTGTGTCTGAAGCGCACGGTGCGCCTCCTCTGGTGATTGCGCCACTGGCGCAACGGGGATGTTGAGGTGGGCATGACTGAGCCATCACGCCCACGGTGCCGCGAGGATAGAAAGGTCTGGACCACGGGTCAATAGGTCTGGACCACTACACCGCCTCCGGCTCAGATCCCCCATTCCTGCGCCAGCACGGCCGCTTGCACCCGGCTGCGCAGCCCCAGCTTGCCCAGCAGGCGGCTGACGTGCGTCTTCACCGTGGCCTCCGCCATGTCGAGGCGGTCCGCGATGCCGGCGTTGGACAGTCCCTCACCGAGGCAGGAGAGCACCTCGCGCTCGCGCCGGGTGAGGGACTCCAGCACCGCCGGGTCGGCCTCCGTCCGCCGGGCCGGCTTCGCGGCGAACTCGGCGATCAGCCGCCGGGTGACGGCCGGGGCGACGATCCCCTCCCCGCGCGCCACCGTGCGCACCGCCGCGACGAGGTCCTTCGCCTCCGTGTTCTTCAGCAGGAACCCGGCGGCCCCGGCCCTCAGCGCCCCGAAGACGTACTCGTCCAGGTCGAAGGTGGTCAGCACCAGCACGTCGGCGAGCCGCTCGCCGACCACCTGCCGGGTCGCCGACACCCCGTCCAGGCGCGGCATCTGCACATCCATCAGCACCAGGTCGGGGCGCAGTTCACGGGCGAGCGCCACCGCCTGTTCGCCGTCCGCGGCCTCGCCGACCACCTCGATGTCGGGGGCGCTGCGCAGGATGAGGACCAGTCCGGCGCGGACGGCGGACTGGTCCTCGGCGACCAGGACGCGGATCATCGGTTCTCTCCTCGGGCGGTGTCGGTGAGGGGGAGGGAGGCGCGGACGACCCAGAGTCCGCCGTCCGCGGGGTCCGGGGCGTCGCCGGGGCCCGCGTCGAAGGTGCCGTGCAGCAGGGCGGCCCGCTCCCGCATCCCGACCAGACCGGCCCCGGAACCCGGGGCGCGCGGGGTGTCCCGGCCGTCGTGGGGGCTGGTCACGCGGAGTTCGAGGGCATCGTCCCGCTCGCGCAGCCACACCGTGACCTCTCCCGGCGCGGCATGCTTCAGCGCGTTCGTCAGCGACTCCTGCACGATCCGGTACGCGGCGAGCTCGACCGGTGCGGGGACGGAGCCGTACGCGGCGTCCAGGGTGACGTCCAGGCCGTTGGCGCGGGCGCCCTCCACCAGGGCGCCGAGGCCGTCGAGGGTCGGGGTCGCCGCGGGCTCCCGATCGTCGGCGCCGTCCCGCAGGATGCCGATCAGGCGGCGCATCTCCGACAGGCCCTGGACGCTGTTCTCCCGGATCACGGTGAGCGCCTCCCTGGAGGTCTCGGGGTCGTCCAGGGAGAGCGCGGCCGTGGAGTGGATGGCGATCGCCGAGAGGTGGTTGGCCACCACGTCGTGCAACTCCCGCGCCATCCGGGAGCGTTCCGCGGCCACCGCCTGGGTGCGGTCCATCTCCGCGAGCAGCGCGGTCTGCTCGGCCCGCAGGCGGGCGGCCTCGGCGGCGTCCCGGTGGTTGCGCACGATGAGGCCGGTCGACGCGGGCGTGAACGCGATGACGCCGACGGCGAACCCGATCAGCAGCGCCTCGGGCACCCGCCACACGGCGTACGGCACCAGCACACCGGCGACGCTGAGCAGCCCGGTGATCCGCGGGATGCGACGGGCGGAGCGGGCCGGGCCGTACAGGACGGCGGCGTACATCAGGTCGGTGTACATCACGATCGTGGCGATGCTGCCCCGGGTCAGGGTGTCCGCGGCCAGTGCCAGGGTGCCGACGAGCAGCGCGGTGCGCGGTGCGGAGCGGCGCAGCAGCTCGCAGCCGGCCATCACGAAGAGCGGCAGCAGGAGGGGCCAGGGGCCGTCGAGGAGCACGATCGGGTCGTCGGCCGGCCGGACGCCGAGGCCGAAGCCCCACAGCAGCAGTCCGCCGAGCAGCCCGGCGAGCGCGGCCCATACGTCGAAGCGGTGCGGGCGGGGCGGTCGTGGGGCCATGGCACCATCCAACACGGTGCGCGCGTCCGGCGCCTGATCCCCGGGGAGGGTCCCGGACTGCATCTTTCGATGTACCGCGAGGTCGTCGGCGGCGACGACGCGACGGGCCGGTCCGCACGGGAGCCTGGGAGGGTGACCGAGAGGAGCGAACCGTGATCGCTGTTTTGATCGCCGCCTGCGAGATCGGCTTCTGGGTGCTGCTGGCCGCCGGACTGGCCTGCCGCTACCTGCTGAGGATGCCGCGCGTCGGCCTGGCGCTGCTGCTCTGCGAGCCGCTGCTGGAGGTCGTCCTGCTGGTCGTCACCGCGCTGGACCTGAAGAACGGCGCCGAACCGAACTGGACGCACGGCCTGGCCGCGCTCTACATCGGCTACACCGTCGGCCACGGCCACCGCACGGTGAAGTGGCTCGACGGCCACGCGGCGCACCGGCTGGCCGGCGCGCCCAGGCCCCAGGGGCCCCCGCGGTACGGCCTGGCCCGCGCCCGGCACGAGACCCGGGTCTGGCTGGGCACGCTGCTGGGCGCCGCCGTGGCGACCGCGCTGCTCCAGATCGCCGTCTGGTACGTCGGCGACGCGAGCCGCACCACCTCCCTGGAGGACTGGCGCCTCATCGCCTGGCGCGCCGCGGGGATCCACGCACTGGTGACCCTGACCTACTGGATCTGGCCGAAGAAGGCCCCGGCGGGCGAGCCGGAGGCCGAGCGCGACGCCGACAAGGAGAGGGTGAGCCGATGAACCGGGCGTCCAGGAATCTCCTCGTGGGGTCCGGCACCCTGCTGGCGGGGCTGTGGCTGTGGCGGTTCGCCCGGGGAGTGGACCTGCCGCTGGTCACCCCCACCAAGGTGGGGGTGGTGATGATGTGCGTCGGCGGTGCGGAGATCCTGCTCGGCCTGTACCGGGCCGCACGGGCCTCGGCGGGGCCCCGGTAGGGCTCAGCGCTCCCCGCCCGGCACCCACAGCACGTCGCCGGTCTCCTTGTTCGCGATGCGGGCCAGGATGAACAGCAGGTCCGAGAGGCGGTTCAGATAGGTCGCGGTGAGCGGGTTCATGGTCTCGCCGTGCGCCTCCAGCGCGGCCCACGTCGACCGCTCGGCCCGCCGCACCACCGTGCAGGCCTGGTGCAGCAGGGCCGCGCCCGGCGTCCCGCCCGGCAGGATGAAGGAGCGCAGCTTCTCCAGCCGCTCGTTGAAGCGGTCGCAGTCCGCCTCCAGCCGGTCCACGTAGAACTGCTCGACCCTGAGCGGCGGGAACTCCGGGTTCTCCACCACCGGCGTCGACAGGTCCGCGCCCACGTCGAACAGGTCGTTCTGGACACGGGTGAGGACCGCGACGACCTCCTCCTCCAGACCGCCCAGCGCGATCGCCGTGCCGATCACCGCGTTCGCCTCGTTGGCGTCGGCGTAGGCGGAGATCCGCAGGTCGGTCTTGGGGACCCGGCTCATGTCACCGAGGTTCGTGGTGCCCTTGTCGCCGGTCCGGGTGTAGATGCGCGTCAGATTGACCATGCGGCCAGCCTAGTTACGCACCGGCCGTGCGGAACACTCGTGTGCCCACCGTCACGGCGAGCACCGCGAAGCCGACGGCGACCGGCGTGCCGTACAGCGTGCGGGCCGTCGCGTACGCCCCGGCGCAGGCGTCCCGCACCGCGCCCACCGGGTGGCGGAACGGCGTCAGGTGCGACAGCGCGTCCCGCCGGGTGGGGTCCGGCGCCGTCGGGATGTCCGGGCGGCGCCGCGGCCCGCCCCGGACGACGTGCTGCCGGGCCTGGTCGCCGGCCGGACCCGCTGGGTCCACGGCACGGTGTCCGTCACGATCGGCCGGGAGACGCCGGCGGGCCGCGCACCGGCCGAGGTGTCCCGCGAGGTGCTCGGACTCGTCGACGGCGTCGAGGAGTTGCCGAGCGGCGAGGCGCTCGACCACGCGGTGCGCGGCTGGACCGGGCCCACGGCCCGCCCGGCACGACCCGTCGGCCGGGCCCTACGCCCGAGGGGGCGTGCGCAGGACGAGGAGGAGGCCCTGCGCGCGGGTGCCGTCGGGCAGCTCCCACGCGCCGGCGACATGACCCGACGTTCCCGGCTCGGGAAGGGGCGAGCCGTCCGGGGCGGGCCGCGGGGTGCGCAGGACGCGGAGGGCCGTGCCGTCCGGCGCGGACAGTTCGGTGTGTTCCCCGGTGTCGACGACGGTGGTGAAGTCCGCCGGCACCGGGCCCTCGTCCGCGTAGGCGCGGGTGACCTCCCGGTCGGGGGTGTCGGTGAGGTTCTGGGCCTGCGCCTGTGCCCGGCCCTCGATCAGTGCCGACGTCCCGGCCACGAGCACCGGGTCGTGGCAGCCGTCGTAGACCCAACGCCGACCGAGGACGCCGTGCTCGGCGGTGCCGATGAGGGCGTGCTCCGCACCGTCGAGCGGAGCGCCCCGGTAGGTGAGCGGCACCAGGTAGGCGGCCGGCTCGGCGCCGGAGGAGTCGGTGACGACCACGAACTCGATGCCGACCTCCCCCTGCGGGTCGTCGAGCCGGAAACCGCCGGCCCTGGCCAGCCGCGGCTCCCCCGGACCCCCGTGGTACCAGGGGCGTGAGGGCAGCCAGGCGGTCAGCAGTTCCAGCTTGGTCGGCTCGAGAGTGGTGCGGTGGATCACGGCCATGCCGGGGACTCTCCTCCGTTGGGCGGACGACGCCCCCCACCCTGGCATCCGCCGCTGACGCGGCGGCTCTTTCCCGCCGCGGACCGGTCCCGGCGGACGGCTCCGGGGACACCGCCGGCGCTGCGGTCCCGCACGGTGGGGGCGCCCGGCGAGCGGGTCCGGCCGGTGCCCGGGAGCGCGCGCCGCACGCGGTGGCCGAGGGCGCGCCGACACGATCGGAGCAAAGGCCGTGCCGGCCCGCGGGCATGCCGGTCGCAGGGCGGGGAGACCTCGGCGCCAGCCGGTCCGTGAAGCGTCAACCGGCTTGAGAACGCGAGGAGTCGGCGCTCCGGCCACCGAGGTCGGGGCCCCGTCGGACCCTGCTGCCGGGAGGGCCTCCGGGCCCGCCGTGCGGGACGTGACAGGGGTCTCACTCCGTGAGACGTGAAACGCGTTACTAAGTCGGTCACGGGGCCCCCGGCGCCCGCTAGTGTCCGCTCCGGGAGAACAACGACAGCGCGTATCAGGGGAGTCGCACAGTGGCACGCAAGCTCGCCGTCATCGGGGCCGGTCTCATGGGGTCCGGCATCGCCCAGGTCTCCGCCCAGGCGGGCTGGGAGGTCGTCCTGCGCGACGTCACCGACGAGGCGCTCACGCGGGGCACCGACGGGATCAAGGCGTCGTACGACAAGTTCGTGAGCAAGGGCAAGCTGGAGGCGCACGACGCCGACGCCGCCCTCGCCCGGATCACCGCGACCACCGACCTGGACGCCTGTGCGGACGCGGACATCGTGGTCGAGGCCGTGTTCGAGAAGCTCGAGGTGAAGCACGAGATCTTCCGCGCCCTCGACAAGATCGTGCGCGAGGACGCCGTGCTCGCCTCCAACACCTCCGCCATCCCGATCACCAAGATCGCGGCCGTGACGGAGCGCCCGGAACGGGTCGTCGGCACCCACTTCTTCTCGCCGGTGCCGATGATGCAACTGTGCGAACTGGTCCGCGGTTACAAGACCAGTGACGAAACCCTCGCCAGGGCAAGGGAGTTCGCCGAGTCGGTCGGCAAGACCTGCATCGTCGTCAACCGCGATGTGGCCGGTTTCGTGACCACCCGCCTCATCTGCGCCCTCGTCGTCGAGGCCGCGAAGCTGTACGAGTCGGGCGTGGCGAGTGCCGAGGACATCGACCTGGCGTGCAAGCTGGGCTTCGGCCATGCCATGGGGCCTCTGGCCACCGCCGACCTCACCGGTGTGGACATCCTGCTGCACGCCACGAGCAACATCTACACCGAGTCGCAGGACGAGAAGTTCGCCGCTCCCGAACTGATGCGCCGGATGGTTGACGCCGGTGACATCGGCCGCAAGAGCGGGCAGGGCTTCTACGAGCACTGACACCGCGCACCCGCCCCGGCGTGCATCACACGCCGGGGTGAATTCGGTATCGGTTCGCTCACGGGGAGCAACCTCCGGCGCCGTTGCGCAGTCAGAGGTTGCATCACCGGCATCGAACGTGGAGTACGAGACGCACGCACGGGGAGCGCATATGTACATCAGGGGCGACCACGCCGAGCTGGTCGTCGGGGGCCGCCTCGACGTCCGCAGCGCGGCGGACGCCCGTACGGTCCTGCACTCGGCCGTCGACGACGGAGCCGGCGACCTGGTGCTGGACCTGTCCGAACTGGACTCCTGGGACGCCACCGGGCTCGGCGTGATCATGGGGGCCCACCGGCGGGCCGGCCGCTGCGGCCGGCGGCTGGTGCTGCGCGGCGTACCGCCGCAGATGCAGCGCCTGCTGGTGGCCACCAGGCTGCACCGGATCCTGGCGATCGAGGGAGGCATCGGGGTGGACATGCTGCCCCGCGTGTGAGGTCCGTAAGGGTGGGAACCGGATGACCGGCACCACTCGGACCGGCCTCGGCGAACCGTGCGACGCGCGCACAATCCTCACGAGACCGTGACGTCACGGACGGCGCGGTACCCCGGACTGTCGTGGATACTGAGCGAAGGTTTAGGGTGCGGCTGCCCGCTGCCTCTCAACCCTCGAGCGGGTCCGGACCAGAAGCGATAGCGCGGTGTGCGGCAAGGCCGGGAGGGGCTCTGGGAACTGTCGGACCCACGGCAGGGGGGAGTCCGAGAACAGGACCCGGGCACACGACGCTTTTGGGGGGCTAGGACCTATGGACCCGAACAACCGGGGACCCGAGGAGTACGGCCATGAAGGCGACGGCCACGCGTCGCGCCAGCGCCCTCCCAGGGAATCCCTCACTTCCGACTTCGGACAGCACGCACCGGCGCTCGCCCGCACGGTGCAGCTCGTCTCCGGCGACTTCCTGCTCACCGTCAACCCCGTCGACGGCAGCGAGATCGAGCCCTGCCCGCCCGCCGAACGGCCCACC
>NZ_MSGP01000159.1 GCF_002078235.1 Streptomyces viridosporus
CGCACCGGACACCCCCGGCCCGAACTGACCGGGCGAGCGCCGTGACCACCCCTGCTCCACCCGATGGCCCGCCACAAGCCGCGCAAGGAATCCCGGCCCCCCGGGCCGTCACGAATGTTCCCCCTGCTGGATCCATGGCGTGGGGGCATCGGCGCCGGAGACAGCGAGGACCGCTGGTCAGGGGCATGGCCACCGGCTTGTTCGCGGACCGATGCGAACACGGCGGTCAACGTCACCAGGGCGGCAGGACCGACCGTGTCGGCCCGTGGAGCGCAGGGAGGACCGGGACCCGTCCCGGCGCGGTGAGTCGGGAACCCGCCCGACACCGCGGCCTTCAACGGCGCGGCAGGCGGGAATCAACCCCGTTCATGGAGGGGCGGACCCCTGCCCGGCCTCGCCCCACCACCGCTCCCGGCCGACCCCGTCTCCACCTCGCATCGGCGTGAGGCGGGAACGGCTCATCACTCACCGTGCACGGTGTACAGCGGACACCGCATCCGGTCGAGTCCGGAGCGGCCGCAGCACCGCCAGCCCCTCCTCGAGCCCGACCTTCATGGCGAAGTCGAACCGGTCCACCTCCAGACACAACCCCACATCGGCGGGGTGAGCACCGAGGCGTCGCCCGCCGCGCAGATCGTCCGCGGCTGGAGAGGTGTTGGCGCGGTGCAGATAGGGGTCGGGGTCGAGACGCTCCCCTGCCAGCAGCCGGCCCAGGTACTCGGCGCAGGCCAAGTCCTCAGCGGCACGGCCGTCCTCACCGGTGGCCACGAAGGTCACCGAGTCGGCGCGGGCATCCGTCAGGGCCCGGACCGTCGCACCGGCCACGACGAAACTGGCGCACAGTGCCCATTTCGCCTCGACGACCGCCAGGGCCCCGACCGTTCCCGCAGTGGTCTTCTGGATCACGGTGCGGTCGGCCAAGTCGGCCCCCCGGATCAGGCCAGGGGAGTTGACCAGGTCGAACCCGCTGACCGGTGCCCCGTCCTTGAGCGCGAGCCAGCCCGGGTGACACGTCTTGATCGCCAGCGCCTCGTCCTCGTCGGCAGAGAGGACGATTTTGTCCGCACCGCGGTGGAAAGCCCATGCGGCGGTGGTGAACGCCCGCATCACATCGATCACAACGGCCACCTGCTCGGTGCCGTCCACCTCGGGTATTCCGACTACGCGCGAGTCCATGCCGGGATGGTCGCAGCCCACTGAAGCGGTCCACAAGGCACCTTGACGGTCTCTCGGCGACCCGGGATCCGCTGGGCTGCTACCTCATGGGCACGCGCTCGAGTGTCGGGCGGACCAGCGGAAAGACCAACGGCTCCTCGCCTGTGGTGTCCCAGACCATCAGCAAGTGGGAAAGAGCTCCGTCTACCAGCTGTCCCTCGTCCACACCGGCGGACGGCTTGGCCTGATGCCTTGGGGCAGCAGCGGCTCCAGTCGGGCCTCCTGACTACCCGTGAGGACACCACGACCCACAGGACGTGACCATCCACGGCCAAGATGCGCTTTCGCCGCAGGCCTTGGAGCATGTGCCGAAAGCGGATCACGGGACCTGGCACTACGAGAGGGGTCATGTGGCTCGGTTGTGTGGTCGGGCGCCTGCGGCGAGAAGCATGGCGATCGTTTCGGGGTAAGGCCCGGTCATCGCCCATTCAAGTGGGGAACGGCCCATGCCGTGGTCTTCGCGGAGATCGGGGTCGGCGCCGTGGGTGAGGAGTGCACGCACCGTCTCGGTATGGCCCCAACACGCGGCCGCGCACAGGGGTGTGCCTTCCGCACCGCGTCCGCTCTCGGTGTTGGGCAAGGCTCCGGCTTCCAGGAGACACAGGACGTTGTCGGTGGCTCCGTTGACCGATGCCGCGTAGAGAGGCGTGGTGCCCTCGGCGTTGCTTGCCTCCGGGCGGGCCCCGGCTCGTAGCAGAGCGTCGACATGGGCGCTGTCGCCGAACGTCGCCGCCTCGACGAGACGCTTTGACAGTTTCTTCCGCCGTCGTCTGTTCACGATCGCTCAGGCTGGCCAGGAGGTGAGTGAAACGTCTGGTCAAGGCCACCCCCTGACGCCGCCTCCGCCCGTTACGGCCAGAGCCAACGGGCGAAAGTGATGAAGCCGACCACCCAGATGGCGAAGAACCCCAGCACCATCACAGCCACGGCGGCACCGGCGAGACGATCGGCGACCGAGTTCCTGTCGTCCTCCGGTTCATCGTTGCGATCGAGGGGGATCGCGGCCCAGGCGACGGGCCGGCCGACGTGGTCCGAGCCTGCTTCTTGTACGGCCGCCAGCTGTTGGGCTGCGAATGCGGTACCGGCCAGGGACTCGGGCCCGCGCCAGGCCAGTGCCCGCATCCGCCGCAGCGGCGTGGAGTATCGCTCCTCGAAGGCGTACGTCTCCGCGGGGTCCCGATCCGCTTCGAGGTACATCCACCGGCCGGCTTCCGCGGGCTCGCCGTACAGCCGGTAGACCTCGCCCAGACGGCGCCTCAACGACAGGTCCTGGGGAAAGGAGGCCACCAGGCCGCGCAGACGCTGCCGCGCCATGGGTATCCGCCCCGCAGCGAGGTCTGCCTCCACGCGCGCGAGGGTGTCCATGAGAGTCATGGCTGCATGATCCCTCACGGAACGTTCCAGCCATCCCCGATGCACGAACCGGCGCCTTCCAGGAGCAGTTCCGCCAGCGTCGTTCGATCGGGTGACAGGTTTATCGCTCCACAAAATCGCCGAGCAAGACCACTCGACGCGACTTGTTTTCACAAAGCTACAAGCGGCTCCCGGTCTCGTTGCCCGGACGGCCTTTCATTCACCCCGACGGAAACAGGGTGATCCATGCACGACCCGCGCCGTGCCCTTCCCTCGCTGGATGCGCGAGCCTCGTGGGACAGCCGCTCGGAGGGGCGAGCATGGCCGTGTTTCCGCAGGTCGCGGGGTGCGGTCCCGGAACTCCGAGGATTGCGCAGCGGAGTCGTGAGCTCTTTCAAACGCGCCGGCTGTCGTCTGCTTCCGCCCGGTGGGCGGTCGGGGCCTTGCCGGGGTCGTCGTTCGCGTCGTGGGGCAGGCCGATGGCGAGGAGCGCGATGTCGTCGTCGAGGTGCCCTGCGGCGTACCGGTACAGGTCGGCGAGCAGGATGTCCAGCACGCGGTCCGGGTCCGGTGGGAGGGGGCAGGACAGCCGCGGGGCCGGGTCGTAGAAGACCCCCCGGTGGTCGCGGGCCTCGACGACACCATCGGTGAACAGCACCAGGACCGCGCCCTCGGGCAGGGCGTACCGGTCCACCGGGACGTCCGGGCCACCGAGGTCGGCCAGGCCCAGCGGCAGCGAGGGCACACCCGGCTCCAGTGGGCGGGCCCGGCCACGGTGGAGCAGCAGTGGCGCCGGGTGCCCCCGATTGGCCACGTGCAGGGTCGAGCCGTCGGTGGAGAGTTCGGCGATGACGGCGGTGACGAACCTCTCGGCTTCCCGTCCGTTCCCGGCGGCGTTGGTCTCATGGATCCGCTCCTCCAGGCAGCGGACCACACCGGGCAGGTCCGGGATGCGGAGGGTGGCCTCGTGGAAGGTGCCGAGCAGCGCGTTGACGGTTCGGACCGCGCCCAGCCCCTTGCCCAGGACGTCGGCGATCATCAGCCGGATGCCGTAGGGAGTGGAGTGGATCGCGTACAGGTCGCCCCCGATGGCGGCCTCCCGCGCGGCGGCCTCGTAGCGGGCGGCCACAGCCAGGGGCCCGATGCACCCGGGCGGGGAAGGGAGCACGGCGCGCTGGACGGCTTCGGCGACCTCACGGGCGGTCTTCAGCTGCTGCCGCTCACGGGCCAGCAGCCGGTTGACGACCCCGGCCAGGAAGGTCAGGGTGACGAAGGTGGAGAACGGGAAGACGTCGTCGATGCTGAACGGCGTCCGGCCTTTCACCAGGGGCAGGACCACCGCGGCGAGGAGTGCCGCCCCTCCGGTGGCGATCGTCCCGGCCAGGGAGAGCCAGGGCGCGACCAGCACGGGAGCGGCCGCCAACAGGATGAACACCCTCACACCTCGCGGGATGAGGAGGTCGAGGATGAATACGCCGAGGATCAGCGCGGCGGGCACCCATCGGAACCACCGTCTCTCGCGGGGCGGTGACGCGCGGGTGGGTCCCATTCTCCTGCGCTCCGGGGTGTTCCTGGACAGAATCCGGGTTTCAGTCTCTGCCGCATCCCCGACCACGGCGACCGGAGCACCACAGTCGGGCGGAGCCCTCGACGATCAGCTTGTCCTTCAGACCGTGTCCCAGGTGGTGAGGCGGACGAGCCGCCTGTAGCAGCACAGGGCAGCGCCGAGGCCGAGAAACGTCAGGTGATTGCGGGGTGCGCTCGTAGCGGGGCTGAGCCTGCGGTAGCCGGACAGCCGGGAGACGGCCCGCTCGATGACCCGGCGGTGTCGTCCTTACGAGCTTGTGCGTGACGAGCTTGTGCGCGGTTGGCGGTGAGACGTCGAGCTCTCGGTCGTCGATCATGGTCGGGTGGCGGGGAACGCGTCTCGTGCAGCGATCACCAGTGACCGGAGGATCACGGGCCTGCCGGCCGATGTGATCGCTGAACTCGTCGCCCAGGTGGGCCGGTTGTGACACAGACAGCACCAGGTCGGGCTTGTGTCCCGGTCCCGGAAGCGGGCCGTGGGCGCCGGCGGGAAGACGGACCTCATCCGTCGGAGCTGTGCGACCAGTCGGTGGTCACGCAGAACGACCTGTTCGAGCCGCCGGAGCGCCTGAACGGTTGGCTTGCGCTGGAGTGCGCTCCCGGTCGTAGCGGCGCAGACACCGCGGCGCACGGAGCCCGTGTCGCCCGGTGACTCCCACGGGATGCCGAGCGGGGGAATCCGTCGCTAGATGGATGAGGGGCTTCGTGCCGTCCGAACGATGAACGAGTGTGCAGGGAAAGGCTGGGACACGGTATGCAGAAGCGCAGTCTGCGAGACCTCCAGGTATCGGCCATCGGCCTGGGGTGCATGGGCATGTCCGCCTTCTACGGCTCCACCGATCAAGAGGAGGGGGTCGCGACCATCCGGCATGCCCTCGACCTCGGGGTGAACTTTCTCGACACCGCGCAGATGTACGGGCCGCTCACCAACGAGTCGCTCGTCGGCGAGGCGATCCGCGGGCACCGTGACAAGTACGTGATCGCGACGAAGTTCAACTACCGGATGGACGACGCCGTGCCCGGCGACATGAGCACGGTCGGCCCGCAGGACGGCTCGGCCGAGCACGTCCGGAGCTCGATCCACGGCTCCCTGGAGCGTCTGGGGACCGACCACATCGACCTGTACTACCAGCATCGGGTCGATCCGAACGTACCCATCGAGGAGACGGTCGGCGCGCTGGGCGAGCTGGTGGCCGAGGGCAAGGCGCGGTACATCGGCCTGAGCGAGGCGAGCGCGGAGACCATCCGGCGCGCCCACGCCGTGCACCCGATCACCGCGGTGCAGAGCGAGTACTCGCTGTGGTCACGGGACGTGGAGGCCGAGGTGCTGCCCGTCTGCCGGGAGCTGGGCATCGGCTTCGTGCCGTACTCGCCGCTCGGCCGCGGCTTCCTCGCCGGACGGTTCACCTCGCCGGACGAGCTGGACGCGAACGACTGGCGCCGTGAGAACCCGCGCTTTCAGGACGCCAACCTGGAGGCGAACCTGCGGCTGGCGGCAAAAGTGAAGGAGATCGCCGCCGAGAAGGACGTGACTCCGGCCCAGCTGGCCATCGCCTGGGTGCTGGCCCAGGGCGAGAACCTGGTGCCGATCCCGGGCACCAAGCGCCGCACCTACCTGGAACAGAACGCCGCCGCGGTCGACATCGCGCTGACCGAGGACGACCTGGCCCGCATCGACGCGGAACTGCCCGAGGCGGCGGGGGAGCGGTACGACGAGGCAGGAATGCGAACCATCAATCGCTAGCAGGGGACGGCAGCAGCTGCCGGATTTTGCCGTCGGCGTCCGCGGGTGCGTCTGGACCGGCGCGCCCACACGGCGGCGCCGCACGGCGGCCACGGCGTTCGACCGGCCGGCCAGCCCGAAAACCTGGCCTCGGGGTACGACCTGACCTCGGAGCAAAGGAGAACTGCGTGTCCAAGATCCCTGACGCGGTGGCGGCGATGGCCGACAGCTGCTCGACGAAGCCCTGATCGGCCTGCCGCATCCGGAACCGGACCCGACCCCGCTCGATGGCGAGCCGGCCGAGGCGGTCACCGCCGCCCGTGCTCAGGGGCGGTTACCGCGATCGGGTGAGTCGTGGGCGGACCTGATGCGCGACTGCGCCCGCCGCGGGGAACGCACCCCCGTGTCGGCCCATTTCCTGTTCGAGATGGTGACAGCCGAACTCTTCGACCTGCGTTTTCATGGCTGTACGGCGGAACCACCATGCGCTGATCGTCCCGGGCCCCCCAGGGGCGACCGCGCTGCCCCGGACAGCGGTGGGCGCTGGCACGGCCTGCTCGCCGATGTGAGGGTGAGAACGAAACACCTCACGTCAGAGGGGAACCGCAAGTGATCATCAGCATTGTCGGGGCTGGGAACATGGCCCGGGGCATCGGTACACGGGTGTTGTCGGGCGGTCACTCGCTCCGGTTGCATGATCGGAACCCGGGCAAGGCGGAAGGGCTGGCCGCTTCCCTGTCGGAGGCGGTGAGCGGGGCAGACGTCCGGGCGAGCGACGCGGAAGGCGCGGCAGCCGCGGATGTAGTGGTGCTCGCCCTTCCTTATCCCGCTGGACGCGAAGTGGCAGCCTCCCTCGGTGCCGCGCTGTCCGGCAAAGTCGTGGTGGACATCTCCAACCCCGTGGATTTCAGCACCTTCGACTCACTGGTCGTACCACCCGGCACCTCGGCGGCCGAGGAGATCGCCGCGGTCGTACCGGACGCACGCGTCGTCAAGGCATTCAACACCACCTTCGCCGGCCCGCTGGTCTCCGGCGAGGTGGCCGGTCGGCCCCTGGATGTCTTCATCGCGGGTGACGACGACGCAGCCAGGGAGACCGTGGCCTCAGTCGTCACCTCGGCAGGCCTGCGCCCCCTGGACGTCGGACCACTGCGCCGGGCACGGGAACTCGAAGCGTTCCAGTTCCTTCACATGGCCAGCCAGGAGCGGCTCGGCCTCGGCTGGTCCAGCGGCATTGCCATCCTTCCCTGACGAGTTCGTGCGTGGTCGGCGGTGAGGCGTCGGGGGTGCGGTGGGGTTCGGCGTTCGCATCTGCCGTGCCGGGACCAGGTCCCCGGTCCGCTGGTGGGACAACCGGCCGGCGGCCGGTCCGGACGGTGTCGCTTGTGTACGACGTCGTGGAGGAAACGGCCTGCCTTGAATCGTGATGGGCGTCGTGCCCGGGGCGAAGGATCTCGCCGGAGCGGTGCGTGAGCACGGACCGCTGTCACCCGCTGACATCACGCTTATCGGCGTGGCCGTCTCCCGTTCCGCAGCCGTCGGCTCAAGCGGTGGCAGCGTCGGCACCACCCCCCTCAGGCCAGGATCCGCTGTGTCGGCGGGCAGGCTCTGGCCGCCCTCGAGGGATGGCGCCGACTGCGAAAACTCCGCTGCGGCCCTCACCGCATCACCGACGTCCCTGCCGCCCACGTGCGACTCGGCGGTTCGGTTGGCGACGCGCGCCGACCGAGCCGCTCAGCACGGGCGGTCGGCGCCTTCATGTCCACCGGCTGGGAGCCGGGGGAGGCGGCGTTGGGCCGGGTCTCCGTGAGGTGGATGTCGATGTAGCGGGTGAGGGTCAGCGCGTCCTGGGGGTCGTCGGCCTGGAAGGTGACGCGGCGCAGCGGGCCGGCCCCGTCGAGTCGACGCCCCGGCGGTTGAGGAACCAGCTGAGCACCTGGTGACAGTGCCCGTACCAACCGCTGCCGCAACCGGTGCGGTCGGTCACCTGGAGAATCAGGTCCCGGGCGGCGCACTCCCACAGAATTCGCTGGTCCTCGACATCGGTCGGGTTCAGCGGGTACGCCTCGAACCGCCTGGCGAGACTCTCCAATCACTCACGCCACTCGCCCAATGCCGCGACGACACGGGCGAGCGTTTCCCTCGGGGTGGTGATCGAGTTCTGCGGGCAGCACCAGTTCCCGAGTCGAGTTCCTCCGCGATCGTCACCATCGGTTTCGTGTCCCCCTCTTACTCTCCGGTGTCCTTGGCGGTGACCTCGCCGGTCTTGATGTAACGGGCGAGGTTGGCGACATGGCCGTCCTTGGCGAGCCGCTCGAGCACGTCCGCGCCCCACAGCACGCTCTGGGTGCCCTCGTGCTTGACCATCCCGGGCGACATCCCCAGCCGGAAGCTGCCCGGCACGGTCTTGCCGTCGGGCCCGTAGGGCAGCACGTCCAGCGGGCCGGGCCCGGTCGGACGGATCCGTCGACTGTCCGTAGAGGCGCTCTCCGCCTGCCAGGGCGGCCTCCCGTGTGAGTGCGCCCTGGTCGGTCGGGCCTCCCTGGGGCGGGTCTCCGCGCCGTAGTGTTGGACACGGATGTGTGCTGCAGGGCGATGACGAAGGCCGGGCTGTCGCAAGCGTCAGCATGTGCCGACCGGATGACGGCTTCAGGGACGGGACGGCGGGGGAATCGTGGACAGTGAGCTGAACAAGGTGGGGGCGTGGCTCGGTGTGATCACGGGTGTGATCGCCGTCCTCGCGTTCTTCGGGGTACGCGACTTCGACGAGCTGAAACAGGCAGTCAAGGACGGGGCTTCGGGTGGCTCACTGGCAGACCCGTGCAAGGCGGTGCCCGCCGACTACGTGACCAGCCTCGGGATGACGGCTGAGCCGGTGTACGCGGGCGCCGAATTCTCCAAGGACGACCCGGAGAACGGTGCCTGGTGGACATGTTTCTGGAGGAGCGAGGACAACAACACCAGACTTTCCATCGGCTACTCGCAGGACCAGGAGCACGTCTCGGGGGTACAGATGGGACCGCTGGACGGCATTCCCGACGGGATGATTGGGCGTCAGTACGCCACCATCGCCACGTCCTGCTTCGCCGACTGGCCCACCTCCTTCGGACAGGGCACGGTCTATTTCAGTGGCACCTGCCCCCAGACCAGGCTGATCGCCGTGAAGGCATACGAGAACCTCTCCCGCTGAGCTTGGTGTTCAACCGCCCCGGACTCGTGGGTCGGCGGCCGGCTCACGGCCGGTGACGCCGACTGAGGCCTGTACGTCCCTGTGCACCGCGATGGTCGACCGGCATCGCCCTGGTGGAGGCCCGGGTCACCCGAGCCTGCCAGGGGATGAGGCGGGGGGCCACAGCACAAGCGCACAGCCAGTCACCTTGCAACACTCCGTTCGGCCGGTGCCCGTGCCGCCGACAGCGCCCGGTTCATCGTGCGCTCAGGGTCTGTCACCACCTGCACGTTCACGCCGTGGCGGTGATGGTGGGAGTAGTCGGCCCGGCTGTGGCCGACCCGGTCGCACTCCGCGAAGGTGCCGTCCAGCAGGACGTAGTCGGGGCCGGTCTCGCGCAGGACACGCGGCAGCCGGGCGCGCGGTCGGCGAGCAGGTTGATGACGGTTGTGGTGCAGCCGTGGGCGGTGCCGATGGAGACACCGAAGCCGGCCGAGATGCGAGGGAGGGTGTCATGGCGGCACAGGTACACCAGAGCAACGAGCACGCGCTGGTGCGGTGGGAGTTTGCAGCGTCGGCCACCCTCACGGGTGACAACGAGCATCGTGACCCACTCCGCCAGTCCGCGCGGGAGGTCGAGTGCGGCAGGACAGACACCCCAGGCGACTAACTCGTCACGGTCTATGCCTTCAACGTTGACGACGGTGTCGCGTGGGCCAACTACTACCCGACCTTCCCGCTGCTCGAGGCCCGGACCAACGGTGAGATCCGACTACGGAAGACCCCTGTGGTCGCTCCTGCGGGCATGGCCGTGCACGGAGAGCAGGTCATCATGCTGGGTGGCTGCCGACAACCAGATCGCCTGCATCGTTGCCGTATGACAGAGGACGAGGCCCTGCTGGTCGAGGAAGCCTGTCTCACCCTCCCCAACGGCGCACCCCTCAAGCGGTACGCGCGCCCTGTCGGACGAGGTCGGCACTTGTACCTGCGTGGTACATCGCCCAGACAGTGGTACGTGATGGGTATCTGAGCCCCCTCAAGTGCTTCTGGGTTTCGGGACACCGGCACGATGTGACGCAGCACCTTGGTGCTCCCCAAGTCGCAGGCCAATGCTCGGCGGTTGACTTCGAGGTTCGTCAGGACGATTCGTTAAGACGAGCGGGGCCCGCAGAAGGTGAGTGGCGGGGGCGGGCGATGTTCATGACTTGCCGGCGCACGTCGTCAGACGGCAGGAGCTCCCGCTCCACGCAGCCCACGCGGCCGACCTCACCCGCCTCTTCGAGAACGTCGCCGGCACCATCGGTGCCCGCCGTACTCCTGGGGAAGGGCGCTGCTTCCCCTGCGACGGAACCGGGCTCGCCCACCCCCTGGGGGAGCCGGCAACCGGGCAAGCCTGAGCGGTTCGCAACGCCGCGCCCCAGGCCGCCGTCTGGGCGGCGCGGGCATGGTAAGCGGAAGGAACCTGGAGGCTTGTGCGGACGCTGCCGCCGGTGCGGGCACAGCGCCGCGGCGGAGAGTGCCGGCCTTTCTCCACCGCGCGCAGCTGCTCACAGTCGGCCACGGAGTGCGCGGCGACCACCACGTCGACGGACGCCGCGGTGCAAAGCGCGACGTCGACGGCTCCGGCACAGCTCGTGCCGGAGCGGAACTCGATCGACCGCGGCGAGCGGATCAGGCGGCCTCCGGTGTGACCATTGCACCCGCACGAGCGGCGCACTGGCGAAACGCTTGATCGCGCCCTGCCCGCACCAGCCCGAACGGGGACCGGAACCGCACCCGCACACTCCGAAGCCCCATCGGCAGGCACCCGCCGTCAACGTGGCAACGCCCCGGCACCGCAACTACCTTGAACAACAGCATCACGGGGCCGCCGGTGCTGAGCCTTCGAGCCGTGAACGCCCCGGTAATGCGGGTGAGTTGCCGATTTCACGGGCGTGCGTCCGACTGATTATGATCTTGGTCATGACTGTGCAGAACCCTGACAAAACCCCTTCCCGTAAGCAGAGACTTCAGGAGAGGCAGCGCCGTCAGTTGGCGGTGGTCGACACCGTGGACAAGGCCGAGGCCAAGGTCCGCAAGGCAGAGGCCGAACTGGCCGTGGCTGTCACCGAGGCAGTGCAGGTCTTCGGCGACGAGCAGTCCGCGTCCGAGGGACTCGACATGCCGGTCGAAGCCGTCCGGCGCTTCCTAGGCATGGGACGGGACGAAGCGGCCAAGGGCGACGACGTCGCCGAGGTCGATGGCCAATCCTGAGCTCGGCGTTGGTGGCGGCGAGGCAGGCCGGGCGCGGCAGCACGAGAGGTCGTGATGCCGTCCGCATTGACTTGCGGACGGACGATCAAGGGTTGGCGTGCGCGGCTCGCCGCTGGGCAATCAAGGCCATGACCTGCGCGGATGATGTATCGGCACCCGCAGGGTCCGGAAGGGTCCGGAGGGGGCAAAAGCCCCGTGCGCCCTGGCCGGGCAGGCCCGAGCGATCAGAGCCGGGGAGCGGTACGTCCTCGTCCTGCACGCTCGGTGAGGCCGTTTCCGGTTCTCAGGGCGCGCATGGCGAGGGCGCCGGCCAAGGGGCCGGGGGCCAGGAGGAGGAACGCGTAGCGCCAGCCGACGGCGTCGGAGAGAAGGGGGGTCAGCTGGATGCTGACGACTGTGAGGGCGAATCCGATCGCGGTCTGGGCCGTGAGGGCTGTTCCGATGTAGCGGGGGTCGGCGACTTCGCTGAGGGAGGTCGAGAACACTCCGGAGTCGGCGATCACGGCAGCGCCCCACAGGGCGCAGAACGCGATCACGAGTGCCGGTGGGGAGTGGACGAGCAGTGGTGAGAGCAGACAGCACAGACCACTGGTGAGCAGGGCTGTCATGGCGGCGGGAGGGCGGCCGAAGCGGTCGGCGCCCCAGCCGCCGAGCAGACAGCCGATCACGCCGCCGATCCCCATCGTGAGGAACACGGTGACCTCGATCGATCCGGGAAGGTGACGGGCGCTGTCCGTCGCGGCGAGGAACGCGGGGATCCATGTCCACAGGGCGTAGAGCTCCCACATGTGCCCGAAGTAACCGAGGTTGGCCGAGCGGGGGCCGCGCTGGGTGAACATGGTGAGGGCGTAGCGGGGGTTGCGGGTGGGCGCGGCCGGGGCGGCATGGGGACCGACGCGGATGAAGGCCAGCGCGATGAGAGCGGCCAGGAGCCCGGCTGCTGCCGCGACCAGAAGAACGCCCCGCCAGGGCAGTGACCCGACGCCGGCGATGAGATGCGGAAGGGTCGATCCGAGCGTCAGGGCGGCAATGAGAACCCCCATGGACTTGCCCCGTGCGGCACCGTGTGCCCAGGAAGCCATGAGTTTCATGCCGACCGGATAAACACCCGCCAGACACACGCCGGTCATGAAGCGGAGTGGAACGGCTGCGGCAAGCTGATCGACCGACACGGCCAACAGCACCGTGCACCCGGCAGCTGCGGCGGCGCCGCCGGCGAGGAGGCGCTGGGGCGGGACGCGGTCGGCGAGAGTGAGAGCGGCGGACGTGAGCGCGCCGACGACAAAGCCGAGTTGGACCGACGCGGTCAGCCATACCGCGTCGGCGGACTCGAGTCCCCACTCGCTGCGAAGCGTGGGAACCACCGCTGACATAGAGAACCAGACGGCGAGGCCGAGTACCTGTACGGCGGCGATCGCGCCGCGTTGTATATCAGCGTTCATGGTCTTCCCCGGGCCGGGGCCAGGCGTCCGGGCTGACGCTCTGGCCGGTCTTCCGGGGAAGGATCTCCCAGGTTGGCTCCAGATACGACACGCCGTCACTCATGGACGCCGGTGCCGGGCTCGAAGGTCGGGTCGAGCGCGTACCGCGCCGCCCCGAACGGCTGGAAATCGGCATCGGCAAGGACGCGGTGGAGGAATCCCGAGGTGGGCATGTCGTACCAGTGCCATGCGTCGTCCTCGGTCCGCGCGAGGACGGGGTAGTCGTCCGGCCGCTCGGCATCGGTCAGCCAGCAGTACTCGTCGAACCCCGTGCAACGACCTTTTGGCGCCGGTTTTCGTTCCGATCCAGTGGGCCCCCTTCTCCGTGGGCCGGGCCGCCGGTGGCCTTGTGTGTCGGACGCGGGCGAAGAGTGAGGCGGGGAGGCGGGGTGACCGAAAGGATCACCTGTGAGGGGGGCGGTGTCGGTCGGTGGTGAGTTCGACCAGTGCGGTACTGAGGCGTGTGAGGGCGGAGGCGATCCAGGGCAGGGTCTGTGGTTCTTCCGCGGTCAGCGTCATGTGGCGTTGCTGCGGGGTGGCGCCGTACAGGAGGCTGGTGGCGAGCCTGAGGGTCAGGGCGGTGTCGGGTTCGCCGAACGCGCTGCCGGGCAGAGTGGCGATGTCGTGCCGGTCGAGCAGGGCGGTGGCCAGGTCGGTGCCGGTGGTGATTCCCTGGGCGCGCAGAACCTCACGGGTGGGGGCGAAGTCGGGGTAGAGGTAGAAGCCGGCCCGGGGAGGGCGGCACTGTGCTCCTGCCGCGAGCAGCAGGGTGTGCACCTCGGTGGCGATGCGGGCGTGCAGACGGCGGGCGGCGGCGATGTGTGCGGTGACCTCCGGTGGGTCGCTCAGGGCGCGGGCGGCCACGGCTTGCATGGGCGCGGCCGAGCTGGACCAGATTTCGCTGGCGACCCCGGTCAGTTCCTGGTGCAGGTGCCGCCCCCAGCGGCCCGCTGGGGTGCGGGCGAAGCCGATGCGCCAACCGCCCAGGGCCAGGGACTTGCTCAGCCCGGTAGTGACGACGGTGCGTTCGCCCAGGTGCTGTACCGGGCTGCCGGTGGTGCCGCGGTGGCCCAGTTCGGCGTAGATCTCGTCGCTGATGACCGCGAGGCCGTGGCGGTCGGCGACCGCACAGACCGCACAGACCGCCTCGACCTGCTCGGCGGGGGCGACGGTGCCGGTCGGGTTGTCCGGGACGGTGAGGACCAGTACGCCCGGCCGGGCCCCGTTCGCACCGGCTTGCCGCAGGTCCTGTTCCAGCAGCTCGGGATCGGGAATCCCGCCGGCCTCAGCCGGGATGGGTACGAGGCCCTCAGCAGCCCACGCCGAGCGGGAACGAGCTCGCGCAGGGCAGTGCGAGGGCCCGGACGCCGCCCGCGCCCGCGGCGGCGCCGGTCGGCAGCAACTCCTCGAACTGCCCGCCCCGGTCGTCGCGGATGCGGCCCCCCGCAGTGAACCCTTGTCGGTAACGTCTCGTGGCAGTTCGTGACCTTCGTTCAGGTGGTGTGGCCGTGTTCGAGCTGGAGCAGGACGAGTGCGGCACGGGCCAATACTCTGAGCCCCGTCCGCGCTATCTGGGGGAGACATGACAAGCAGGTTCACCGAGTTGGTCGTTGACTGCCACGATCCGGAAAGACTCGCGGCCTTCTGGTGCGAGGTCCTGGACTTCAAGGTGATCGACCGGAGCGAGGGCGAAGTCGAGATCGGCTCCTGGGCGCCGACCGTTGAGGATGTCCGGGCCCGCCAGATGTCGCCCACCCTGCTGTTCATCCAGGTGCCCGAGGGCAAGACCGTGAAGAACCGGCTTCACCTCGACGTCAGCCCGATCGACGGCAGTACCGAGGCCGAGGTGACCAGATTGCTCGGCCTCGGCGCCACCAAGACGGATGTGGGTCAAGGCCCAGACCGGAACTGGGTGGTCATGGCGGACCCCGAGGGCAACGAGTTCTGCGTCCTTCGCACCCTGGCACCGTAGAACCGGGCCGTGAGCGGGCACCCGCACCCCGTCACTCACCGCAACCGTCACGTTGGCGAGAAAACCTCGGTGACCCTCCGCGACCGCTCCCCAAGACCTGTGCCAGAACCCGAACCCGTGCACAAAGCCGACGCGATGCGCGCCGTTTTGGTCGTAGAAGCCACGGGAACCCGGAGCGGCATGATCCGAAGCATCGCGCGTGGCTGTGCCGCAGGGGCGGCCGGCACCACCGCTCTGAACGCCGTGACCTACGCCGACATGGCACTGCGCGGCAGATCGGCCAGCAGTACGCCGGAGACCGCGGTGGACAGGATCACCACGCGCATGGGGCACCCGGTCCCGGACACGAGCGGCCGGGACAACCGGCTCACCGGCCTCGGAGCGCTGTCGGGCATCGCCGTCGGCACCGCCACGGGCGCCGCCGTGTCACTGATCCACCGGGCGGGTGTCCGGGGCCCTCTGTGGTTGGGCGGCCTGCTCACCGGCGCCCTGGCGATGGCTCTCACCAATGCACCGATGGCCCGCCTCGGCGTCAGCGATCCCCGTACGTGGTCGGTCCGCGACTGGGCCGCCGACGTCGTTCCCCACATCGCCTACGGCCTGGTCACCTATGGCGTGATCACGGCATCGGACCAGCGGTGTTGACGCCCGCGCCCGGCGCCCGGCTTGATCTTCGACCTCCGGGGTCGAACGATGCGTCGTAGACGAGGGCGGCGATGCCGTCCTGCTCGAGGTCGGCGTCGGTGAGTTTCCAGCCCCGGTCCGTCGGGCGGTCGGCGAGTTGACGGGGTCGTTTCCTCAGGGCTGACGCTTGCTCGGCGCCTCTTCGCAGGTGATCTCGTCACGCGGGGTGTAACGCGTGTGGAACGGTTCCCGCTTCACTTGTCGGCCGTCGTTGTGGAAGACCCGCTCCACGGTGACGTCGAAGCCCTCGAGCGGGGTCTGCGGCACGCACTTCTCGGCGGTGCTCACCTTCTTCGCCGGCTGCTGCACGTTGGTGCGCGGCCCCTTGACCGATGTGATCCGGTCGTACTTCTTCGTGCCGAGGAAGGTGACGGTCACCGAGGTGTCGGTGGACTCGGCCTGAAGGTAGACGGCCTTGCCGGAGTCGTTGGTGAACCTCAGGTCCAGGCTGCCCCAGGCGACCGTCGCCTCGCGGCCCTCGGGGTAGCGCTCGATGTAGAAGGAGTGGGCACCGTACTCGACGGGCTTGACGCCCGCGAAGAACATCGCGTTGAAGACGGTCGTGGCCACCGCGGAGACGCCGCCGCCGGGCGCCTTGGTGTATTGGTCGTCGAAGATCATGATGCCGTCGACGAAGCCGTTGGCCCTGGTGCGCTCGCCGACGGTCCGGTTGAAGCTCCAGGTCTCGTTCGGCATGACGACGGAGCCGTTGATGAGTTCTACGGCCCGGCCGATGTTCGTCGTGCGGTAGGCGGCCGGTTCGAAGTCGACGGTGAAGGAGGACATCTTCTCCGTCAGCCCCAAACGTGCCGCGTTCTCGCGGGTGACCTCCGGCTGGACCTGCTGCGTGGTCACCTCTCCGGTGCGGGCGGCGCCCGACTTGGTGAGCAGGGGCAGGACGGCCTTGCCCAGGGCCTTGTCGGTGACCTTCACGCCGGGTCTGGCGTCGGCGGCCACCACGACCTTGTCGCCCTCGAGCCCCAGCCGGGCGTTTCGAGGTGTGGTGGGGAGGCTGTTCAGGGCGCCGGTCACCGCGGGGGCGGCGCGCAGGGCCTTGCTGTCGAGTTCCGGTGTGAGCCTGCCGGTGTCGTCCGGCCGCAGGGTCAGGTACTCGCCCAGCACGGTCGGGGAGAGCGTGAACCGCTTGCCGTCCGCGGTGAGCGTGACCGGCGCCGACATCGCCGGCTGCGCGAACTCGCGCACCGCCCGTCGCACCTCTTCCGCCGTGACCCTCGGCCTGGTCTCGCGTGCGGGCAGCACCGTGACCGAGTCCGTCGCGCCGCGCAGGAAGGGGGCGCGCAGGGCGCCGATCGCGGCGTCCACGTCCAGCACGTACCCGGTGCGCGGGGCGACCTGCTCGACACGGCCGTCCTCGAAGGAGACGGCGCCGTCGCGGACCCCCTGGCCGAGCGTCTTCGCCAGCTCCTCGAAGGTGGCACGGGCCTTGTCCTCGTCGATGCGCACGACCGGCTCGATGTCACCGCCCGAGCGGAACAGCCCGCCGATCACGCTGACCGGATCGGCGCCGGTGGACGCCGCCCGGTCAAGGGTTTCCGGGATGTCGAAGGTGAGCCCCGCCTGCCGCGGATCGACCGCGCCCTTGCGGTCGCCGACCTGCACTGCCAGCTTCCGGGGACCGGCCGCCACCAGGTGCCGCTCCAGCTTCCGGGCGGCTTCCTCACGGGTCAGGCCCCCGATGTCCACGCCGCGCACCGTCGTACCCGCCTCGATCTCACCGCCGGTGAGCAACAGTCCGGCGAGATACAGACCGCCGATGCCGACGGTCAGCGCACCGCCCGCCAGGGCGACGGGCGGGAGGGAGGCTATTCGGGGGCGCATGGGTCTCCTGAACGATCGATGTGACGTGCGCCCGATGTCGCGGCACTGTGTGCGAGAGCAGTCGGTCAAGCTACGCACAACCGGGCACTAAAGGGTATATCCCAGGTCGCGCCGGGCGTTCCGGATCAGCGGCCCGAGTGACGAGCGCAACGGCGCCCGGCATGCTCAGTGACTGGCCTCTTCCCGTGAGCGAGCGGACACTCCGGGTCGTCAGCCCTGCTGGAGCACTCGTCCACGACCGCTCTCGTGCTCGGCCACGAAGGGAAACCCGCTCTTCTCCATCCGGGGTGCGGGCGCGGACCGGCTCGGCCGGGTGGAGACCGTGCCACTGCCCAC
This sequence comes from Streptomyces viridosporus, assembly GCF_002078235.1. Taxonomy (GTDB): domain Bacteria; phylum Actinomycetota; class Actinomycetes; order Streptomycetales; family Streptomycetaceae; genus Streptomyces; species Streptomyces viridosporus. The sequence continues at coordinate 17,613 of NZ_MSGP01000159.1, forward strand.
CGTGCTCGGTCAGGTGCGGCTGCACGGCCTTGCCGACGTCCTCGTGGGTCACCTCCCCGGCCCCGGAGCCGATGTCCGCCGTCCCTTGGCCGCGGCCGGCTGCCGCGGCCGGCTACGGACCGGCCGTTGTCGCGGCTCTCGGCGAGGGCCGCGGCCGAGGCAGTGGGATGTGGAGGGGACCGCGACGCTGTCGGGACACGATGGCCCGGCCGTACGGCGAGGCCCCCGTGGCCGGACGTTCCGGGCGGCTTCTCCTCACCCGCCGACTCCACCGAGGGCCGGGCCACGCCCGCCCGGCGGCCTCGTCGGCGGCAAGGGGGCCGCTGACGAGGCATGACGGAGGGAA
>NZ_MSGP01000016.1 GCF_002078235.1 Streptomyces viridosporus
CGGAGCCGGAGCCGGAGCCGGCGCGGGAGCGGGTGCGGGCGGGGCCGGTGCGGGACCGCCCCCCGGAGCCCGCACCGCGGCCCGGGCTGCGGCGGGACCGCCCCCCGGCGGGACCGGGGCCTGGCCCTGCGCCGGACCGGCCGCCGCTCCGCCGTGGACGTCCGGTCCGGGCACGTATCCCAGGGCGGGTGCGCCCGCGCCGCCGCCCGCCGAGAAGTTCACGCCGCGCTCGATCCGGTCCAGGCGGGCCATGACCGAGCGCTCGTCGCCGTAGGCGGCGGGCAGCAGCACGCGGGCGCAGATCAGCTCGAGCTGGAGGCGGGGCGAGGTGGCGCCGCGCATCTCGGTGAGCCCCTCGTTGACGAGGTCGGCGGCGCGGCTGAGCTCGGCGGCGCCGAAGGTGCCGGCCTGGGCCAGCATCCGCTCGATGACGTCGGCGGGGGCGTCGATGAGCCCCTTCTCCGCGGCGTCCGGCACGGCGGCGAGGATCACCAGGTCGCGCAGCCGCTCCAGCAGGTCGGCGACGAACCGCCGCGGGTCGTTGCCGCCCTCGATCACCCGGTCGACGACCTCGAAGGCGGCGGCCCCGTCACCGGTCGCGAAGGCCTCCACCACGGAGTCGAGCAGCGAGCCGTCCGTGTACCCCAGCAGGGAGGTGGCCATGGCGTACGTCACGCCCTCCTCCCCGGCGCCGGCGAGCAGCTGGTCCATGACGGACATCGAGTCCCGCACGGACCCGGCGCCGGCCCGCACGACGAGCGGCAGCACGCCCTCCTCGACGGGGATGTCCTCCTTCGCGCAGACCTCGCCGAGGTAGTCCCGGAGGGTGCCCGGCGGCACCAGCCGGAACGGGTAGTGGTGGGTGCGCGACCGGATGGTCCCGATGACCTTCTCGGGCTCGGTGGTGGCGAAGATGAACTTCAGGTGCTCCGGGGGTTCCTCGACGACCTTGAGCAGCGCGTTGAAGCCGGCCGACGTGACCATGTGGGCCTCGTCGATGATGTAGATCTTGTAACGGCTGTGGGCGGGCCCGAAGAACGCCTTCTCGCGCAGGTCCCGGGCGTCGTCCACACCACCGTGGGAAGCGGCGTCGATCTCGATGACGTCGATCGAGCCGGGGCCGTTGCGCGCGAGGTCCTGACAGGACTGGCAGGTGCCGCACGGCGTCGGCGTGGGACCTTCCTCACAGTTCAGGCACCGCGCGAGGATCCGCGCACTGGTCGTCTTGCCGCATCCGCGCGGGCCGCTGAACAGGTACGCGTGATTGACCCGGTTGTTCCGCAGCGCCTGCTGCAACGGGTCGGTGACATGCTCCTGCCCGATGACCTCGGCGAACGACTCCGGGCGATAGCGGCGGTACAGCGCGAGAGACGACACGCCTACGAGGTTATAGGCGCCCGCCGACATCCGGTCCCGTCCGCGGATCCGCCCCCGCGGGCCGATCCCCCCGGGCCCGCGTCCGCACACGCAAGCGCCCCCCACGCACCCGCCAGAGCCAACCTACCCTTGCTGCCTTCCGGCCCTGGGGGAGTTCAGTCAGATAGCGCCGCGTGAGGGGCTACGCAGAGGCTACCTCATGTCGCGGGGAGGGAACGAGTTCGCGAGCACTCCTCTCGGTCATGTAATGTTTCCGGCGGAGGATTCGCCTAGAGGCCTAGGGCGCACGCTTGGAAAGCGTGTTGGGGGCAACCCCTCACGAGTTCGAATCTCGTATCCTCCGCCAGTGCCTCACCGGGCACGATGTCGAAGGGCCCCACCGCTTGCGGTGGGGCCCTTCGACGTGGTCCGTCCTCGGAGCCCCCGAGCCCCCGAGCCGGGAGCGCGCGTGTGGCTTCCCTCACCTCCTGTGCGGATGTGCGGAGACGGCCCCGACACCGCCGTGCCTGCCGGTTGTCGTCTCAGGGGCGTTCGCAGAGCTGCAGGACTCCGCCGAGGGAGAAGCACGAGGCGCCGATCAGGGTGGCCCAGTTGGCGACGCCCGCGCTGACCAGGCTGCCGGTGGCCGGGCGGGTGAAGCCGGCGATCGCCGAGATCATGAAGAGGACGGAGCCGAACTGGTTCACGGCGACGATCCACCAGCCGAGACTGCGGCGACGCAGGCAGAACCGGCCGTGGCAGACCTCGACGAACGCGAGGTGGCCGGAGACCAGGAAGAGCACGCAGCCGATCACGTCCGGGGCCCAGATCAGCCGGTTGACCTGCTGCACGCTCAGGCCCTGGAGGAAGGAGTCCAGCAGGTCGACGGCGAACACCAGGGTGCCCACGAACAGGACGAACGCGCTCGACCAGTCCACCCGCGTCGGCTCGTAACTCCACCAGCGCCAGCCGGGGGTGACGAGTCGGCCCTCGCCGCCGGGTACGTGGCGGGGAGCGTTGACGACCTGGAGCAGTGAGACGTAGCCGCCGGTGTTGAAGAAGAGGCCGCCGGCGAAGTAGATCGAGGCGCAGGTGGTGGCGTCGCCGGAGCCGAGCTGGGCGACGCCGGCCCCGGCCGCGAAGAGGGCTCCGCCGATGACGAAGGCGGTCGCGGCGACGGCGTTGAGCCTGCGCAGGCGGCGGAGCGCGACCTCGTCGGCTCTGGTGTGCCGGCTGCGGGGTGCGCCGGGCGGGCGGACGGCGAGGATCCCGCGCCGCCGGGCGAGCCGTGACTCCCACACGGCGGTCCCACCGCCGGGGAGGCCCCAGGTGAGCCGGGTGGTGAAAGGTCCTGCGCCCTCGGCGCGCTGCTCGGCGGCTCTCATGGCGGTTCCCGGTCACTGGGCGCTGGGCGTCCGGCTGTGCGCCGCCCCTGAACAGGCATCGACTCTGCCAGAGCCAACTGCGCGCAAAGGGCATTTCGTGAGGGTTTTGTTCGGATGGGTCCGACAGCCGGATGGGTCCGACGGCACGACACCGAGCGGGTCGACGCACCGCAGGGCGCGTCCGGGGCCGCCGAGTCGAACGGCCGGCTCGGTCGATGCGGGTCCGCCCCGGTCCCCGTCTCCTTCGGCGGCGGTCGGCGGAGTCCGCGAGGGGGCGGCCACCCCCTCGCGCTGAGCACGTCGCGTACCCTCCGCAGCCGCCCGGGGCCCCGTCGTCAGCGGGGAGGGGAGAGCGGAAGGGCGTCCGTGTAGGCGTTCGCCGGCCGGTCGACCTTGCTGACGGTGCGGGCGTCGAGCGCGACCGGGGCGGAGCTCGTACCGAGGGTTCCGCCCGCGTGCCAGGTGCCCACGACCGTCACCCAGGTGTCGGCGGGCGGGGGCGGGGCCCCGTGGATCCGCACCTTGACCGACTGGGCGTCCGCCGCGCAGCAGTTGATCAGGAGCCGGGTCAGGTACCAGCCCTCGCCCCGCTCGCCGGGGGTGACGAAGCCGGTCATCCGGACGGTGCGGCCCTTGAGGGCCTGCTCGCGGTCCTGCTGGACGCGGCTGGTGAAGTCACGGAGGGTCAACGGGACCGGTGAGGTCGCGGGCAGGGGATCGAACTCGTCCTGCTGCACGACCGGCTTGGTGGCCTGGCGGGAGGCGGTGTAGGCGCCGAGGGACGGCGGGGCGTGGAAGAGCAGGCTCAGGGCGGGGAGGAGGAGCAGCCAGGCCACACCGGGCACACCGGAGTGGTCGTGACCGTCGCCGCCGTGACCGTCGCCGTGGTGGTCCTCGTGGTGGCGCTCGTCGGTCTCCCGGCTCCTGCCCGGCCTCCGTAGCGACCAGGCCTCCGCCGCGCCGAGCAGGAGCAGCACCGCCCCCGACGCGATCAGCAGCGGACGCATCCAGTCGTTGACGTACCTCAGGTAGAGGTCGGTGAGGAGCGCGGCGTGCAGCAGGCCGACGCCGCTGAGGACGAGCAGGACCGCCTGCAGGGGGCGCTTCACAGCAGGGTTCCTCCGATGAGCACGCTGCACAGGACGGCGACGACCGCCGTGGCGGCGGAGAAGCGGATCGCGAAGGCCCGTCCGAAGGTGCCCGCCTGAAGGGCGATCAGCTTCAGGTCGACCATCGGTCCGACCACCATGAACGTCAGCCGCGCGAGGGGCGAGAAGCCGGTGAGGGAGGCCGCGAGGAACGCGTCGGCCTCGGAGCAGACCGAGAGGAGGACGGCGAGCGCGGCCAGGAAGAGCACCGACAGCCAGGGCGAGTCGGAGAACACGCCGAGCACGGAGTCGGGAACGGCCACGTTGAAGGTGGCCGCCGCCATGGCCCCGACGATGACGAAGCCGCCCGCGTGCAGGAAGTCGTGCTGGAAACCGAGCCGGAACTCCGTCCAGCGGCTCCGCCCCGGCCGGTGCCCGGTGTGCCGTACGGCCGGCCGCAGCCATTTCTCGCGGCCCAGCCAGAGCCACAGCCAGCCCATCGCACTGGCGGTGGCGAGCGAGGCGAGCAGCCGGGCCAGCACCATCTCGGGGCTTCCGGGGAAGGCGATGGCCGTGGTGGCCAGCACCACCGGGTTGATGGCGGGGGCCGACAGCAGGAACGCGAAAGCGGCGGCCGGGGTGACGCCCCGGCCGATGAGGCTGTTGGCGACCGGCACGGAGGCGCACTCGCAGCCGGGCAGGACGGCCCCGGCGGCTCCGGCGACCGGGACGGCGAGCGAGGGATTGCGGGGCAGCACCCGGGTGAACACCCGGGCCGGCACGAACGCGTTGATCGCGCCGGACAGGGCCGTTCCGAGCAGCAGGAACGGCAGCGCCTGCACGGTGATGGAGAGACAGACGGTCCGCCAGGCCTGCACGGCCGGCTCGTCCCCCCACCGGCCGACGACGAAGAGCACCGTCCCGGGAAGCACGGCCGCCCCGAGGAGCAGCAAGGGCCAGTGCCGGGGCCAGCCGCCCGCCGGAACCCCATCGGCGTCCGCCGGGGCTCCATCGGCGTCCGCGGATGCCTCGTCGTCGACCGCGGGGGCCGCGACGCTCCCGTACGACTCCCCGGCCCGTTCCTCTGCCTGTCGCATGCCGCTCCGTGTGTCCGACGTCCGGAGCGAAAGATAGCGGCCCTCGGGCACCCGTGTTCGGGCGCGCCGCGGACAGGCCCTTCGTCCGCTCCTCGCCGGCCGTGCGCCCGGGCCACGGGCACCCCGGGGCGTGGCGCAGGTCGACCACCCCTGGACACATACCCCTAGGGGGTATAGCTTGCGGAAGGTGGAGGTTCTGCGGGGCGCACCGGACGGACAGGGGATGAAGGTCATGGAACACACCGGTCGGCACGGCGACACCACGCATGACCACGGCGGGCACGGAGACCCGGCGGGCCACGAAGCCCGCCACGGCACCCACACCGCTCACACCGCCCATGGCACCCACGGTCCCCGCGCCGGGGCCTCCTGGTCCATGGCGGTGAAGGCGACCCTGCACTGCCTGACCGGCTGCGCCGTCGGCGAGATCCTCGGCATGGTCGTCGGAACGGCGCTGGGCTGGAGCAACCTGCCCACCATGGTCCTGGCGATCGCGCTGGCGTTCCTGTTCGGCTACTCGTTCACCCTGTTCGCGGTGGTCCGGGCCGGCCTGGACCTCAAGTCCGCGATCAAGGTGGCACTGGCCGCCGACACCGTCTCGATCGCGGTGATGGAGGCCGTCGACAACGGCATCGTCGCCCTCACCCCGGGCGCGATGGACGCCCATCTGTCCGACGGGCTGTTCTGGTCGGCCCTGCTCGGCGGGTTCGCGGTCGCCTTCCTGATCACCACCCCGGTCAACAAGTGGATGATCGGCCGCGGCAGGGGCCACGCCGTCGTGCACGCCCACCACTGAGCACCGGACCGGTCCTCGCGTCCGGGGCGTCGCGGAGGGGTCCGGGGCGCCCCGGACGCGTTTGCGTTCCCCGGCCGGGCCAACCCGGCAGGGGCGGGGGCGGACCGAACGCGGCCACCCCGGACCGCACCGCCCCGGCGACGACCGAGGAGGACCGATCGTGACGACCGTCAAGGACATGCTCGCGACCTACCCCGCCGACCTGGGCCGGGTGGACCGCGACAAACTCACCCGGTGCATCGAGGAGTGCGTCGCCTGCGCCCAGGCGTGCACCGCGTGCGCGGACGCCTGTCTGTCCGAGAGCATGGTCGGCGAGCTCACCAAGTGCATCCGCACCGACATGGACTGCGCCGACATCTGCAACGCCACCGCATCCGTCCTGTCCCGGCACACCGGCTACGACGCCCACGTCACCCGCGCGATCCTCACCGCGTGCGCCACCGCCTGCCGGGCCTGCGCGGACGAGTGCTCCACCCACGCCGACCTGCACGAGCACTGCCGCCTGTGCGCGGAGGCCTGCCGCTCGTGCGAGCAGGCGTGCGACGAACTCCTCCGGTCCCTCGGCTGACCGCCCGGCCGGCTCCGCCGGTGTCTGCGGGGTGGCGCGGCGGGTAGCCGGGCCCCATGGGCGACATCCTGGTGGGCACCTGTTCCTGGACCGACCGGGCGCTGGTCGGCAGCGGCTGGTACCCGGCGGGTCGGCGGGACGCCGAGGGGCGGCTGCGGTACTACGCGCAGCGGTTCCCCGTCGTCGAGGTCGACGCGTCGTACTACGCCCTGCCCTCCGAGCGGAACAGCCGGTTGTGGGTGGAGCGGACGCCCGACGGGTTCGTGTTCGACGTCAAGGCGTTCTCCCTGCTGACCGGGCACCCCACCCGGAGCGCGGTGATGCCCGGCGGGCTGCCGCCCGACGCGCGCGACCCGGCGGTGCTGGACGAGGTGTGGGCGCGGTTCGCCGAGGGGATCGGGCCGCTGCGCCGGAGCGGGCGGCTGGGGAGCGTGCTGTTCCAGTTCCCGCCGTGGCTGCGGGCCGGCGCGGGGGCCGAGGCGTTCGTGGAGGAGTGTGCGCGGCGGGCCGAAGGGTGGCCCCTCGCCGTGGAGTTCCGGCATCCCTCGTGGTGGGAGGCGGGGCGCGCCGAGGCCACGTCCGCGCTGCTCGCCCGGTGCGCGATGGCCGCGGTCGGCGTCGACATGGTGCAGTCGCTGCCCTCGTCCGTACCGCCGGTCACGCCCGTGACCTCGCCCCGCCTGTCCGTGGTGCGGTTCCACGGGCGCAGCACCGCCTGGGGCACGGGCAGCAAGGAGGACCGGTTCCGGTACGCGTACGGGGCGGAGGAACTCGGGGCGTGGGTGCCGAGGTTGCGCCGGCTGGCCGACCGGGTCGAGCAGGTGCACGTGCTGTTCAACACGTGCTGCGGGGACGCCTCCGTGCGGGCCGCCGAGCTCATGAGCGGACTGCTCGGGCTCTCCACCGACGGGCGGACCCCACGGGCGGACGGCCCGTCGACGGATGAGCCGTCAGCGGACGCCCCGTCGACGGATGGCCCGTCAGCGGGCGGCCTGCCGACGGGCGATCCGTCAACGGGTGATCCGCACCTTCCGTGACGCGCTCACCTGGTCCAGCTCGGTCACCCTGACCGTCGCCTTCATCGTCCAGGTGCCCTCGAGGGGCAGGTTGAGGTCGCTGGTGGCCCAGTAGCCGCCCCGGTCGGTCAACCGGGCGTCGATGGGCCCGATGTCCTTCGCGGTGAGGGTGAAGGACAGCCTCAGTTCCGGGACGATCGTCAGCCCGCCGTCCGCGCCGAAGACCACCGCCTGGACGCCGTTCTCGCCCACCCGGCCCGGGTCCAGCGTGATCTGCACCCGGCCCTTGCCGCCGGGGGTGCCGACGTCGTAGGGGATCGTGACCGTCGACGCCCCGGGGAGCCCGGCCACCGGGGCCGTCCCGGCGGTCTTGGCGGCCTCGGCCTCCGCGCGGGCCGGGAGGGTGCCGGTCAGCACCGACGTGACCAGCAGCACCACGATGCCCACGGCCACTTCGACCAGCACGGACAGCCGCAGGGCCCGGCGGCGGCGGTCCGGCTCGTCCGCCGGGGGGCGCGACCGGTCCCCGGAGCCCATCTCCGGCTCCCCGGTCCCCGGTCCCCCGGCCTCCGGCTCCCCGGCCTCCGGCTCCCCGGTCCCCGGCTCTCCGGTCCCCGGTCCCCCGCTC
>NZ_MSGP01000160.1 GCF_002078235.1 Streptomyces viridosporus
GGTCGGCTGGAGACGCGCGCCTGCCCGACCGGCCGGCGCGCGTCTCCAGCCGACCCCGCAGCACCCGAGCGCCAGCCGCACATGCGGCCGTCGGCGTCGGAGCAATCCTGCTCAGCGAACAGGGTATTCTGCTGGGCCAGCACCGCCGCGGCACCCTCGAACTGCCCGGCGGCAGCGTGGAGGCCGGGGAATCCTTCGAAGACGCGGTGATCCGCGAACTCGCCGAGGAGACCGGGCTGGTCGCTCACGCCGAGGACGTGGGGCTCCTGGGCACGCTCGTCGATCACGTCGAAGGTGTCCTGCGGGTCACCGTCGGCGCGCTCGTCCACGCCTGGCAAGGGCAGCCGGCCACGCAGCCGGACGAGAGCGTCGGCGACTGGGCGTGGTACCCGCTCGATCAGCTCCCCGACGGCCTGTTCGTGTGCAGCGCCCAGATCCTCACCGCCTGGCGACCCGACCTGGCCATCGATCACCCGCCCGCGCACTTCACTCGATTCGCCCCTGGCACACCAGGCCCACAGTTCGACGCACTGGCGTGACAGCCCTCACAGTCCCATCCGCCACCTTGTCCTCCGGCTCGAACGAATCCCTGCTCGGCAGCGGCGTACTCGCTCAACACCGAGCCAGCGGACGCCCCTATAACGCGGGGTTACGCGAAACCGGTCTGACCCACGTCTCGAAAGGTAGGACAACCCTTGGAAGGCCGCCATCCAATTCCTCGACTACGTGCTGCAACGCCTGCCGTTCCGGGGCGAGGTCATCCAGACCGACAACGGCGCCGAGTTCCAGTCCGCCTTCCACCGGCACGTGCTCGACAGGGGCATCGCCCACACCTACATCAAGCCCCGCACCCCGCGGCTGAACGGCAAGGTCGAACGCTCCCACCGCATCGACGCCGAGGAGTTCTACCGGTTCCTCGACGGCGTCGTCATCGACGACGCCGAGGTCTTCAACGACAAGCTGCGCGAGTGGGAGGACTACTACAACTACCATCGCCCCCACGGCGGCCTCGGCGGCCAGACACCTTACGAACGCCTCAAGCAGAAGACCACGACCCAGGCGTAAACGATCAACGTCAGTGGCACACCCGGACGCTTCGGGTCAGGCGGACGGTTCCGGGCGGGTGGTGATGATGGCGGTGCGCAGGGCCTCCACGGCGCGGGTGCGGGCTCCGGCGAGTTCGGGTTCGGGGACCTGGGCCGCGGCGACCGGGACGCTGCGGGGCAGTTCGGCGAAGTGTGCGCGGATCGCCTCGGCGATGCCCGGCTCGGCGCCCCAGGTCCCTCCCAGAACGATCAGTCGGGGGTCGGCCAGGGCGACCGCCGCCGCCAGTACGCCGCCCACCGCGCGGGCCAGCGCGCCACGGGTCCGCCGCGCCGTCTCGGAGTCGCCGAGGGCGGCCGCGCGCAGGGCATCGACGTCGATGGCGGTGGACTCCGCGCGGCGCAGGCCGAGTTCGGCGAAGACCTCGATGAGCGGCAGCGCCGTGCCCCGGGGCCCCGCGGTGTAGAGGTGGGCGATCTCGCCGGCCAATCCGTGGTGTCCGCGGCGGACTTCCGCGTCGGTGACCACCGCGCAGCCCAGTCCCTCGCCGAGGTGGACGTAGACGAAGTCGTCGACGCCGAGGGCGCATCCGGTGGCGCGTTCGGCGCGGGCGGCCCAGTTGATGTCGTTGTCGACCAGCACCGTCCCGTCCACCACGCCGGCCAGCACCGCCGCCGGGTCCAGGTCCCCGACCAGGAAGGGGGCGTCCGGCAGATGCACCAGGCGTCCGGTGACGCGGTCGACCGGATCGGCCGCGCTGACCACGGCCGTACGCAGTGGGCCGTGCACCCGGGGCCGGACCAGCCCGACCGCTTCGGTCAGGGCCTGTGCGGTCGCGTGCGGGCCCGGGGCGCGGCCCAGGTCGACTTCGGCGCGAGCGGTGGCGGTGCCGAAGGCGTCGACCGTCTCCACGACGACGCCTTCGGGGCTGATACTCGCCACCAGGGCCGCCCCGGTGTCCGCGGCCAGCGAGTAGTAGGTGCCGACCCGGCCGCGGCCGGTGGTGCGCTCGCCCGTGTCGGCGAGCAGGCCGGCCTCGCTCAGCCGCCGCACGCTGTCGGAGACCGTCGGCTTGGAGATCCCGGTCCGGGCGGCGATCTCCGCGCGGGTCAGGCGCCCTTCCTCCATCAGCGCGCGCAGCACGTTCTCGTCGGTCAGCGCGCGCAGCATTTCGAGTGACGGCTTGGCCAGTGACATGCCGAAGATTTTAGTCAGGACTCTTGCCCAAACGTGGGGGGACGGTTAGGTTGCCGTCTAGTAAGGAGTCCTGACCAAAGGAGCCGAGCAATGACGCTGGCAACCGAGACGCGGCAGGCCGGTCTCCCCGCCCTGCCGCACTGGGAGACCACCCCCGACGACCTGGCCGCCGCCATCCGCGAGATCAAGCCCGCGCTGCGCGCCCGCATCGAGTCCTCCGGGCGCACCGTCGAGGAGGTCTTCGCCGTCGTCGAGGAGCGCATCCGCGCCCGCCTGGCCGAGATCCAGGCGGACAAGGAGCGCGGCGAGACCGTGTGGCCGGTCATCGACTACGCGGACATCGCGAACGGCACCGTCACCCCGGAGCAGCTCGACAAGCTCCGCCGCCGCGGCTGCCTCGTCGTCCGCGGCCACTTCGAGCGAGACCAGGCCCTCGCCTGGGACGCCTCGATCGTGGACTACGTGGAGCGCAACAAGTTCTTCGAGAACTACCGGGGCCCCGGCGACGACTTCTTCGGCAGCGTCGGCTCCAAGCCGGAGATCTACCCCATCTACTGGTCGCCGGCCCAGATGGAGGCCCGCCAGAGCGACCGGATGGCCAACGTCCAGTCCTTCCTCAACTCCCTGTGGAAGCACGAGTCCGAGGGCGTGCAGTGGTTCGACCCGGACCGCGACGCGCTGTACCCCGACCGCATCCGCCGCCGTCCCCCGGGCGCCGACTCCAACGGGCTCGGCACCCACCTCGACCCCGGCACCCTCGACCTGTGGATGACGCGGGCCTACCAGCAGGCGTTCCGCCACCTGTTCGACGGCAGCATCGAGGAGTACGACCCCTGGGACGCCGCCCACCGCACGGCCGGCCCCCAGTACCCCGGCTCCACCATGTGCTCGGCGTTCCGCACCTTCCAGGGCTGGACCGCCCTGTCGGACATGGACCACGACCAGGGTGTCCTGCACACCGTCCCGATCCCCGAGGCCATGGCCTACCTCATGCTGCGGCCGCTCCTCTCGGACGTCCCGGACGACGACATGTGCGGGGTGACCACCAACCAGGTCTTCCCCGCCAACGAGAAGTGGCACCCGCTCCTCATGGAGGCCCTCACCGGCATCCCCGACGTCAAGGCGGGCGACTCCGTCTGGTGGCACTGCGACATGATCCACAGCGTCGCACCGGTCACCGACCAGAAGGGCTGGGGCAACGTCATGTACATCCCCGCCGCCCCCTGGTGCCCCCGCAACGAGGAGTACTCGGCGAAGGTCCGCGAGGCGTTCCTGACCGGCTCCAGCCCCAGTGACTTCCCCGAGGAGCACTACGAGCGCGACTGGACCGACCGCTTCGGCGTCGACCGGCTCAACGAGACGGGCCGACGCGGCCTGGGCCTCGACGACTGACGGACCCGCCGCCGTGCACCGGGTCGGCGCCGTGACCTCTCGGCCGACACGACCCGGTGCGGCTCCATGTGACACGGACGGACGGCGCCCGGCCCTCCACAGCCCGGTCCTTCCCGGACGGCGGACGGGCCGGGCGCCCTCCGGCCCGGGCCTGCTCAAGCGCCCCGGTCGGCCGATCGACCGACCGACCACTCTCCCCTGCCTCCCACGTCCGGAAGCCGGGCCCCAGTTCCCTTCCGAACCGAGCGCCGCCCTCCGCCGTGCGCGCACCCGCCGCGGCGCTCCCTGTCCTTGCTTCTCGCTCCTCGCTCCTCACCCGGGGCAGACGGCAACGACACACATCACCACAGGAGTCCGTAGGTGACGAGCACAGCACAACAACCTGCCGCCGGGGGCCTCACGGCCCGGCCGAACCGGCTGCGTCACGTCGTCTTCGTCGCGGCGTCCGCCGCCATGGGCGGCTTCCTCTTCGGCTACGACAGCGCCGTGATCAACGGCGCCGTCGAGGGCATCAGGGGACGGTTCGACGTCGGCGCCGCCACGCTCGGAGCCGTCATCGCCATCGCCCTGCTCGGCGCGGCCGCCGGCGCCATGCTCGCGGGACGGCTCGCCGACCGCGTCGGCCGCCTCCGGGTGATGCAGTTGGCCGCCCTGCTCTTCCTGGCCAGCAGTATCGGCTCGATGCTGCCGTTCACGGCGTGGGACCTGTCCTTCTGGCGCATCGTGGGCGGTGTGGCCATCGGCATGGCCTCCGTGATTGGCCCCACGTACATCGCCGAGGTCGCGCCCACCGAGTACCGCGGCCGGCTCGTCTCCTTCCAGCAGGCCGCCGTCGTGCTGGGCATCGCCGTCTCCCAGTTGGTCAACTGGATGGTGCTCTCCCTCGCCGACGGGGACCAGCGCGGCAGCCTGCTCGGCCTGGAGGCGTGGCAGGTCATGCTCGGCATCGCGGCCGTTCCCGCCCTGGTCTACGGTCTGCTGGCGTTGCGCATCCCGGAGTCGCCGCGCTACCTGATCTCGGTCGGCAGGACCGGCGAGGCCAAGGAGGTGCTGCGCACCCTCGAAGGCGCGCAGGTCGATCTCGACGCCCGGGTGGCCGAGATCGAGCACGCCGCGCGCAGCGACAAGGCACCGCGGTTCAAGGACCTTCGCGGCCGTTTCGGCCTGCTGCCGATCGTCTGGGTCGGCGTCGGCCTGTCGGTCTTCCAGCAGTTCGTCGGCATCAACGTGATCTTCTACTACAGCTCCTCGCTGTGGCAGTCGGTGGGCATCGACCCGTCGAGCTCGTTCTTCTACTCGTTCACCACCTCGGTCATCAACATCGTGGGCACGGTGATCGCGATGGTGCTCATCGACCGGGTCGGCCGCAAGCCGCTGGCCGCGACCGGTTCCGCCGGTATGGCGGTCTCCCTCGCGGCCGTCGCCTGGGCCTTCTCCTACAAGACCGGAACGGGTGACGACATCTCGCTGCCCGACACCCAGGCCGCCGTCGCGCTGGTCGCCGCCCACACCTTCGTCCTCTTCTTCGCCATGTCGCTGGGCGTGGCGGCCTGGGTGCTGCTGGGCGAGATGTTCCCCAGCCGCATCCGCGCGGCCGCGCTCGGCGTCGCCGCCTGCGCGCAGTGGGTCGCTAACTGGCTGATCACCGCGACGTTCCCGAGCATGGCGGAGTGGAACCTGTCCGGTTCGTACGTGATCTATGCGATCTTCGCCACGCTGGCGGTCCCGTTCATCCTCAAGTGGGTGCCGGAGACCAAGGGCAGGACGCTGGAGGAGATGGGCTGAGCGCAGGCTCAGCACTCCAGGAGCACCCGGCCGCCGATCTCGGTCCAGCCGTGCGGTTGCGGTGCGGTCAGGATCGGGGAGCCCGCCCCCTGAGAGCCTGTCGGGTGGCCGGTCGATTACGCCGCGATCTGGTCCTCGACGGTCTTGGTTCGGGCTGTCTTGTGGTGGGATTCGTGACTCCACCGCGAGGGCTGCCCGGCGAGCCGGACGAGCATCAGGCGGATCATCGCCACCTTGATCATGGCCTCGGAGGTGACGGTCAGCCGTTCGTAGTCGCGGGCCAGGCGACGGTTCCGGACCAGCCAGCCGAAACTTCGCTCCACCACCCAGCGGCGGGGCAGGACCTTGAAGCCTTTGACGTCGTCGGTCCGCTTCACGATCTCGACGACGATGTTCAATGAGTCCTTTCCAACCCGTCGGGTGGACTGGCCAGTTGGGCTGACAGACAGGTGAAGCCCCTGGTAGATGGGTTTTCGACCAAGAAGAACCGTCTCCACCAGAGGCTTCGTTGCTTGTCTACCCCTCCCCAAGCTCTCGGCCTCGCTCGAGCAGGGGAGGCCCCATCGCGTCGACGTGTCCGGCTCCGCCCTGCGCTTCCTGTCCGCCCGGCTTCGCCAACACCGGCGGAAGCCCGGCACCCGCCGGCGGCGCCTGAGCCCCGGCCGGCAGGCCCTGCCCACCCTCGCCCACCTGCGCAACGGCCACCCGCACGCCCAGCTCGCAGCCGGATCCGGCATCGGAACCACCACCGCCTACCGCTACATCACCGAGGCCGTCGAACTCCTGGCCACCCTCGCCCCGACTCTCGTGAAGGCGGCCCGGACGGCCTCGACCAAGGCGCTCGTGCTGCTGGACGACACCCTGCCGCCCATCGATCGCATCACCGCGGACCGCCCCTGCTACTCCGGCGAGCACAAGAAACACGGGATGAACGTGCAGATCCTGGCCGGCCCTCCCCCAGCCTTCGGCCGGGGGTGCCCCCAGGCCGACTGCTGTGGGCCTCACCGGCCCTGCCCGGAGCCGTCCACGACGTCCGCGCCGCCCGCGAGCACGGCATCGTCGACACCCTGGCCGTCGCTGGTGCGCGGGCGTTGTCACGTTGTTGGGTGCGTGGCTGTCTGCTGGCGCTTCGGAGCGTGGTGGGCCCGCGGCCCGGGCCTGCGCTCAGGCCGTGGTGGGCAGGTTGGCAGCGCCGGTGATCCGGTCCCGGATCGCGAAGCGGACGGTCATCTCGGCGTGGTAGTTCGAGGCGGTCATCAGGTGGCGGCGGGGCCGGAAGTGCGGTGAGATACCGCCGAACACGGCCAGGAACCGTTGTGCGGCACCCACCGATCGAAAGCCCTTCATCGCACGCCCGCGTTGCCGCGTGGGCTGGTGGCTGTTCCCGGCCCGGTCGTTCAGGCCCTTGTGGCAGCGGTGCTCCACCGACGGCACGACCTCACGGTGGGCGGCACCGTGGGAGCGCAACTTGTCGGTGACGACCACCCGCGGCACCGCACGCGTCGTCTTCAGCAGGTGGCGAAAGAAACGCCCGGGCCCCGGCCGGCGGCGGCGCAGTCCGTTCGCACAGGCCTGCCCGAACTTCACACACCAGCGGCGGACCGTCTCAGAGGAGACGATCACACCGCGCTGCAGCATCGGCTCCTCCACCTCGCGGAAGCCGAGCGGGAAACGGAAGTACAGCCCCCCGCAGTGGGAGATCACCTCGACCGGATACCGGTGCCCCTGGCACGACGGCGACGCGCTGTCCACGGACAGTCCCCCTCCACCATGACCAACCCGAAGACCACCCCACCCGGTCAGCCAATGTGACAGTGCCCCCGGAGAACTCGAGTACCGCCGAGATCGGGTTCCTGTACGACAACACCCCCGCGTAGAGCGCCAGCACCGCAGCCCCCGGCATGAAGGCGCCTGCCGCATAGCGGTCACTGGCCTGCAGCCCAAGTCCGCCGCCGGGCACTACTACACGAGCCGGTTCACCGCCGGTGACATGGACTTCACCCTGCTCAACCGGTCCACGGACTACGGCACGTTCGCCGAGGCCCGGGCAGCCGACCCCGAGCACACCGTCAGCTGACCCAAGCCATCGACACCACAGACCGGGTGTGGCAGGGCAAGGCGGCCCTGGTCCCACTTCGTGGATCAAGGTTTGGCCTGCGCGTTCCACGCCAGCACGGGCCGGGTCAGGGACGCAGACGCTGTGCGCTCCACGGTCAGCTCCAGCCGTCAAGGCGCGTCAGCCGGGGCTGTCGGCGGGGCTGGTGTCCGGGTGGCCGCCTGCACCAAGCACGCGCCGTGCTGCCGGGGGCCAGGCGGCACGGGCTCCGAGTACTCCCCTGGCGCAGTTCGGCCAGATCGGGCAGCCGGATGCTGGGGAGGTCGTCCAGCAGATCGGCCTGGGCCGCGCCGGTGGGCGCGGAGCTCTCGGGGCCGGAGCCGAGGGTGCGGCGGGCGGTCACGTGATCCTCGCGCGGACGTCGTCGTCCTGCCATGCCCAACACTCCGTAACAGGCTGGGCAGCCGGATCAGCGCCTGGCTCTTTGGCGGAAAACCGCGATCGCATCGCACGCCTCGGCCGTCGATCCCATTGCTCTTGGTGGTCGTCACAGGGCCGGCGCCAGAACCGCGTCATCCGGTCCGTGACCTCGGCAACGGCCTCCGGAGGCGCACGGATGTCGGCGTCGCTTGATTCGTGCCCCTCTGCAAGGTGAGTGCGCTGCATGAGCATGCTCTGCCCCTGACCCGGCATCGGCTGCCGGTGGGACGGATCATCGTCCGGCGACCGGCGCCCGGAACGACCTGCGGACGTGTCCCGAACAGAGCCTCTCACCAGGCCCCGGTGTTCGGAACGCGTTCGGAATGTGTCGGAGCGCCGTCCCAGCGTTGAACCAGTGCTCACCCCACCACAGACTCATCACCGTTCATCCCCCGCTCACCGGGGCGGGTCCGGACCCCCTCGCCTCCCTCCGGGGCATCTCCCTCCGGGACACGAGGGGCTGTCGAAACTAGGAGTGGTCATGCTCGACAAGCTCGGAAACCTCGGCATCTTCCTGCTGGAACGGTTCCTCCCCACCGCCGACGCGGACGCGCTCAGGTGCATCACGCGTTGCAACGCGGAGGGCTACTGGCAGGACTGGTGCTGCGACAACAACGGCAGGAACTGCCGCTGGTACGGCGAGCCGTCGATCAGCCCCTGCTGACGGCGGAGCACCGTGACCGGGGAGGGCGTACCGCTCGGTGTGCCCTCCCTCCCGTGCTGACGGGGCTCCGGCCGGCGGGGCCCCGGGAGAGGCGGCAATGAACTACTTCGCTTACGGCGTGCGCGGGCTGCTGACCGCCGTGTTCCTCATCGCCGTGGTCGGCAAGGCCGGTAGGACCGGGGCGTTCTCCGCCTTCGCCGACTCGCTGCGGCCGCTCGCCGTGGTGTCCGGGTCGGTCCTGCGGGCCGTGGCCTTCGCCGTGGTCGCGGTGGAAGGCGCCGTCTGCCTCGCGCTGGTCCTGCCGTACGCCCCGATGACACTGGCGGGTCTGCTGGCGGCCACGGTGCTCCTCGCGGTGTTCGCCGTGGTCATCGCCCGGTCGGTGGGCAGGGGGACGACCGTGCGCTGCCGGTGTTTCGGCCGATCGGCCGCTCCGCTGGGCCGGGCGCACGTCGTACGGAACGGGCTGCTGGCGTCCGTCGCCGGGGTGGGCGCGGCGGTGGTGGCGGTCGGCCCGGCCGGTGGATCGAAGCCCGGAATGGTCGCGGTGGCGTGGTGCGCGGGCGCGGTTGCTGGCGGCCTGGTCACCGTGCTGGAGGACCTGATGAGTCTGTTCCGGCCCGTCGCCCTTTCCGTGACTGAGTGACTGAGAGGTACTGGATGGCTGCTCTGACCTCGGCAGTGGTGCTCGTCGGCATCCTGTGCGTGCTGGACCTGCTGCTCACCATCGGAGTGATCAAGAAGCTGCGCGAGTACGGCCCGGCCGGGCCTACGGGGGCGCCGGGCAAGGGGGTGACACCACTGCGCCCTGGAGAGGATCTGCCCGACTTCACCGCTGTGGCGGTGGATGGTGCACTGGTCAGCCTGTCCTCGCTGCCGGACGGGGTACTGATCGCCTTCCTCTCCCCGAACTGCGCGCCGTGCCGCACGAAGCTGCCCGAACTCGTCGCGTACGCGGCCGCCGAGCCCGGTGGCCGGGACCGGACGCTCGCCGTCGTGGTCGGCGAACCGGAGGAGTGCGAGCGCTTCGTCCGGGAGCTGAGCCCGGTGGCCCGGGTCGTCGTGGAGCCGAAGGGCGGGCCGGTGTGCGCCGCCCTGCGCGTGGACGCGTTCCCCGCGACACTGCGCGTCCACGCGGACCGGAACCGTACAGTCGTCACCGATCATATGGTGGACCTGGCGCGGGAGGCGTCCCCGCGATGAGTCCGTCCGCGCCCGCCCGCCGGGGCGGGCTGCTGCTGGCCGCCACCCTGGCGGCCGGGGCCGCTCCGGTCGCGTTCGTGCTGTACAGCGTGCTGAGTCTGGCCGCCGGCCTGCTGACGGTCGCCGCGGCGTGGCTGACCAAGTCGGTGCTGGACCACGTGGGATCGGACGCGGGGATGAGCGCGCTGCTCGTCCCGGCGCTCGGTCTCACGGTCGTCGGCGCCGTCGCCGCCCTGCTGCCGCACGTGTGCCGCTACCTGTCCGCGGAGGTGGACCGGCGTACCGCGCTCCGCGCCGACGCCCGGCTCTTCACGAAGGCGGCGGGCTTTCCCGGCCTGAGCCGCTTCGAGGATCCGGACTTCCTGGACCGGCTGCAACTGGCCCGGCAGGGCGGTGGCCGCGTGCCCGCGCAGGTGATGAACGCGGCACTCGGCCTGGCGCGGTCCGCGATCACGGTCACCGGCTTCCTGGGTTCCCTGCTGGTGCTGAACCCGGTACTGACCATTCTGGTGGCCGCCGCCGGGGTGCCGACGCTCTGCGCGGAGATCGCCCTTTCCCGTCGGCGGGCGGGTGTGGCCTGGCGAGTGGGGACGACGGAGCGGCGGGAGTGGTTCTACGCCGGTCTCCTGGCGGATGCCGAGGCGGCCAAGGAGGTGCGTCTCTTCGCCATCGGCGGCTTTCTGCGCGACCGGATGCTCGCTGAGCGGCGGACGGCCGACGCGGCCCGCCGAGCCGTGGACCGGCGCGAGGTCGCCGTGCAGTCGGGCCTGGGGCTGCTTGCCTCGCTGATTACGGGCGGGAGTCTGCTGTGGGCGGTGCGCGGAACGTACCGGGGCGAGTTGTCAGCCGGTGACGTCACGCTCCTCGTCGCCGCCATCGCCGGAACCCAATCCGCGTTCGCCGCGCTGGCGCACGAAGCGGCCCGTGCCAGTGAGTCGCTGCTGATCTTCAGCCACTACCGGTACGTGATCGAGGCCCCGCCGGACCTCGTGCTCACACCGGCCCCCCGGCCGCTGCCCGCCCTGCGCCGGGGCATCGAGCTGCGCGACGTGTGGTTCCGGTACTCGGATCGGCACCCGTGGGTTCTCAGGGGCATCAACCTGACCATTCCCCATGGCAGTTCGATGGCCCTGGTAGGACTCAACGGGGCGGGCAAGACGACGCTGATCAAACTGCTCTGCCGCTTCTACGATCCGACCCGGGGCGCCATCTTGTGGGACGGCGTCGACCTACGCGAGGTCGATCCGGCGGAGCTGCGCGACCGGATCACCGCGGTCTTCCAGGACTTCGTACAGTACGACCTGACGGCGGCCGAGAACATCGCGCTGGGTGACCTGGGCGCGCTCGACGACGAGGAGCAGATCGTGTCGGCTGCGCGGCGGGCCGGGGCGCACGACACCCTCAAGGAGCTACCGAAAGGCTATCGGACACCGCTCACCAGGACGTTCTTCATGGAGGAAGACAGGGACAACCCCGAGTCCGGTGTGCTGCTGTCCGGCGGCCAGAGCCAGCGTCTGGCCCTGGCGCGGGCCTTGCTGCGGGGCACACGGGACCTGATGATCCTCGACGAACCCTCGGCACGACTGGACGCCGAGGCCGAGTACGAGATCCACACCTCGATCGCGCGACACCGCCGGGGCCGGACCAGCGTCCTGATCTCCCACCGGATGGGCTCGCTCCGCAACGCCGACGTCATCGTCGTCCTCTCCGGCGGGCGCATCGTCGAGCGCGGCGACCACGTGCAGTTGACGGCGGCCGGCGGCGAGTACGCGCGGCTCTTCGCCCTCCAGGCCACGGGCTACCTGCCCGACGCCGCCGGGCCGTCCGAAGGGGCAGCGCTGACGGAGATGTCACCGTGACCCGCCGGCGGGACTGGTGGGTGTCGGCGGTGGCGTTGGCCTTCCTCGCGACCTGCGGGGCGGGCGCCGCCCGCCGTCTGCTCATCGTCACCGTGCGTGGAACGAGCATGACCCCAACGCACCACCACGGGGACCGGCTGCTGGTGCGCCGTACGCACACGGTGCGCCGGGGTCAGGTCGTGGTGGTGCTGCGGCCCCGGTCACCGGCGATCTGGCGGGAAGACCGGCACAGTCCGCTGATCGTGAAGAGGGTGGCGGCGGTGCCGGGGGAACCGGTGCCACCCGGGTCGGTCCCCCCGCTCGCCGAGGGCCAGGAGGGGCGGGTGCCGCCGGGCCACGTGGTGCTCCTTGGCGACAACGCCGCCGCCAGCGTGGACTCACGCCAGTTGGGATTCTTCCCGCTGGGCGACGTGCTCGGGGTCGTGACGCGGTCCCTGCCCCAGCCCGAGGGCGCGAGCCGGCGGTGAACCCCGCTCGTCCGGTGGTTCTATTCCGCATCCGCGGCACATGTAGACCTCACGGCTACGCGGAGTCCGAACCGGAACCGCTTGCTCGTGGTAAGCGAGAGGCCCAACCGGCCGTTGGCCCGTACCCGTCACAGCGATCGACGAACGGTTCCCAAGGAGCCCGTTCAGTGCGTGCCCTGGCCGTGGCGTCGAGGTGTGGCCCGGCTGCCGAGCCGTTTGCCGCACCACCAGGAGGCCAGGCAACCGGCAGCGAACACTGCTGCGACGGCGGCGTCGGCCATCTGGTGACGTCCGTCGGCGCCCTCCCCGCCGTTTAGAGCCGGCCCGGGCCCCCCACCCGGGTCGGCCGGCATCCAGGCAGTCCGGGCGATCTCGCTGCGCGCCCGTAACCAGGCGTCCATCTCGTCCTTGCCTCCACAGACCCGCACGAACGCCCGTACCACGTCCTCCCGGGGCAACGTGGCGCGGCCCAGCACGGTCGCGAGCGTGCTGGGCGGCAACGTATCGCCGTTCCGGTGCGCATGAACCGCGATCTCCCGGTACGTCAGCCCGGACCATGCCTTCAGCGCACGCATGCGGTCCACGAACGACCGGGGGTCGGAAACGCCGTCGGGACAGGGCGGACAGTTGTGCCTCATCTCGTGACCTCTCTTGAGGATTCGGCGGAGGGTGTCGCTGCGACGTTGCAGCCCGATGGTGACCACCTGCCCGGTCGGTCGCAAGACACCTCGGCTCCATGGGTGCCCCGTACACCGAGCACCCCTTGCACCTGCGCGTTCCGGGCTGTCCCGGACGGCCTGACGGCTGCCCGGCTCACTGCGGTGGCTCTCCCTGGAGGCGGACAGCCGTCCGTCCGCCCCCAGGGAAGCTCCGTATCCGATGTGAACGACGATGACAATCGCCCACCCCGTCGTCGGGCGCTCCCGGGACAAGTCGATTTCAGCGACCGGCGCATTGTTCGGAAGGACTGATCCAGCGACCGAACAATGGCCGGTCGCGATCTTTGTAGGGGCACGAGGGGTACGTAGTTTTGCCGTCTGGGCGTGTGCGGGAGCGGCTTGAGGGGGCTGGCCGAGGTGGCGGGACGTCGTGAAGTGCCGGTGGACCCAGGGGCGGGTCCGGTGCAGCGGTTCGCGTTCGAGTTGCGCAAGCTGCGCACCGAGGCGGGTGGGATCACGTACCGGGTACTGGCGCAGCGGGCGGGGTACGGGGTGACGACACTTTCGCAGGCGGCCGCTGGCGAGCAGTTGCCGACGCTGCCGGTGGTGCTTGCGTATGTAGAGGCGTGCGGGGGAGATCTGACGGAGTGGGAGGCCCGGTGGAAGCAAGCGGTGGAGGAGGCCTCAGCCTCGAGTTCGAAGGATGAAGAGGGGGGCGGGGCGCCGCCGTACCGGGGGCTGGCTCGGTTCGAGCCCGGCGACAGCGGCCGGTTCTTCGGCCGTGACAAGCTCACCTCCGACGTACTGGAGCTGGTGCGTCGGCGAAGGTTCGCCGCGGTGTTCGGGGCGTCCGGCAGCGGCAA
Source organism: Streptomyces viridosporus (assembly GCF_002078235.1). Classification (GTDB taxonomy): domain Bacteria; phylum Actinomycetota; class Actinomycetes; order Streptomycetales; family Streptomycetaceae; genus Streptomyces; species Streptomyces viridosporus. The sequence goes on from NZ_MSGP01000160.1 coordinate 13,670, forward strand.
GTCCTCCCTATTACGCGCCGGCCTCATCCCCGCCCTCCGGCACACCCAGGACGCCGCACTGCGCCCGGCTGCCATCCGGATCCTGACCCCTGGTCAGCACCCCACGCGCACCCACGCCCCGGTGCTCGACACGAGCCCCCGCACAGACAGCGCTCGGGCGGACGTGTTCGTGATCGTTGATCAGTTCGAGGAAACCTTCACACTCTGCGGCGATCCTGCCGAACGCGCCGCATTCATCGACCTCCTCCTGACCGCTCAACGACCGGAGAACCGACTGCGAGTACTGCTGGCCGTACGCGCCGACTTCTACGGCCGCTGCGTCGAACACCCAGGCCTGGCCGACGCGCTGAGCGGCGCCCATCTGCTTGTCGGCCCCATGAGCCCCACGGAACTACGCGCGGCCATCGTCAAACCAGCAGCGGACGCGGGCCTGACTGTGGAGCGAGCTCTGACCTCCCGCCTCGTCAACGAAGTCGCTGAGGCCCCGGGCGGGCTACCGCTGCTGTCGCACGTGTTGCTGGAGACCTGGCGCCGCCGCCGTGGAAAAACCATGACGTTGACCGGTTACGAGGCGGCCGGAGGCTTGGAGGGCGCGGTCGCCAAGACCGCCGAGGAGGTCTACGGCCAGTTCACCGATGCCGAGGCTGTTGCGGCCCGCCGCCTGCTGCTGCGCCTGGTCGCCCCCGGCGATGGCACCCCCGACACCCGCCGACCCGCCGACCGGGAGGAACTCGAGACCCCCGACAGGCAGGAGACCGCCGAGGTAGTGGAGGCGCTGACCCGGGCACGGCTGCTAACGCTCGACGGCGACACCGTCGACTTGGCCCATGAGGCTCTGCTGACCGCTTGGCCCCGACTGCACGGCTGGATAGAACAGGACCGCGAACGCCTGCGTGCCCACCGCAAACTGACCGAGGCCGCACGCGTCTGGGAAGAACTGGGCCGCGACCCCGGGGCCCTGTACCGGGGAAGCCGACTCGCCACCGCTCAGGAACACTTCAGCAGTCCCGATGACCTCGACGACCTGACTGGCCTGGAGCAGGATTTCCTCACTGCCAGCACCACCGCACGCCAACAGGAACAACACTCCGCAACCCGCACCACACGACGCCTGCGCCGGTTGAGAGTGGGCTTGTCCCTCATGATGGCGCTCGCCTGTGTCGCGGGCGCGATCGCATGGCAGCAGAGCGAGTCCGAGAAACGGGAACGGTTGGAGGTCGAGGCCCGCAGAATTGCGGCTCTGGCCGAGAGCCTGCGGGTGACGGACCCGGTGACCGCGATGCGGCTGAGCATCGCTTCCTGGACTCTGGCCGACCTCCCCGAGAGCCGCTCGGCGCTGATGAGCGCCGCGGTGCAGAAGGAGCAGGACGCCTTCACCGATCCCGATACCGATCCGGCCGCCGTGCGTTACCTCAGCGACGACGGCCGCACCTTGGTCAGCGCCGGAGCGAAGCAGGCCGTGGCGTGGGACGTGCGCAGCCATCGGCGGATCGCTTCGTCACCCGGGCTGAGCAGCAGCCTTGCCCATGCCGGCGTGATGAGCCCCGACCTGCGAAAACTCACTCTGGTGGACGACGACGGCAGGGTCAGGATCTGGGACGTGCGGACGGGCCGTGTGGATGGGCAGCGTCTGCCAGCCGACGACGGAGCCGAGATCAGTCCGAGCGGCCGCACCTTTGTCCTGTACCGCACTCTGGGACTCCAGGCAGTGTTCCAGCTTCGGGACATGCGGACCCGACGCGTGTTGCTGGAGCGCCGCATGGACAACGTCCTGCCCAAAGTCGGTCCCGGGGAACCGATCGATGTACCGGCCTGGGCCTTGCGGCGGCTCCGCCAGCAGCGCCGGATGAACGACTACCCGCTCCCCGATGCTCAGGTGAGCGCGGACGACCGTGTGATGGCCCTGTGCCTGCCCGGCACCCGCCTGCAGATCTGGGACATCCGCGGGCGCCGCAAGTTGCCCACCGAGTGGGCCCCGAAGACGACCGCCGCCAACTGCTCCAGGGAAGACTTCCAGTTCACCCCCGACAGTCGGCACCTGGTCCTGCGCGGCCCAGCGGGCGTCCGCAGATGGGAGATCGCTTCCGGGCTGGAACTGCCGAAGCTTGAGCACGAGGGACTGGAAGATCTCGCGTTCAGCCCGGACGGCAGATTCATGGCCGCCACAGACCCCGACGAGATCCTGTTATGGCGGACCGATGCGCCCGCGGCGCCTGTCTTCCGGTATCCACTCTCCGGCGAGACGGTCAGTGAACTCAGGCTGGACATGGAGGAGCGCCGTATCCGCTACTTCGCGGGACGGTCCCAGATCGTGGTGCGCTCCCTCTCCCTCGACGGCGTCGTCGACTCCCGCTGGCAAAGCCGGCCCGCCGTATCGGCCTCCTTCAGCCCGGACGGCAGCACACTAGCTATCGCCCACCAGGACACCGACACCGGCCAGGCCCATATCCAGTTGTTCGACGGCCGCAACGGCACCCACATGGCCAGCCCGCCGCCGGCCGCTTGCCCCACTCCCCCTGAAGGTCGGCAAAGTCCCGCGCCCTGCCCAGTGCACATGGCTTTCCGTCCCGACAGACGCATCCTCGCTTACGGCGTCAGCCACCCGACAAATTCCATCCCGCCGGAGAAGCTGTCCCTGTGGGAAGTCCCGGCTCACCGCATCACTGATTCACTGACGGTGACGCGGACCGACCCCGACATCGCCGGCCTTCCCGCAAATGCCGTCAACGGCATCGCCTTCCACCCGGACGGGACGTCGCTGATGACCTCCCGCATACCAGCGGACGAGCGGCTCGAAATCTGGAACCTGCGCAACGGGGACATGACCCGCGAGATCCCCGACATCGGTGGTGAAATCCTGGCGGTGAAACCCGGCGGACGCATCTTGGCAACTAACCACGGCCAGTTCCTCGACCTGCGGTCCGGACGGATCACACGCCGTGCACTCACCTCCGGCGTGACGACGGCACTGGCATTCAGCCCGGACGGCAAGTACCTCGCAGCAGGCGACGAATCCGGTCAGGTAACCGTGTGGGATGGCGACGCCCACGAGCCCCTCGGCCTCCTTCCCGCGTCTCCGGTCCGTGATGGCAAGCCCCGGCACGTGTCGGCGCTAGCCTTCTCCCCAGACGGGCACACCCTTGCCGCCGCGGGCGATGACGGCACCCTGCGACTCTGGGACACCGACTCCGGCCGTTCCATCGGCTCCGCCCTCCCTACCCCGGGAACAGCCATCCTGGCCCTGGCCTTCAGCCCCGACGACAAAACCCTCTACGCGGCAGGCAAGCACATACCGCTGCAGACATACGACATCACCACGGGCCAGGCAGCCACACTGGCATGCGACCGCGCCGGGGCAGGCCTGACACCAGGCGAATGGAGCACGCACATCCGTGACATCCCATACCTACGGACCTGCTGAACAGCCGCTGGCGGAGGACCAAAGCCCGGACGGCCGCTCGACGTACTTGCCGGATCAGCCGCACCCCACTTTCCCAAGAAAGCCCCTGATCGGCCGTTGTCGTTGAAAGCCGTATCTCAACCGATCATGGAGCGTGTGAGTCGAACAGGTTTCTCGCCGGGATGTTCTTCTGGCGATCGGCGCATGAAGGCAGGGCCCCTTGGTGGCTCGTAGGTGCGAACCGAACCGAGCAGTACCAGGAGGCCCTGTTGTCGCAGTTGTACGCGCTCACGCCCGCTGGTCTCAACTCGGGTGCCCGATCGTACGATTGCCTCGCGCACGTGTCGCGACGGTGCACGCCGCCTCACGCGGGTACGACGGCGGGAAGAAGGTGCCGGGCCGCAAACGGCACATCGTGACCGACACGCTCGGCCTGCTCCTGGTCGTCGCGGTCACCGCCGCGAACATCGGCGACCGGGACGCCGCCGCGGGCCTGCTGCAGCGGCTGCGCCGCCTGCACCGCGACATCACCCCTGTCCGGGCCGACGGCGGCTACACCGGCGACCTGGTCGACTGGTACCGACGGAAACTCGCCCTCACCCTGCAGATCGTCAAGCGCACCGACGACACGCAGGGATTCGTGGTGCTGCCCAGACACTGGGTGGCGGAGCGCACGTTCGCGTGGTTGATGAACTCTCGCCGTCTGGCTCAGGATTAAGGGACACGGCCGGAGAACAGCGAGGCGATGATCCGGTGGTCGGTGATCACGCGGATGGGCCGGCGTCTGGCACGGGTCGCCGACCGGTGCTGCACATCCCTGACGACTCCTGCACCAGCCACCCGCGCTCCGCCAGGCGCCTGGCCTTCGAGCGCACCCCCTCGACCTTCTCCGGCATCGTCTCCAAGCCCAGCTCCACCGCGATCTCCCTGGCCTTCAGCGGCCCCCTGCCCGCTGGTCGCCCCTCCTCCAGCACACCCAGAAGCCGCTGATGGTCCGGTGCCAGAACCGTCACCGGCAACCCGTCCCGCCCTGGCGGCACCGTTGAGCCGGGCACGGGCGAGGACGTGGTTTCCCGCTCCGCCCCGGCCTCGGCCACGGCAGTGGACTCAGCTGCAGAGACAGTCAGGGCCTCGACCAGTTCCTCCCGCGCGATCACCCGCCGGTCCAGCTCGATCTCCGCGTCCTCCAACACCTCAGTCAGCCACGCGACTTCCTCCCGCAGGCCCTCCACCCGCACCTGGGCAGCCGCCTCTCGCTCCTCCAGCATTCCCAGCACCGACGCCACCGCGCACCCCTCGACCACGAAGCGGACACAAGACGCCGCATGCCTCCCCCACTCCGAACGAAGCCATTCCTGACCAGCAGGAACCACACGATCAAGTTCGTTTGAGATACGGCTTCTAACACCCGGTCAAGGCATGACAAACTCCCCCAGGAGCAGCGGGCAGCGCTGCGAGAGCTGGGAATGGAATGGGCAAGAACGTAAGGCAGGGGGATGACAGCGTGAGGATCATGCTCGACAACAACATCTGGTCCTATTTGGGGGATGAGCGGGCTGGGGACCAGTTCAAGACGGTCGCTCACTCTCTTGGTCATCGCGTGGTAACCGCGCCGAGCGTTCTGCTCGAGGTGCTGCAGCATCCCCGCTCGGACATGCGGGCGGCCATCATCGAGGCCATCACGACCGCGACGGACGAAAGACTGCGCAGCGAGGCCGATCGGGAGGGTGCTGAGGTCGTCTCCGAGGTGCGACGTCTGCACCCGGAGTGGATGCGGGCGGTGCCCGACACCGGACGCGAGGCGACGTGGCGTACGTACTGGACCAAAAGAATCTGGCGAGAGGCGGCGGAACACCACGAACAATTGCGCGACACGGAGCAGGCCCGGCGAACGGCGCACACAGCGCGCTTCCTCGTGGACAACCAGAAGGAACAGCGGGAGCGTTGGCGCGAGGCCGACTTCGATCTCCGCGATCTGTCTCGGATCACGTTGTCCCCGAGTGAGGAGACCACGACGGAGCAGCGGGCCGGGTGGGCACCTGGCGAAAGGATCGCGGCGTGGCGGCCGTACAACCAGGAGGTGTACTGGCGTGCCTTCGCGACGGGCCGCCGAGCCGTACTTACGCATGAGGACACCACCTACGCCGACTGGGTCGGCGCACGGGTGGACCTCCGCGCTATGTGCGCCTCGCGGGAAGCGTTTAACCAGTTCTGGTTGTACGAGGTAGAAGCTGCTCACATGCCGCGCAACTGGCTCCGATGGGCGGCGGACACCGTGCAGGCGGACATGAAGGTCACCGACGGCAATCCTGTTGACGTCCAACACGCCTCCTACCTGCCGGACTGTGAAGTGTTCCTCACCGCCGACAAGAACTTCCTGCGAGTGCTGGACCGCATCGCGGAACAGGCCCCGGTCCCTGTGGGAAGGCCCCGCCGGGTGGCGCCGGCGGCCCACGACGGCATCGTGGAGGCGCTTGAAGCCACGCTGCGCGCCCTATGAGGCGGTCAGCACGCGACGCCCCGTCCAGGGGCAGCGCTTCACTCTGCGGTCGCGGTGCTGCGGAGCCGTGAGGTCGGTGCCGTCCAAGCGCAGGAGGTCGATACCACCAGGTGCGCGGCCCAGGACAAGGCGACCAAGGCGCGGCGCAGCGTCTTCCCCGCGGCCTCGAGAGACGGCGCAAACGAACTACTCGCGCGAATGGCTCGGGCGCGAGCGAGCCACCTTCCTGGCGCCCGAGCCGTTGTGTCAGGCGTCGACCAGGTGGAGGGCCTGGAAGCGCCGGGCGACGTACTCATCCCCACAGGCCCGCTTCACAATGCGGTCCTTCTGAAGGCCGCTGACGTCATCGCGGATGATCTCGCGGTCCTCCTTGAACATCTGCTCGATCAGAGGCGTGGTGCTGTTGCTGTGGAAGACCTTGTGGTTGCGGCCCATCGCGCCGTAGCCGCCTTCTTCGCCGATGTAGCACAAGGTCATCCAGCGGACGATCTGTACCCGCACATCGGCAGGAACCGCGGCGAGCCCACCGAACTCGGGAAACAGCCGGAGAGCGGGTCCGTGGAAGGCGTTTGCCCTCCAACTGTGGCCGATCTTCTCCAGAGCCTCGAGTTGCCTGCGGAAGAAGGCAGTTCGCTGAGCTTTACGGAAGTACGGCAGGATGCCGACCGCGTGGGCGACGCGGACCTGGAGCTCAGTGAGCGGCCCGTCGACGCGACCGAAGCACGACGCGCACGCCGCTCCGTCGCCTTCGCCCTGTACCGGCGTGCCGTCGAGATCCGTGACGGGCAGATCGAGCTCCGTCCCTACCTCGACCCGGCAGTCCGGTCAGAAGAACTCGAGCCGAGGATCGCCGCCGCGCCTGGTGGCGCTCGAGCGCGCGGGTTGCTGCGGCGGTCACCGCGGACCAGATCCACGCTGCACTCGTCCAAAAGTAGTACGGGACGGTAGAAGAACCTGCTTCCTACGCTGACGCGACCCTGAACACCTCCACCACCAGGAAAGACCTTCGCCACCTCGTCCGCGCAGCGGCCTACTTCACCCCGCCGTCCGCACGCGGGTCGAAGCCGCAAAGCGCCACGGGAACCCGTACTTGAATCGCCGTATCCTGCTTGTCGCCGCCGCGACCAACCCAGCCGCGGCCTCCCTGCCGAACATGGCACACGCTGCCGCCGCGACCAGCGCAAAGGACGTCATGAGTACCACCGCCCCATACCGCTCCTCCGCGCGCGCCCAGCTCCACGCGCTGCGCTGCCGGCAGATCACCGCCCGCTCACTGCTCGACCAGACGCTCACGCACCTGGCGAAGGTCAACCCCGGCCTCAACGCCGTGGTGACGCTCGACATCGCCGGCGCCCGCGCCGCGGCCGACGCCGCCGACCGTTCCCTCGCGGCGACCGGCACCACCCTCGGCCCCCTTCACGGCCTGCCCATCACCGTCAAGGACGCCCTCGAGACCAAAGGCATGCGCACCACCTGCGGTTCCCCCGACCTGACCGACCACATCCCCGCCCAGGACGCCGACGTCGTCGCCCTGCTGCGCGCGGCCGGCGCCATCATCATCGGCAAGACCAACACGGCCACCCTGTGCCAGGACATCCAGACGTCAAACCCGATCTTCGGCAAGACGAAGAACCCGTTCGACCAGACCAAGACCCCGGGCGGATCCTCCGGCGGCCCGGCCGTGGCCGTCGCCGCGGGCCTCACCGCGCTGGAAATCGGCTCCGACCTCGCCGGGTCCCTGCGCCTCCCGGCCGCCTACTGCGGCGTCTACGCCTTGCGCACCTCCCGCGGTGCTGCGCCGATCGTGCCGACCCGCGGCCACATCCCGCGTCCGCCGGGATGGCTCACCAGCTCCGACATGCTCGCCCTGGGTCCGATCGCCCGCACGGCCGCAGACCTGGCCGTTCTTCTGGACGTGATCGCCGCCCCGGCCCCCGCCGACGGCGCCGCCTGGAGGATCGACCTCCCCGCCCCGAAGTTCACCAGCCTGAGCCAGTACCGCGTCGGCATATGGGCAGATGACGACTACTGCCGGGTCGACTCCGCCACCCGTGGTCTCCTCGACCAGGTCACCCGGCTCGTCCGCGGCGCCGGAGCCACCGTCGACGACAGCTCCCGGCCCGTGGAGCTCGCCACCAGCGACCGGCTGTTCCAGCGCCTGATGTACGCCACCGGGTCCGCGTCCGCGAGCGACGAGGCATTCGCCGCCGACTGCGAAGCCGCCGACGCGCTCACCGACGACGACCCCAGCGCCCTCTACCTCAAGGCACGCACCATGCGGCACCGCGACTGGGCACGCGCCGACGAGGACCGGCACAAGCTGCGTGACCGGTGGGCCGGCTACTTCACCGAGCACGACATCCTCATCACGCCGGCGACGCCGACCGCGGCCGTCGACGACCAGACGTCCGTCCCGCCGCCCCAGCGGTACATCACCGTCGACGGCGAGCGGCGCTCGTTCTTCGATCAGACGAGCTGGATCAACCTCGCCGGACCCGTCGGCCTGCCGTCGATCGTGCTCCCGGCGGGCAGCACGAGCACCGGCCTGCCGCTCGCCATTCAGATCATCGGCCCGTACCTGTCCGACCGGACCCTGATCGCCGCGGCTCAGCAGCTCGCCCGTATCCTCCCGGCTCCCGCGACCCCGCCCGCCTTCACCGCCTGATCAAGATCATTCCTGCTCAATTGGGCGACGCCCCGGGCGCGGGGGCGTAGGCGGTGACGGGTGCGCGGTCGGGCTGCGTGCTCATCGCCTGTTCCTCCGGGCGGGTCCTACCGACCGAGGGGTATTGGCAGGTTGAGAGATCGTCTCACCTGGCTTGATCACTAGAGGGCGTCTGAAAAGCCTGTCAGCGAGCCGGTCTTGCGAGGCGAACGCGTCCCCACCTGGGAGCTGACCCGCAAGTTCGCCCAGACCTGCGGCGCCGACCCCGAAGTACTGCGGACCGTGTAGGAGTCGGAGAAGCTCCGCAAAAACCGGCGATCCCACCACCCTCCATGACGGTGCCCCTTCCCTGACCGCCGCCGAACAATTACGCACCGCGATCCGCACCCCGCACCTGCGCGCAGGCCGCCCCACCCCCAGCGACATAGCCGTCGCCAACCGCTGGATCCTCACCGCCGAAGCCGTCGCCTCCCTCCTCGAAGCCAGCGTCCTGCCACCCCAGGACGTCCTGCAGACCTTCGTACGCCTCCTGGGCGGCGACCCCGACCACTTCAGCCAGCTCCTGGACAACGCCCACCACGAAACCACCCGCGACACAGCGCTCCTACAAC